>NZ_JALPRH010000005.1:0-395423 GCF_030464795.1 Paraburkholderia sp. SECH2
CCGCACAGGGGCAACGCTAATAGACCACTAACAATGCAAGGAAAGGCACCAAGGCAAGAACAAGGAAAGGCCAAAGCCCTAAGAACACAGACAACAAGCGCCGCGCAGGCACAAAAACCATTTCACTCCCCGTTCTAAGAATCAACCAAATACTTGGTTGCCCGCCCCCTTCCCCTCCCGTACCGTTCTCAGATTGCGCTCGGCGCCAGGCCCGCTCTGGAGAACCCATGTCAACATCTGAATCACACGCATCCCCGAATCCTGCAACCGCAGACGCAGCAGACCCGTTCGGCGAAAACGAACTAACCCAACGCTTCGCACCTGTATTCGCCCGCATCGCCGAAGGCGCGGTAGAACGCGAACAGAATCGGGAACTGGCCTACGCGCCGGTGGAATGGCTGCGCGAAGCCGGCTACACCAAACTGCGCGTGCCCAAGCGCTTCGGCGGCGAAGGCATCTCCCTGAAAGCGTTCTTTGCGCTGGTCACGCGTCTCGGCGAAGCAGACTCGAACCTTCCGCAAATCCTGCGCGTGCACGGTGGATTTATCGAATCGCTGCTGGAAAACGGCGATGAATCGTTGCGTGACCGATGGTTCACGCGTATCGCACAAGGTGAAATTATCGGCGGCGCCGTTTCCGAACGCACCGGCGTGACCAACAACAGCGTGCGTCTTACCCAAACCAACGGGGCGTGGCATCTCGACGGCGAGAAGTACTACACCACGGGCACGCTCTACGCTGACTGGGTCGACGTTACCGCGCACGACGGCGAAAGCGACGTCCGCGTACTCGTCAAAACCGATGCGCCAGGCCTCGCCCGCATCGACGATTGGGATGGTTTCGGGCAGCGTCTGACCGGCAGCGGTACGGCACGTTTCGATCATGTGCCGGTCTCGCTCGACAATCTGTACCGCCGGTATAACGCGTCCGAACCTCGTCGTAACAGTCTGCTTACTGCGTACTATCAGGCACTGCATGTCGCGAACCTTGCCGGAATCAGTCGTGCGGCGCTGCGCGATGCGGTGGCGTTCACGCAGGGTAAAACGCGGACCTTCGGTATTCCGGGTGAATCGAGCCCGCGTGACAATCCCTTGGTGCATCGTGTAGTCGGCCGGCTTGCGAGCCTTGCTTACTCGACGCAGAGCATCAGCGCTTCGCTAGCCAACGCGATCGATGAAGTGTCAGTTGCGCGGCAGGAAGGTCGCACTGATGAACAGACCTATGTGCGCCTCGATATCCAGACTTTTCAGGCGCAGCAAATCGTCATCGAACAAACCCTGCAAGCGGCCACGTTGTTGTTCGAAGTGGGCGGTGCATCAGCGACCAGCGAGACGCGTCGCTTCGATCGCTACTGGCGCAATGCTCGCGTGCTGGCGTCGCACAATCCGGCGATCATCCGTGAAGCTGCTATCGGTGATTTCTATCTGAATGGGAATGCGCACAAGGAGAGGTTTGGTGTGGCGCGGAATCAGGAAGTCCTCACCGCGACTGCTGCTCAACTGTAACGACTAAGGCCGCTCGCGCGGCCTTAGAACTTCTTGCCCGGCCGCTGCTAGATGCAGCGGCTCCCCTGAATCACTTCGCCGAGGGCGTCCAGATACGGATGTCCGTCGCTTTCAAAGTAGCGGGAATCAGCCCCACCGCGCGATACGTGTCGGCGATACGCTGCTGTTCGGCCAATTGATCGCGTTTCACCGGCACGATGTCGTAGCTGCGGCGGCTATTGGCCAACTCAACAGTCGGCCCAGGAATATTGCCCCACACCGGGCCGAGAATCTGTGCGGCTTCCTGAGGATGCGCCTTGACCCACTTGCCGGTCGTGTTCAATTCGTCGAATACGACGCGCAGCACATCCGGATGCTTGTCGGCGAAGGCCGTTGTCGCTGTATAAAACCGGTTGTATTGAGCGACGCCGCCGCTGCCGTCCGCAATCACGCGAACATGCGCCTCACGCTGCTGAGCCGCGAGAAACGGGTCCCAGATTGCCCATGCATCGATATTGCCGCCACGGAATGCGGCGAGCGCGTCGGGCGCTTCCAGATAGCGCACCTGTATATCGTTGATCGTCAGACCCGCTTTAGCCAAAGCGCTCAGCAACAAAAAGTTGCAGCCTGAACCTTTGGACACCGCCACACGTTTGCCCTTCAGGTCCGCCACGGAATGAATCGGCGAATCCGGCGGCACGATGATCGCCTGGGCAGTCGGCGCCGAAGTCTCTTCGGCGTAGTAGGTCAACGGCGCGTTGGCGGCCTGCGTAAAGAGCGCAAAGGCATCCGCCACATCCGCATGCAGATCGACGCTGCCGGCGTTGAGCGACTGCAGCAGTCCCGTCGAGAACTCGTGCCAGCTCACGTCATAGCCGAGCGCGTTGAGCTTCTTCTCGAGGGCGCCAGTGCGTTTCAACAGAATAAATAGCGTCGATGAACGCTGGTAGCTGATCGACACCGTTTCGTTGGCGTATGCCACGTCAGTCGACAGCACGCCGCCGATCAACGTCAGGCATACGCAGAGGCGTCGCAGGCTTCGGGAGCCGGAGAAAGCGAGAGGCATCGATCGAGATCCATGTGATGTGAATATGCGGAATCGCTGAATATATAAAAGAACGACACACGGCCAAAGACTGATTTCATCGATCGATATGGGTAGAAATTGGAACGCGTGGCGGCGGCATCGCTCATCATTCGAGGTTTGATGCGAGTTGAAGCACACGCTTTTACCGTGGAGATTTCTGCTTTATGTCGACACTCCCTCCCCGCTTCGGTATCTGGGCGCTGGTTCATGGCAGCCGCGCAGCGCTGCAGGACCCCGATGAGCCGTACGACGCGTCGTGGGCGCGGAACAAATCCCTCGTTCTCGAAGCCGAGCGGCTTGGCTACGACTCCGTGCTGGTCGCGCAACATACGATCAATCCGCACAATCCCGACTTCGATCAGCTCGAAGCGTGGACCGCCTCCGCTGCGCTCGCGGCACTGACCGAGCGCATCGAGATTATCGCCGCCATCAAGCCGTATCTGTATCACCCGGTGGTGCTGGCGAAGATGGCGCAGCAGATCGAACACATCAGTGGCGGGCGTTTTGCGATCAATCTTGTCAACGCGTGGAATCGCCCGGAGCTGGAGCGCGCCGGTATCGGCTTCGCGGAGCACGACGCGCGTTATGCGTACGGACGTGAATGGATCACGGTGGTGGATTCCTTGCTGCGCGGCGAGCGTACGCGCTTTCGCGGCGAGCATTTTAATGTGGATGACTATCTATTGCGTCCCGCGGATCCGTTTCGCAGCCGTCCGCGCATCTATGTGGGCGGCGAATCGGAACCGGCGCGGGAGCTGGTCGCCAACAAGGGCGACGTGTGGTTCATCAACGGCCAGCCACTGGACGCCGTCAAGGCGTTGATCGCGGATGTCTCCGGCCGCAAGCGCCCTCGTCCGCATGAGCCGTTGCGTTTTGGTTTATCGGCCTTCGTCATCACTCGCGAATCCGGCGAGGCCGCCGATCAGCACCTCGCCCATCTGT
Organism: Paraburkholderia sp. SECH2; assembly: GCF_030464795.1. Taxonomy (NCBI): domain Bacteria; kingdom Pseudomonadati; phylum Pseudomonadota; class Betaproteobacteria; order Burkholderiales; family Burkholderiaceae; genus Paraburkholderia; species Paraburkholderia sp. SECH2. The sequence continues at coordinate 3,514 of NZ_JALPRH010000005.1, forward strand.
TCGCACTGGCCGCAAAAGATGCCCCGTTACGTGAGCAACAGAAATCGAACATCGACCCCAAGGCGGTGATGTTCCAGACCTTCGCGCAAACGCCGCGTGTAGGTTCGAACGGCGGTACGGCGGCTGGACTGGTCGGCAGCTATGACACAGTCGCGCAGCGGATCGCCGATTTTCATCGTGCGGGGATCGAGTTGTTCATGTTGCAATTCCAGCCGTTCGAGACTGACATGCGCATTTTTGCCGAAGAAGTGATTCCACGGGTACGTCGCCTGCTCGGCTGATCCGGGCGAGGTGCGCGGCTTTCAGCGCGTCGCACTCATGTGGCACAGTATCGTCAAACGCATGCGCTACGCTTGCGATACTGGACAGCCCCGATGAGCGAGATGAAGAACCTGACTGCGTACGAGCCCCCGGTCGACGAAGACCAGCTTCTGCTGAAGTGGATCCGGCGCGCGCGTGAATCCCAGATGAGCCATTACGACATGGCCGACCTGCTATCAGCGCGAGACCGCAGTGTCGGCTGGCTGGTCACGGCATTGACCGCGTTCGTGGGGACGGCCGTGTTTGCGTCGTTGAGTTCGACCGCTGTCTCGCCGGCGCTCAGGATCTTTGTGGGCTTCGTGAGCGTTGCGGCGGCGGTCTCAGCCGCGCTGCAAACCTTCCTCAGATATGCGGAGCGCGCGGAAAAGCATCGCGCGGCGGGGGCCCGCTATGGCGCTGTACGGCGCAGGCTGGAAGCGATCTTCGCCGGTGACGCCGACGCACGCGATGGCCACTATCTCACCGCGATCCGCGACGAACTCGACCGGCTCGCAGAAGATTCACCCAACGTGCCGCCGCGCATTTTCTATCGCACCCAACGAACCCTGTCCGCCGAACCGCGACGCAGTCGCGATGCCTGAGCGGCCGCGCCACGCATTTGTAAATGGCATCAACTTCAATTTGCGGTCCTTAAGCGTCACTTAAGGACACTGCCTGCACAATCCACGCTGGTGAGAATACCCCTATTCACAGGTATGTTTTTCCGCCACCCATTCGAAACACGATAGCCCCGCCCGGCCTTCCGGTATTTACGTCTTTCCGGGCCTTTGCGTCCGCCCGATTATGGTATCGTCCGACCTGCGCTTAAAAGCGCAGTGTCACACTCAATCGGGAAGCGCAATCGCTCCCTAAAAAAAGATTATGGAAGTCCAAAACGCCCGTCGTTGGGCACCACGGGGAACCCGCGTCTGGCTCACCGCGGCCGCCGCATTGGCGATCGCGAGCGGAGTACGCCTGGTACTCCATCCGCTGCTGGGACCGATCATGCCGGGCACCGCGTTCTGTATCGCGGCGGCCCTGGTCGAGTATTTTTGCGGGCTGGCCCCGGCGCTCACCGTCATGTTTCTCGGCCTCGGTATCGCCGACTATCTGTTCGTCCCGCCTTACGCCACCATCGCCGTATTCGATCGCGCCGACGTGGTCCTGCTGGTCTCGTATCCGTTGGTGACGCTGATTGTCATCGTGCTGATTGAACGCCTGCGCCGCTCGCAGTTTCGTGCCGAACTGATCGCATCGGTTGCGCAATCGCGCTATGAAATGCTGCTGCGTCACGACAACGAACGCATGCTGGCGCGCCGCGGCGTCGACGAAACGCATCGGCTGCTGCGCCACCTATCCCATCACCACAGAACTTTCATTTTCATTCAGGCGCTCGAGCGCAACGCGCTACAGCCGGGTAACGACATCAAGTCGCAAGGCATGCTGCCGCGTCTGCCCAACGAGATTGCGCCAGGCCCGCGCTTTACCGACGTCGATCCCGACGACATCCAGCGGCTCAGCAAAGCGCTGTGGCCTGGCAGCCATCGCGTGCACCTGAAAAGCGGCGACGGTCCGTCGAAGCTGACCGAGTGCATGTGCGAGCGGTTCACCACCCACGCCGGCGAGTTTCTCGTCCTACGGATCGGAGCCTGATCCATGAGTCAACCGACGAGTCTCTTCTTACCCGGCGACGATCATGCCGTGCTGATGTTGCACGGCCTGTCGAGTTCGCCGCTCGAATTGCGTTTTCTCGCCCGCTTTCTGAATGCTGAAGGCTTCACTACGTGCGCGCCGGTCCTGCCAGGCTACAGCGCCGGCTCTGAAGAAGAGGCAATGGAGGCATGGCTCGAAGCCGCCGTGCGCGAGTACGACGCTTTGGCCGGGCGCTTTGCCCGCGTCTCGATCTGCGGACTATCGATCGGCGCGGCCTTGGCGCTGGCTCTCGCGCATCGCCGTCCAGGGGCGCAGTCGCTCGTGTTGTTGTCGCTGACGCTCTCATACGACGGCTGGGCGATCCCCTGGTATCGTTTCCTGCTCAACTGGGCGTACTTCACGCCAATGCGCAAACGCTGGCGCTACCGTGAAGAGGCGCCGTTCGGCCTGCGCAATGAAGCGCTACGAGCAAAGATCGCTCGCGCGATGCAGCGCAGCGATTTCAGCGAAGTCGGTCCGTCGACGATTTCATTGCCGGCCTTGCACCAGGCGAGCCGCCTTGCCGCGAGCGTGCGCACGCAGGTACGCGACATCAAGACCGATTGTCTGATTGTCCACGCGATCGACGACGAGACGTCGAGCCCGCGCAATGCCCGCTTTGTCGCCGCGAATATCGGCGCTGCCTTTTTACGCACAATCTGGCTGGATGATTCGTATCACATGATTACGTCGGACAACGAGCGCGAAATCGTCGCGCGTGAAACCGCCCTATTCCTGCGCGAAAGCGAAGCCGTCCATAGCGGCGACGACGGCAAACAACAGGTCGTCTCGAAGGCTTTGGCGCGACGCCTCAGGCAACTTGCGGCGCTTGGCAAGGAGCGCGCATGACGGCGAATACCACGCTGAGGTTCGGCAAGCCCGCACGTATGTCGCTACTGCTCGCCGCGGCGCTCGGCCTTTGCGCTGCACGCGCGGCCTACGCGGACGATGCAAGTCCGAACGCGACAACTGACGCCAGCACCGGCGCGGCCACCAGCAGCAAATGGAAAATCGGCGTGGGTCCTGGCGTGGTGATTACGCCCAAGTACCCGGGGTCCCGCCAGTTGAGCGTATTCCCGTTCCCGGCGCTGGACATCTCATACGACGACCGGATTTTCTCGCAGGGCCCTGACGTGCTCGGCGTGAACGTGCTGCGCGGCCCTGCCTACCACGTGGGCGCTGCGTTGAGCTTCGATTTCCAGATGCGCAAGGAGTCCGACGATCCGCGCCTGCATGGACTTGGTAATGTGAATGGCGGACCGAAACTGAAGCTCTTCGCTGACTACACGTGGTGGGCGTTTACCGGGTCGGTGGCCTTGTACCAGGATATCGCCGGGCATCACCAGGGGACGACGATCAGCACGGATTTCGTGGCGTCCGCCCCGGTTGGCGGCTGGTTGTTCTCGGTGGGACCAGGCTTCACCTGGGCGAATGGCACTTATACGCGGACGTTTTTCGGCGTGTCTGAGCAGCAGAGCGCGGCGTCAGGATTGCCTACGTACAGCACCAGTGCAGGCGTGCGGGACGTCCATATGAACGCCCAGGTGACTTACGACTTTTCGAAGCACTGGAATGGCTCGGTTTCCGCGACCTTCGGGCGACTGGAGCATGACGCCGCGAATAGCCCGATTACCGAAAAGAGATTCGAGCTCAACACGCTCGCTTCGGTGAACTATAAGTTCTAGTTTCTGGTTTCTTGCGCGCTCGCACGTTCCAACGCTCGCAGCGTGCGAGAAACCAAATGCCAATCGCGGTTCAATCCTCCGTGCGCAGCTCTTCAACTTCAATCCCCAACTCAGCAGCCATCCGGCGCACCACCACCTGAAGCCGGCTCACCTCGTCGGCAAGCCGCTTCTGTTCGGCTTTGACTGCCTCGAACGCCGACAGCGGCACGACCTCATCGTCTCCGCCAGGCTGGGCAAGATCGCTTGCGCTGACTTCGCCGCATAGCAGATGCATCCAGCGATTTTCGCGCTCGCCCGGCGTGCGGGCCAGCTTCGCCACTCGCGGCGGATCGTTGGCAGCCAGTTCGTCGAGAAACGCCTCGACCGAGGAGATGTCGGCAAATCCATGCAGGCGCGCGCTGTTCAAACGCAATTCGGCTGCGGTCTGCGGACCGCGTAACAGCAACGTGGTCAGTAACGCAGCCGACTGGCTCGGCAAGCCCAACACCCGATTCATGTTGTGCTCGAAGCGCGGCACGCGGCTGCTGCTGCCTTCCATCACGAGGCTCAGCCGCTTCAATCCGTCGACGGCGGTCAGCACCTCAGCTTCGGTCGCATTCATCACGGGTGCGCGGCCGGTTTTCTGATTGCAGCCCAAAGTCAGTGCGTTCAGCGAAAGCGGATAACTATCCGGCACGGTGTGCTGCTTTTCGACGAGCACGCCGAGCACACGCCCTTCAAGCAAGGTCAAAGCGCGGATGGAGGGACGGGAAACAGCGTCGGGAGTGGAGTTCATAGAAGATGTCGCGGCATGCGCCGCCGGGTCTCGTGGATGGTGTGCCTTACCGTTGCACAGCCAGGCGGCAGGTTTTAGTTTGTGGCCACTATGATAAACGGCCCGGCCGCTCGCAGTGTACGAATCTCCGCAATGGCGAAGCGTGCCCGGAACGCATTCGTATCCGCTTCGGCGTTTTTTTGTTCCGTTGACGAATTCCCATATTCGAGATAATTTCCCGAATATGGAAAACGCACTCACCGATGACAACGCCATCGACCGTCGCATCGCCCAGCGTCTGCGCGGATTACGCGCCGAGCGCAACTGGTCGCTCGACGATCTCGCCAAGCTGAGCAACGTCAGCCGCGCCACCCTCTCGCGCCTCGAGAACGCCGCCGTGAGCCCCACGGCGAGTGTGCTGGGCAAGCTCTGCGTGGCCTACGGCTTGCCGATGTCGCGTCTCATGCACATGGTCGAAGAGGACTTCGCGCCGCTGGTGGCGCGCGACGAGCAGTCGATCTGGGTCGACTCGAGCGTCGGTTTCCGGCGCCGCTCCGTGTCGCCACCCGCCCAGGCGCTGAGCGGCGAGGCGCTGGAGTGTGAACTCGATGCCGGCGTACGCATCACATACGACGCGTCGCCGAGAGCCGGCCTCGAACATCATCTGATCCTGCTTGAAGGGCAACTGCAGATCACCGTCGACGGCCGAAGTCACGATCTGCAACCCGGCGACTGTCTGCGCTACCAACTGTTCGGTCCCAGCGCGTTCGTCACGCCCTCGCATAGCGCGGCGCGCTACATCCTCTTCATCGTCTGAGTTCGAGCCACCATGAACGCGACCAGCATCACGACCTTTTCCGCCGACGACCTTGTTCGCCATCTGCCCGAACTCGGCGCGCTGCTGCGTGCCTGCGTCCGTGACGGTGCGAGCGTTGGCTTTGTATTGCCGTATAGCGTCGAGGAAAGTGAGGCGTTCTGGCGCGGCAAGGTGCTGCCGTCGCTGCGTGCGGGTGCGCTGGTGCTTTTTGTTGCTCGCCATGGCGAGGCGATTGCCGGCACCGTGCAACTTGATTACGACACGATGCCGAACCAGCGTCATCGCGCCGAGGTGCGCAAGCTGCTGGTCCATCCGTCGTTCCGCCGTCAGGGCATCGCCAAAGCGCTGATGGCGGAACTGGAACAGCGTGCGCACCAGTTGCAGCGCAGCCTGTTGACGCTCGATACGCGCACCGGCGACAAGGCCGAGCCGCTCTATGCCGCGCTCGGTTATCAGACGGCTGGTGTGATCCCGCAGTTTTGCCGCGACACACTGGAGGAGCGGCTTGATTCGACCACCATCATGTACAAGACGCTGTGAGCGTGATGCAGGCGAGTCTGCATCGCGTGATTTAACGGCGCGAATCGAGCGCGATCCGTACAGCCAGACCGGCGAGCACGGTGCCCATCAGCCAGCGTTGCACCAGCAGCCATACCGGCCGCCCAGCGAGAAACCCGGCGATTGAACCTGCCATGATCGCAATCAACGCGTTGATCGTGACGGAGACGACGATTTGCACGCAACCCAGCGCGATCGACTGCGTGAGCACGCTGCCGTGCTCCGGTGAAATAAATTGCGGCAACAGCGACAGATACATCACCGCGATCTTCGGATTCGCGAGGTTCGTGACGAGCCCCATGGTGAAGAGTTTGCGGCGGCTGTCGTGCGGCAGGTCGCGCACCTGGAACGGCGAGCGGCCTCCCGGCTTGACCGCCTGCCACGCCAGATACAGCAGGTAGAGCGCGCCGCCGAAACGCAGCGCGTCGTACGCGTAGGGCACCGTCAGCAGCAGTGCGGTGATACCGAACGCCGCGCAAAACATGTAGAACACAAAGCCGAGCGCGACGCCTCCGAGCGACACAAGCCCTGCGCGCCGCCCCTGGCAGAGCGATCGCGAGATCAGATAGATCATGTTCGGGCCGGGCGTGAGCACCATGCCGAGCGAGACCAGAGCAAAGGCGAGCAACGTTGTGGCAGCGGGCACGGCGTTCTCCTGTGGGAATTGAAATCGGGCAGTGCCGCTAAATATAGCCGATGCCACTGGTACTGTGCCGATGGCGCATTGCATCGAAAGAAACACTTGCGGCGAAATTTATTGCCCGGTATCGTCTAGCCGTTCTGCAATGCAGCGCGGGAGAGATCGTCAGAGGATTGTGACGACGCCGACGGAGCAACCGCCCCGGAAACTCTCAGGCAAAAGGACCGCGCAGCTGGAACATCTGGAGAGCGGCGCCATGCGCGCCCACCGAAGGGGATTCCCTGCATACCGCATGCATCGCGATGCGTATGCTCACAGGAAGAAACTCTCAGGTACATGGACAGATGGGGCATCGACGCCGGTTTCGACACGAAATCGACACCGGTGATGCTCAACTACTCTGGACCATGTCATGTCACGAATCGCCGTTATAGGCGCCGGCATTACCGGCGTTACGACTGCGCACGCCCTTGCGCAGCGCGGCCACCACGTCACCGTGTTCGAACGTCATCGCTATGCGGCGATGGAGACCTCGTTCGCCAACGGCGGCCAGTTGTCCGCCAGCAATGCCGAAGTCTGGAACAGCGCGGCCACGGTGCTCAAGGGCTTGCGCTGGATGCTCACGCGCGACGCCCCGCTGCTGCTCAATCCGATGCCCACGTGGCACAAGTATTCGTGGATGGGCGAGTTTCTAAGGCAGATTCCTCATTACCGGACGAACACCGTTGAAACGGTGCGGCTCGCGATTGCGGCGCGCGAGCACCTGTTTTCGATAGCCGAGCGCGAAGGGATCGACTTCGATCTGGAGCGGCGCGGCATCTTGCACATCTACAAGACGCGCAAGGAATTCGATGCGGCCAGCAAGGTGAATGAATTGCTGCGCGAAGGCGGGCTGGAGCGGAATCCGGTGACGTCGAGCGAGTTGCACGCGATCGAGCCCACGCTGCATGGTGATTTTTTTGGTGGATTTTTTACGCCTTCCGATTCCACTGGCGATATTCACAAGTTCACACGCGGGTTGGCTGAAGCTTGCGTGCGGCATGGTGTCGAGTTTCACTACGACGCGGAAATTACGGCAATCGAGCAGCCGGCTGAGGGTCGGTTTTCGTTGATGGTCAATCTGGAAGGTGAATCGCAACGGTTTGCTTTCGAGCGGATCGTGGTGTGCGCCGGTGTGAAGAGCCGCGACTTCGCGGCGATGCTTGGCGATCACGTGAACGTCTATCCGGTTAAGGGTTATTCGATCACCGTATGTCTCGATGATGAAGTGAGTCAGCAGAACGCGCCGTGGGTCAGTTTGCTCGACGACAGCGCGAAGATCGTGACGAGCCGGCTTGGCGTGGACCGGTTTAGGGTTGCGGGGACGGCGGAGATCAATGGGTTCAATCGGGATATCCGGTCGGATCGGATTGCGCCGCTGGTCGACTGGACTCGACGGTATTTTCCTGAGGTGTCGACCTCGAAGGTGATTCCGTGGGCGGGGTTGAGGCCGATGTTGCCGAGCATGTTGCCGAAGGTCGGGCGTGGGAAACGGCGAGGTGTTTTTTATAACACCGGGCACGGGCATTTGGGGTGGACGTTGTCGGCGGCTACGGCGCAGGTTTTGGCGGGGGTGATTTAGTAGGCGTTTTTGCGACAGGCCCGGTGCCCGCAAGGACACCGGCAGCACTCTCCACTGTTTCCAGTGCCTTCAAGGCAGTTTTCGACCTGGGCGCGGGACTGCTTGCGGCTTCCATGAAATCAGGATTCCCGCTTCCCCGCATAGCTGATTGATTGAATCCAGGGCGGCTTCTGGCACCAACCAGAGCCAAAGGTCATTCCCTATGGGCTGCAGGGATCCACGATTGTCTTCCGCGACAATCCATTCTTTAAGCTGAATGCCACCAACCACGATGTTAAGGTGACGATCACTTATAACATTGATCGGATACACCATCCTTAGCATGCTTTCTTGATAGCGAGCCGCTCCATAAGATCCGCCTGGCACTTCCTTGCCGAAGGCCGACGGATTCTCAAATGGCTTCAGTTTCGCGAGATTGCTCCCGGCTGCATAGTAAAACGCGGAGGTCATCTTCGGCGCTTCATATGCTATTCCATAAGAGACATTCAGACTCGTGGCTATTCGCTTGATGTAGTCGATAAACTTGTCGGCACTATCCGCAAGTTGAACATCGATCTGTGCATCAATACCAAAAAAACCGCCAAAGGAAGGCGTGTTGTAGCCGAACGAAGCGCGCCAAGGTATCTGGCCACCTGAGTTGTTGTATATCCGGAAATCGGTTGCGACTCCAGATTCAATCAGGCTCTTGAGCTCGTCGAAAGGAACCTCAACAAGTTCGACGTCCCTCTCGCCAGCGACTTCAATGTAACGTGTATATCCCGCAGTCGTTATGTCGACCGACATTGCTGAAAAGAACTCATGGCCGGCCTTGTATGCTTCAAGCGGACTTATTCGATCTGTCCCATATAGCGCCATTCCTGTGCACATGATCCGCCCACTAAATTCCGGAAATAAGGTCATCCAAAACGCTCTTGATGTCGGACGCGTTGTACGGATGATCGAGAACGATAATTTCGCCGCGATTTGATGCCGGCAGATTGCCCATGGCGGCCCTATTTCGAGCAGTCAACGTTGGAAGCTTGGCCCCCATATCAGTCCTCGACGCGAGCTCTATTGCATGCGTCTGGCCGTTGACATCGACCGCCATGATATCGGGGCGTCTGAGCGACACATCCCCACTGTTCGCGTAATTGTACGAGCGATTCAAATAGATATCAGTGAATTTTCCGCTCATTGCAAGTTTGTTTGCTATGACCTCGGAAAATTGATCGTGACCTGGCGTTCCGTCTTTCTGTCCGGTGCCGTGTATTTTCGCTCCGTTGACTTCTCGAACCGGACAGCTTGCTAACCCGAACGGATCAATCAACATGTCCGGGACCGTCACATAAGCATGGGTACGCAGGCCACCAGCGAGTCCAAGCGGGTCAACTGTCAGGTACTGCCCTGTTTGAGGATCGTAGAATCGGTGCAGGTTGTAGAACAGATCGCTTTCCTCATCGTCCCATTGTCCGGGAAATCGGAGGTTTACTTCTGACGGCTCGTCGGTCCCAACGTGATTGTTGACTCGATCTAACTTGAGATGCCGCCCCCATATCGTGTAGGAAGCGTCCCAGATTTTCGCGCCACGTTCGTCGAACATGGCCTTGGGTAAGCCGGACTGATCCGACAGAATTGGAAAGACACCACTGTCTGTTTCATGAGCTAGCGGGTTGACGTTCTCAGAAAAGTGCCAGCCCCTAACAAACGCACACGTTCCGTCCTTGTCTTGCCACTGCTCCGCGATCTGTCCACAGTCCCAAAGAAAGCGAATCGCTGTTCGCGCACCAACCAGCCTCTTTTCTACGCGCCTGCCGAACGCATCGTACCGATAGATCCAAACCCCTTTCTCCGGTGTACACACCTTCACCAATCGGTCCAACCCGTCCCACGCGTATTGCCAACTCTTCGGCCTGAACCCCGGTTGCTCCACCGTCTTTTCGATCGTCCGCCCGCGCGCATCGTAACGATAGCGCGCGTAGCCGACGCGTTCCGGAAGCCCTCCTGGAAGGTAACAGTGAGCGTCAGTGGGCCCCTGCTGGCCGTGCGCTGCAATGTTGAGGTTCGCGTCATAGCGGTAGTGCTCCGGTGGCTGACGGAGGCTATGCACGGACGCTATCTGTCCACGTAAGTTGCGTTGATACGTCACGCTGTCGGAATCAGTGTCTACACGCTCCAACTGCCCGGCCGCATCGTACGAATACAGTTGACGCGTGAGGTTTTCCAACGCGTGAACCGGGTTCGACTGTATCTCGTCGAACGCCGATCGCGGCCCCGCGACCTGCCGGCGCACACGGCCCAACGCATCGTATTGCCGCTGCATGACGAACTCGCCAGCCTGCCGGCCTGTTTCCCGCCCCTGACTATCGCGCAGGATCGACATCGGGCCGACCTTGGTCAGTGCGCCGAGCTTGTCGTATTCATACAGCGTTTGCCGATGTGGCGTTATTCGCGCACTGCGTCGACCTTCGGCGTCGTACATGTGTTTCAGGAGATCACCGTGCTGGTCCTCTCCAATCAGACGCCCCTTTTCGTCATAGCTGAAGCGCGTTACGTGGGCGGACCCGCCTCGCACTTCGGCCGTAGCGAGCCGACCCGCATCGTCATAGGTGTAGGCCAACCCTACGTCGCCGGCATCGACCGTGGCCAGGCGGCCAGACGGATCGTACCCATAACGCCATTTACCCCCGTCCGGCAGCGTCTTTACAAGTAGACGGCCAATCGCGTCCCGTTCGTAGTGCGTCGTGCGGCCACCCCAGTCGATCTCAGTGATGAGGCGACCTGCGCCATCGTAACGATATTCCCACGTCTCGCGCAGTGCATTAACGACCTTCGTCAGCCTCGTAGCATGGTCGTACTCAAATCGGGTAATGTGGCCGGCAGGGTCAATCGACGCCGTAACAAGGTCAAACGGCCCGTACTCGTGTCGGGTAACGCGGCCGAGTTGATCGCTCTGCTCTACGAGCAGACCTTCGGTGTTGTACCGCGCACAGACAACGGCGCCGTCCGGCTGGATAAGCTTTGCGACCGCGCCACGGGGATTCTCAGCGCCCGCCGAATGGTCATACCGGGTGACGTTACCGTCAGGATCAACTTCTTCGACGAGACGCCCAAGGACATCAAATACCGTACGGAATTCCGCGCCGGTCGGAAGTCGAGTCGTGATCAGCCGCAGCCGCGCGTCGTAGTCGAGCCGCACTTCGCCAACGCCATCGATGGCACGCAAGAGTTCGCCGCGCTCTCCATATCGGTAACGCTTAATCGTCCCGTCGGGCTCCGTGCGAGCTATCAGGCGCTGCAGATGGTCGTATTCAAACTTGATGCGTACTCCAGCGGGCAGCACGACCGCGGTCATCAGCCGAGTGTCGTCATATTCAAACCGTGTCGTGCGGCCAGTTGGTTCCTCGGCAGACACGAGATTGCCCGTATCGTCGTAGAGAAATTGGGTGCGTCGGCCGAGCGCATCCACCTGAGTCAACAGCCGTCCGAGTCTCCACTCCCGTACGGTGGTGTGGCCGAGCGGATTGCTCTCAACAGTGACCAGGCCGTCGGCGTTGTAGTCGTAGACCCATTCGCCGTCGCCGTCGATGACGCGCGTGCGACCGTCCTCGTAGACGAATTGCCCGGTGTGATACCCCTGCCGCGTACCCGTTTCGACCACACGGCCAACCTCGTCGTACAGGTAGTGGACATCGGTCTGATCGGTGTCTCGCCAGGCCGTCATCCATCCATTGTGATCGTACGTGTAATTGAAATGACCGTGCTGGAAGCTCGCGACGCGCGCCAGCATCGCCCCGTCATATCCGTATTCGACGAGTGTGTGCGGCTTGCCCGATACATCGTAAAGGACAATCTGGTCGACCTCGCGCTTCGTACCACGATACAGAATATCAAGCCTGTAGCCGTCCGTATGCACAAGCCCGTCGAGACGGCCATCCGCATCGTACGTAAATGTGCAAGCATTGCCGCTCAGATCCTCGATCCGCTCGAGCCTCGAAGTATGAGCTTCGGCAAGCGGTGCAAATACCAATACCTGTCGTGTCTCGTGATCGAAAATCCGCGGTTCGTCCCGCGTGCCGATCAGGCGATAACGAGGCTCGCGCAGGTTGATGCCGTCGAGACCGACTTCCGGCGCTATAAAGGTGATCGTCTGTCCGCTCGCACTATGGAATCGCACGAGGTGACCATCATCGAACGACAGACACTGCGACCAGTTGTTCGACCACTTCGGCCCGAGAAGGCCTGTGTCTTCCGAACGCGTGCGGTAACGCCGCGTGAACTGCAAGGGCAACACACCTGGAATTGAAATGTCAGTGCGGACGTCGACCACCTCGCCAGTCGCTACATCGACCGGGTCCTCCTTGCACGTGGAGACTTCGTCCTTCTTTCCCGACACCTCAGCAGATTGGGTCGGCTCCCGTTTCGGAAGCGCATCTCCGAGCATGCCACCTAGTTTCGCGCCAAGCAGGCCGCCAAGCAAACCCGCGAAGAACTCTTCACCGGCGGTAAGCTCGGGATTCTTCGGTCCGTACTGCCCAGTCGTTCGGTCAACCCAAACGCTTTTACGACCCGAATTGACCTTAGCACTGCAATGAGTCGAATGGCCGATGCGCACCAGCGGCAGGCTATTGATCGTGATGGTCTTGCTGCCTTCGACCAGTGGCTCCGGGGAGCTCGAATGTTTGGAGCATGACGCAACATCGGTGACGCGAGCGGCGGCTTTTCCCTCAAATGTGACGTTTCCCGATCCGCTCGAGATCTTCCCGCAATTGCTACCCATACTCTGACTCGCCGAGGCAAGTGCGCTGCCCAGGCTCAGCCCACCGGCCATGCAGACGCCAACGATAAGTGCCCCTGCAAGTCCCCCGGTCACCACCGTCGCGGCGACCATTGCTCCAATGGCGATACCCACCGCAAGTCCAGCCATCATTCCGAGGAAGCCGGACGAGTGTGCAATATCGTCGCCAACGCACGCCGGGTGGGGATCACCCCGGCCGATGGTCAGGCCGAGTGCATCGCCAACTTTCGTCATACCCTCGGCGATCGCTCCAGTGACGCCCAACTTACCGAGCGCCCATGACCCTGCGAGAGCAACGACCGCGGGTACCGCAGCAAGCGCTGCGGCGCCCGCCGCCGCAGCCCCGGTCGCGCCGGCCCCAATGACTGCAGAACCTGCAGCGTATGCGCCGTAACCAACGTCGGCGCCGAGCATCCCATAGTTCGCGCCGTCGACCCATTCCATCTGCCGTTGCTTGACGGCCTCGCCATCTTCCAGTGTCTGCAGATGAGCCAGCCGTTCGCTAGCGGTACCAGTTGGTTCGCCGGTGCTAACGGGAATGTCGTTGTCCTGGTCAGCCATGGTCTTGCGGTGTTCAGTTAGGCTCGTTAAGCGAGAAGCTCTGGATCATCGCGTGTACCTGAGTTTTCTGCGTTTCGCTTATCGTGCCCGCAGCAGTAAACGTCAGCATGAGGACCCGCTTGCCATACTCGACCATCGTAAGCAGCTGTTGGATCGGCTTGCCGTTATTGAGCCATCTGAATTCGTGCGTGTACGCAGCGCGGCCTGACACCTCGGACTCCGCACCGGCAACTAGCTCGTAACCCGCGACCTGTTTCGAGAGTTTCTGAATTTCGTTGGCTGTGTACTCATGAAACTTCATCCCCCATGGCAAGCTCTCCCGGGTCACGACAAAGCTCACACCTTCCGTTCCCGTGGCCGCCGACACAAACACGTTCATCGTCTTGTCATGCCAGTCGGCCGGCAACGACAGTGAGCCTTCCTGTATCTGATACATGTTGTTCTTCCAGTGACACGGAGGTTGATATGAGTCGGGAATCAGCCGTTATCGGGATTGATGTGTGTGTTACCGGCCTGAACCTTGATCTGCCCGTCGTCGATATGGATGACCGACGAACCCTTGTAGATTTCAATCGCATCAGCTGTCATGTGAATCTTCGTCCCCCCCTCCCCACCCACCTTGATCCACAACTCCTTCGCCTCGATCGTGTGCACCCCTGCAGGTGTCTGCTGCGTCGTATTCCCCTTCGTAACAGCGTCCTGCAGATCGCCGACCGACACAGTCGTAAGGTGGTCGCCCTTAGCCACGGCAATCGACCTATCGCCCTTCAGCACCTGAGTACTCTGGGCGTTTTCCACCACGGTATTCATGTCCTTCTGCGCGTGCATGAAGAACTCCTGCGCACCGTTCACGTCCGAGAAACGCAGTTCGTTCGAGCCGTCCCCTTTGTGCGTCTGGCTTTTAAGGCCCATCGTCTGACCGCTGCTGCCGTGGTATGGATTGCCTGACTCGCCATTGAACACACGCCCAACGATGACGGGGTTATCCGGATCGCCCTCGTTGAACGCCACGATCACTTCCTGGCCGATGCGGGGAATCGCCGAGCCGCCCCAACCTTTCCCGGCCCACGGCTGCGACACGCGGACCCACATCGAATCGGAACCGTCCTGTTTGCCACGCCGGTCCCACATGAAGTGAAGCTTCACGCGGCTGCCGTCGGTGTAGATTTCTTCGCCCTTCGGGCCGACCACGATCGCAGCCTGCGTGCCGTGCATGTAGGGCTTGGGCGTGCGTCGCTCGGGCCGGAATGGCACATCGCGCGGCAGGCACGTAAAGGTGTTGCGGTAAGGCATCTCGGCTTCATGCCGCGAGTAGTCGTTCACCGCCTGGTGCCGCACGTGCAGGATCACGAAATCCTTGTTGTAGGTGGATACCGGGTGGTTCACCAACGTAAAGCGGCCAACCGTGGTCATGCGAGAGGCGTAGCCACTGCCAGTGAACTGGCGGGCCTGCGCCTCTTCGGCCTCCATCGCGTAGCGGGCGTAGCGCTCGCCGTCGTTGCCATGGTCATAGAGCGAGTGATACTCATACCGCTCCGTGCTGCCGATATTCGGATTCTTCAACGTGGCGGTTGGCACTTCGACGTGCATCAACGGCGACGACGGCGCGTTGTAGTTGAAGTCCCGGAACGTGACTTTCCCCACGCGGAAACTGAATGCTTCGTCCCAGCGGTCGATACCGTTCAACTCGCTGGCCGAGCTATCCGCGTAATAGGGAATCGTCTTCAGATTTTCGATCGGCGCAAACGTCGAATTCGAGTCGCCGATCACGAGCACGTGCTTGTCTTTTTCATAGCGGAAGGTCCAGAACAAGCCCTCCTGCTCCATCAGACGTGCGCAGAAGTTGTAGTACGACTCCTGGTACATCACCACATACTCGAGTTGCGGGCGCTCGCTCTGGATATGGAACTCGAAATCCGAAAATCCCAGCTCCTTGAAGATCGACGTCAGAATGTCCTGCGCGGTCTCGTTCTGGAAAATCCTACAGTCCGACGAACGGGTGAGAAACCAGAACCACGGCACTACCGTCATTTCGTAACGGGTGACCGTGCCGGAATTGCCAACACGGCTGAACGATGCCGCATATCCATGAAAATACCGGCGACTGCTGTCGGGAGACGCAACGGTCGTTGTCAGAATATTCGTATTGGCGCTCTGCGGATCCAGCGTAATCTTCACGCGCTGGCCGACGATCTTTTCAATCTCGATATTATTCTGGTGGGATAGCAGATCGAGGTGAATTTCCGGAAGCTGGCTGACGAATTCATCGGCAACCAGCGCACTGACCAGCAACACGTTGCCGCCAAGCGGCGACTCGATTTTGATAAAGCGGTTTTCCTGCGTCAGCTGGGGCTTTAAACCGGACGCACCGTTGATCGAATCGGCAATCGAGGCCGGCGTTCGCCCGAGCAATGACATGCCCGTCTGGGCAAGCTGCACAGCGCGCGCTGCCCCGCCCATCAAGCCCGCGCCGGGCACGCCGGCGAGCGAACCCGCCTGACCGGCAAGGCCGGCGATCGAGCCGACATCACCCAGCACACCGCCCGCCGCAAGCGATCCGATGGGACTGCCACCGGCGCCGTTACCACTTCCAATTGATGCAAAACTCATGATTTACCCCGCCAGGTTATTGGGGAGCCTTATCGCCAATAAAAGCGATACACAGGGGGTTTCTTTTTCAGGAGTTAATCTGACACCGCATGACGGCGGTCACTATATCAAGGCCTTGTGAATTAACGAACGTAATGTCGCAATTTTTAACAATTTCATAATCAATTCACATTGGAGTCACTATTGATTGTGCTATTGCCTGAATACTTGTGGGGATTTTAAGGGCGGTATCAGAAGGCGGTTTCCATAGCTGCGGCCAAAGGCAGAATCGTCTGCATCTGTTAGTGTTCGGTGACTTGGCACCTCGATGGAGTTCGTATGCGTAAATCCCGCCAGGCTGCGCACAGCGCAGGCATTATCGGCAGCTCGCGCCTGAGTGATGGACAGGTTGCGGCTGAAGCCAGAACGCGGCTAGCGTGGGACGCCGCGGTGCCTAAAGACGCGATAAAAGTAAAGGTCTCCCACGGCCGCATCACGCTGCAGGGCGAACTTCACCGTGAGCAGCAAAGAACCGCCGCACTCGAAGATGTCACCCGTCTGTTCGGTGTAACCGGCGTCTCGGACCGCACCACGATCAAAAACGAATAACCTCAGCCAGAACCTGCCTGCAACAGCCTCCGGCAATGCCTCGCAATCTGCTTCTCCTCCTCCGTATGAATCGCCCTCACCTTCCCCGCTGAATCCCCTTCCGATAGCCCCAAAAACGCAAGCCCCGCGCACACCCGCTTACGAATCTCCTCACTGTGCTCACCGATTCCACCCGTGAACACCAGCAAATCGATCCCGCCTAACAAAGCTGCATAGGCGCCAACCGTCTTGCGCACGGCCGTAGCAAACGCATCCAGCGCCAGCAATGCATTCACTTCGCCCGCCGCGGCGCGCTTTTCAAGCGCCTGCATATCACTCTCGCCATCGGCGTAACCGGCGAGGCCGCTCTGACGATTCAACAGCGTCTCCAGCGCATCGGCATCGAGCTTCTCTACGCGCATCAGATACAGCAGCACACCCGGATCGAGGTCGCCGCTGCGCGTGCCCATCGGCACGCCACCGGTCGGCGTGAGACCCATCGACGTATCGACGGATTTGCCGTCCTGCAAGGCACATAAACTCGACCCGTTGCCCAGATGAGCGAACACCGCTCGCGGCGGCAAATCAGCGCCGAGCCGAGTCACCAACGATTCATACGACAGCCCGTGAAAGCCGTAGCGAATCACGCCAGCCTCAGCGTAACGGCGCGGCAACGCAAGCTGCGCCGCGCGTGCCGGCAGTGTTGAATGAAACGCCGTATCGAAGCAGGCGAAATGCGCCGCGTCGCCAAAAATCTTCGTTGCCTCGTCGATCAATGCCAGCGCCGGTGGAATGTGCAAGGGCGCAAAGTGCACAGCGTCCTGCAAGCGCTGCCGGACTTCAGGTGTCAAGCGTTGATGCGTTCGCAGATGCGGCCCGCCATGCACCACGCGATGCCCCACCGCAGCGGGACGCCCGTGCTTCTGTTCAGCAAGAACGCGCGCGAGCTTCTGCAACGCGTCGGTCTGCGACTCCAGCACATCCTTCTCCTGCACCAGCACGCGACCGTCAGGCGACTTGATACGCAAGCTTCCGTCGCCGCGCCCAATACCTTCAGCACTCCCTTCCAGCAACAATGTTTCATCGCCGCCAGCGTGCGCGGAGCGCGTAAACAGCCCGAATTTCAGCGACGACGAACCGCTGTTCAACACCAGAATCGTCGGAGCCGGGTCGTCGGTCTTCTCATGAGTCGCCATGGCACGCTCCGCTCAGCCCTTCCACGTCCAGTTGCGGATCTCTTCCTTGTCGATGCCCTCGGCATGCGCATAAGCAAGATGCTCGATGATCTGCCCACGCAGCCACTCTTTCGCGTGGTCGCCAACGCCGCGCAGCGCCGGCACGCGATCGATCACGTCGATAGCCAACGAGAAACGGTCGACCTGATTGATGATCGCCAGCTCGAGCGGCGTATTGATGTTGCCTTTCTCGTGGTAGCCGTGCACATGCAGATTGCCGTGATTGGTCCGGTTGTACGTGAGCTTATGCACCAGCGAAGCATACGAATGGAAGTTAAAAATCACCGGCGTGCTGGTGGTGAACAACGAATCGAAATCGCGATCAGACAGACCGTGTGGATGCGCATGTTCAGGCATCAGGCGAAACAGATCGACCACGTTGACAAAGCGGATCTTCAACTCGGGAAAGCGCTCCTTCAGAATCTGCACGGCGGCAAGCGCTTCCATGGTCGCGATGTCGCCCGCGCAGGCCATCACCACGTCCGGCTCGACGCCCTGATCCGTTGATGCCCAATCCCAGATGCCGATGCCCTTGGTGCAATGCGTGACGGCCGAATCCATGTCGAGATACTGCAGATGCGGCTGCTTGTCGGCCACGATCACGTTGACGTAGTCACGCGAACGCAAACAATGATCGGCGACGCTCAGCAGACAGTTCGCGTCCGGCGGCAGATAAATACGCACCACGTCCGGGCTCTTGTTGGTCACGACATCGAGAAACCCCGGGTCCTGGTGCGTGAAGCCATTGTGATCCTGACGCCATACTAGCGACGTGATCAGCAGGTTGATCGACGGCACTGGTTGCCGCCAGCCGAGATCGCGCTTCGCTTTCTCCAGCCACTTGGCGTGCTGGTTGAACATCGAATCGATCACGTGGACGAACGCTTCATAGGTGGCAAACAGCCCATGGCGTCCGGTCAGCACGTAACCTTCGAACCAGCCTTCGAGCGTGTGCTCGCTCAGCATCTCCATCACGCGGCCGTCCACGGAGAGTTCACCGCCGTCAGCGTCGCTTGCCATGGTTTCGGCGAGCCAGGTTTTCTCGGAGGCTTCGTAGATGGCCGTCAGCTTGTTGCTCGCAGTTTCGTCGGGGCCGAACACGCGGAAGTTCGTCATGTTGTTGCGCATGACGTCGCGCAGAAACGTGCCGAGCACCTCGGTAGGCGACGTGTACGAGCCGCCCGGCTTTTTCACCGCTACCGCGTAATCGCAAAACGCCGGCAGGTCGAGCGTTTTGCACAGCATGCCGCCATTCGCATGCGGATTGGCGCTGATGCGGCGCGTGCCTTCGGGCGCGAGTTCGCGCAGTTCTTCGACCAGACGCCCTGCTTTGTCGAACAAGGATTCCGGTTCATAACTGCGCAGCCAGCTTTCGACGAGCTTCAGGCTCTTGCTATTCGTGACCGGATCGAGCACCGGCACCTGGTGCGCGCGCCACGAGCCTTCTACCTGATGGCCGTCGACTTCCTTCGGCCCGGTCCAGCCTTTCGGCGAACGCAGCACGATCATCGGCCAGCGCGGGCGCGTCGCATCATTCGCTTCGCGTGCATGCTGCTGGATCGCGCGAATTTCGCCGACGCATTGTTCGAGCGTTGCGGCCATCTGTTGATGCATGGTGTCCGGATCGTCGCCTTCGACGAAATACGGCTTGTGGCCATAGCCGGTCAGCAAGGCTTCGAGTTCCTCGCGGGGAATGCGCGCGAGGATCGTCGGATTGGCGATCTTGTAGCCGTTCAGATGCAGAACCGGCAGCACCGCGCCATCGCGAATCGGGTTGAGGAATTTGTTCGAGTGCCATGAGGTGGCAAGCGGACCGGTTTCCGCCTCGCCGTCACCGATCATCACCGTGACAATCAGATCGGGGTTATCGAACGCAGCGCCGTAGCCGTGCGACAGGCTATAGCCGAGTTCACCGCCTTCGTGAATCGAACCCGGCGTTTCGGGCGTGCAATGCGAGCCGATGCCGCCGGGAAACGAAAACTGGCGAAAGAAGCGCCGCATGCCGGCTTCGTCCTCACTGCGGTCGGGATAGATTTCCGAGTAATGGCCTTCGAGGTAGCAATGGGCCAGCGTGGCAGGCGCGCCGTGGCCCGGGCCGGCGATATAGATCACGTTCAGATCGAGCTTTTTGATCAGCCGGTTCAGATGCACCAGCAGGAAGCTTTGCCCTGGGTCCGAGCCCCAATGGCCCAGCAGACGATTCTTGATGTGTTCGGGTTTGAGCGGTTCACGTAACAGCGGGTTGTCGCGCAGGTAGATCATGCCGGCCGAGAGGTAGTTGCAGGCGCGCCAGTAGCGATCCATCTTGCGTAACGTTTCGGGCTCCAATGTTTTCGGCGGGGTCGGACGGGAGGTTGCTTCGGCCATGGCGCCACTCCTTGAAAAGGACTGTCAGGCTGGTTAGCGGGTGCTGCAGCGATTGTTCGCGACGCAATCAGTGAAGAAAAACCGGTAATGGCTGCCACCTTGTCATGCGCATGACATAACGCAAGCGTAGGGAAAAGATACGTTGTGCAAGGCTCTTGAGGGCGGGCCAGCGATCGTCAGAGGTGTGACAGGAAGCGCGCGTCATGGTTCGGCGCGATCGTCCAAAGCTTGATCTTGCGACACGTGTGCGTCGCTTTCGTGTAGGCGCGGGAAGCGCCGATAGGGAGATGGCCGATCCGATTGCCGACCCGAACGTTGGCTAGCGCCCGTTCGATTGTGTGTTCGTTCTTTCGCGGGTGTTCAGTTGCAGTCCTTCTTACACCGGCTCTTTCTCTTTCCGCTGTGGTGGCTGGTAGCGCCATTTGCTGGCATTGGGATCGTTGCGCGTGTCGTCGCGTTCGCGTTGCTCGGCACGCGCTTCGTCGGCGCGGCCCAATTCAGCGCGCCGGTCGCGCACGGCGCCAGGCGAATCGGACTGACGTAACGGCGACGGCGAACGTCGCGGAGCAGGTACTGGTGACATGGTGCCTCCCTTTTTCGAGGATGTGGGACGAATCAACGTTTCTTGCCAGTCCAACGGGGGTCCGGGCGGTGCAGGAGACGAAGCTGACGCAGGTACATCGAAGCGGCGACCATCAGCGCCATGCCTGCTACGATGCCCCAGATTGCGGATGTCATGATTTTTCCTTGGCCCGCCGGCCGCACTGCGTTTGATCGCTTGCGACGTGAAAGTGGGCATCCGATTGAGCGCGCGGCCGATTATGAGTCAATCAGGGGTTACAACGCGCGCCAAGCAAGGATCATGCGCTCAATTGGCCGCCGTGTCTGTACGGTGTTGGACGGTCCGGCTGGCGGGCCGTTGGCGCGGCAGAGGCTGGCGGTCTTGCGCCGGACTTTAAGTGAGGATTAAGTGAATGCGATTAAGCTCTTCATGCTAAATGCGCGACGGCGGGCCGCATCTGGCGCGCTCTCTGCTGCTCGCTCTCTATCTGAACGGCCATCATGTCGACTCCCAGCCGCCTCAAAGGGCCCCTGATTCTCCTTCTCTCGCTCGTGCTGTTGTGCGCCGGCGTCGCCGTGCTGGTGGGCATATTCGGCTTGCTGGTCAAACTGCTGGGCCTTGGCTAGCAAGCCACTGAAGCCGCCGGGTGGGCGCTGAAAGGCAGAAAGTCTAGGCGCCCCCTACCGTCCCGCCGCTCAGAAGCATATCGACGTCGATATCAGCCAGCTCCCCAATCCGCTCGATGGTCACATCCGCTGGCGGATTGCTGGAAATCTCCTTGGGATCGAAGGCGTAGTGCCCCTGGCGAGGAAAAACCGTAGTCAGCGTCTCTCCCCAAGCCTTCTTCATGGCAGTCAAAATCCGTAATTTGTCGTCCACCATCACATAGTGCCGGGCCGGATAGCATTCCATCACCTGATCGAGCATCAGCTCCTTGTGGATGTAAATCAGAACCCGTCCCCCGACCTCTTCCCATAGGCCCGAGCGGGCGATCTTGCGCGGCTGGAACACTACATCGCCGTCGGACAGAATCACTGCAGGCCCCCACTGCGACACATGTTTGATCGCATCCAATGCGCCCGGATACAGCCGGTTCGCAAACGGATAATCGATCAGAAACGCCGACATCGACAACAGGCGCGTGTCCCGAGGGTTCTCCAGTCGATACCGCTGCAACGCACCGAGGTAATCGGCGTAGCCAAGCTCTGCACGCAGGTCCTCGAATATTTCCCAGTACCGCGCACAGTTCTGCTCGCCGAATTCCCGTTTCATCTGCGCGCGTAAATCCGCCAGCACATGATCGTTGTCCAGCAACGTGTTATCGCAATCGAAAAGAAAGACGACGTCGTGAGGGGTGGTATTGGAGGCTGGCATCGCGGCTCCCCTGAATTAGCTCTTGTGTCCATCGGCCGGCGTGGCTGCTTTCTCGACGTGACCGCCGAAGTCGTGCCGCATGGCCGACAACACCCGGTTCGCGAAATCTGCCTCGCCTCGCGAACTGAAACGCGCGAATAGCGCCGCGCTCAGAACCGGCGTGGGCACGCCTTCGTCGATCGCTGCCGCCACCGTCCAGCGCCCTTCGCCGGAATCCGATACGCGCCCGGCGTAGCTTTGCAGATCGGCGTCGCTGACAAGCGATCCTGCTATCAGGTCGAGCAGCCACGAGCCGATCACGCTGCCGCGCCGCCATACCTCGGTGACCTCGGCAAGATTCAGTTCGTATTGGTAAAGCTCAGGACGGCGCAGCGGCGACGTTTCGGCATCGGCTTCGCGCGCATGTTTGCCGGCGTCGGCGTGACGCAGAATGTTCAGGCCTTCGGCATACGCGGCCATCATGCCGTATTCGATACCGTTGTGGACCATCTTCACGAAGTGCCCCGCGCCCTGCGGGCCGCAATGCAGGAAGCCCTGATCGGCCGTGCTGCCGCCGGCTGCACGCCCCGGCGTGGCAGGCGCTGCGCCCACACCTGGCGCAAGCGTCGAGAAAATCGGTTCGAGCCGCTTCACCACTTCAGGCTCGCCGCCGATCATCAGACAGTAGCCGCGCTCACGTCCCGCAACACCGCCGCTCGTGCCCACGTCCACATAGTGAAGCCCGCGCTTCGCCAGTTCTGCGCTGCGGCGTATGTCGTCGTGGTAATAGGAGTTGCCGCCGTCGATCACGATGTCGCCGGGCTCCAGCAAAGGCACGAGGTTCTCGAGCGTTTTGTCGACCACCGCGGCGGGCACCATCAGCCACACCGCGCGCGGCTTTTGCAATTGCGCGACCAGATCTTCCAGCGATGCGGCCCCCGCGACGCCGTCCTGTTTCAGTTTTTCCACCGCTGCCGGTTGCACGTCGTAAGCGATGCATTGCTGACCGCCTTTCGTCAGGCGCCGCACCATGTCCGCGCCCATGCGTCCCAATCCAATCATGCCTAGCTGCATATCTCGCTCCGGAAAATGTCTCGTTGCGCTGCTCGGTCTGGCTCGGTGTGCTGCGGCCATGCCGCGCGCTTCGCATGCGGCAAGTGGCTCTCCTAACTGTAGTTGCGTTTCGCGTGATACGACCGACACACGGTAGCAGCCTCGCACCGTTCATGCAGTGAATCGCGCATTCCCGTCCGCATCGAACGACGATACGCTTCTTTGCAGAGGTTTTGCGCAGCCGGAAGTTCCGGACGTGCGTCGGTGCTCGCTGTAGTCAGCGCGAAGGTTTCGATTTAGCTAACTGCCTTCTTACACTTCTGGCACGGGATTAAGCGCGACGCTTTCGCGGGCGCCGCTGCATGTGGGCATGGACCGGATTGGTTTGAACGCGCGAAGGGCGTGGCACGTGCGAACGGCAAGCTCTATCGCCGCCGCGCCTGGACCTTCTCGTATTGCGCGAGTGCAAAACGTCGCACCGCGCGCCACATGATCGGATAACGATAACCCGGCACCGCAAACAGCACCAGCGCGCAAAGCGCCAGCAATCCGCAGAACAGGAACGTGCCACGATAGCTGAATGCCTGGACCAGCAAACCCGACAACACACCTGAGAGAATCGAGCCGACCCGCGCAGCGTTGAAGAACAACGCCGTCGCGCGGCCCGGTGCGTGGGGCATCAGATCCTGCACGTAGACCATGCCGAGGCACGAAGTCACCGCAACGACGAACGCGTTGAGTATCTGCATCGGAATCAGCACGTGGACGCTCCCCGCCATCGACATCGCGACGAAATACAGCGCGTGAACCGCTGCGCAGGCCGCCAGCCAGTTCGGCTTGTGCAGCGTCGACGACTTCGCGCCGAGCGCGAGCATCATCGGAATTTCCGTCAAGGCGCCGAGCCCGAGCATCACCGACACGTCGAGATGCGTGCCGTTCAGGCCGTGCACGATGTAGAGCGGCAGCACGATCATGGTGGCGTTCGCGGCGAGACCCAGCAAGGTGAGCGCGGCCACGGCACGGCGGATGTCGTTCTGCGAGGCGACGCCCGGCAAGTCCTCGTGCGCATCTTCGCCGGGGGCGGTCAGCGGCGGCACGGTGATCGAGGCCGACGGCTCCGAGGCCGTGTCTTCGACCGTGTGATCGCCCAGATGGCCTTGCGGCTCCCGCATGCGCCAGACGATGGTCGCGCAGGTCGCGAAACTTGCCGCCGCGAACAGGAAGAGCCCATAGAAGCCGGCGCCGGCGAGCACCAGTGCGCCCACCGACGGCCCGAACACCCACGCCGCCGAGAGGATGGTCCGCAAGGTGGCGCTGGCGAACGCGCGTTCCGCGGGGTCCGGCACCGGCAGCGCCGCGCGGCTAAACGAGAACACCATCGAGATGGCCGAGCCGCCCGCGCCGATGAAGACAATGCCGACCGCCAGCAGCAGCCGGTAGTCACGCACTACGCATAGACAGAGATAACCGAGTGCGGCGGCCACCAGTGCCGCCAGCAGCAACGGCCGATGCCGTCCGCTCGCGTCGCTCCAGCGGCCCGCGAAGGTGCTGGCGAGCACCCCGCTAGCCGCGATCAGCGTCATGAAGATGCCGAGCTTGAGCGGCGTCATGCCGGCGCGCTCTACGCCGAACAGCGACAGATACGGAGCGGTGAAGGACATGGCCACACCGAGCATGAGCGTGGCGGCGGCCAGCGGCTTGAAGCCAGGGATGTGCAGCAGGTCGAAAAAACGGGAGGTTTTCAACACGGGTGGCGGTGGGTCAGGGAAAGCGAGTCTGCGACGAGCGATGCGCGGCGCAGACGTCGTGGCCGGAACAACCGGGGCATTATCAGCCTAGCTTGCGGACGCGTAAACCTGCGCCCTCTGCATCCCAAATCCATGTTGCGCGCCGTTGCGGACACGCTGACGGCATGGACGACGCTACTTGCCGTCCGTTGAACGCATTTGCTGCGCTTGCGCCTTGTAATCGTAGGTCGGATAAAACTCGGTGCGATAGCCGCCCCACGCCGTCGTCTCGATGGCTCGGTTGACTTCACGCAGACGGCTCGCCGGCACGCGCAGCGTGACGACCTGGCCGATGCCCATCATCACGTACCACGACACGACCTCGATGCCGGGCGGCGGAAAGGTTTTGAAAAATCCTTGCGCGCGCAACTGATCGTTGATTTTCGGCAGCGGTTTGGATTCGTCGTGACGCAGGAAGATGGTGAGCAGAAAGGTGTCGTCGGGCGACGTAGCCGACGCTGCGGCTGGCATGGCGGCTTGCGCGCCTGGCGCGGCCGGTGCGCCAGGGCCAGGCGTTGGCGCAACGGCCGGATCAGCGCTGTATGCAAGCGGCGCCGCACTGAGCGACGAGATAAGCGCCGCGCATAACAGTCCGCGGCGGAGCACGGCGCGAGGCGTGGCAGACGGGACAAACGGGGCGGAGGTCCTTACGGCAATTCCAATCGGCATCGAATATCTCCATGACGGCGTGAGAAGACCTGGCGGCCTGCTTCAGGGGATCTGCTCAGGGGGACGTGCATGAGCGGCTTGAGCTTGAGCGCTATCCGCTCCCACCGAACTGCCCTCGCCCGCCGGACGCACCACAACGTATCCGCGCTGCTCGAGCGTCCAACGGTGCCACTGGTTGCCATAAACACCACAGGCAACGCCGAACAGCACCGACAGCACCAGCCCGATCGTGCCGATCGTTTCGCCCCACAAGCCCGAGAAAAATAGCAACGTGTTGACCGCCAGCATGATGAAAGTGGCAAACCACATTCTCTTCGACATGGCCCAGACGAAACCCAATAGCAACGCGCCCCAGCTGAAACCGGTGGCGACCGCGACGGTTTCATCCTTACCGGGGTGCCGAAGGGAGATCTTTTCTGCCATGTCCTTTCCTGAACGCGATGGTGCCTTGAGAGCGAATCATGACGTTTAACATGTCACGCTTGCAAGAATATGCGTTTGTGTGAAATTTGCGCGACGATGCACCCGCTGGTGGCTCCCAAACAGTGAGATGCATCCCGGCAAATTTTAGTTGCCTTGCTAACCATATTGAGTTTCAATAGCGCTCATGTTCGATCATTGCCTTTACTTCAATTCATCCGCATTGGCGCGGCTTGCCGAGCGCGAATGGGGTCTCGTGTACGCCGAATTCGGGCTGACGCCGCCGCAGGGTTTCGTGCTGCGCGTCGTGCTGGCCACGCCCGGTTGCTTGAGCAGCCAGGTGGCGGATCTGCTGGGCATCGCCCGCCCTACTGCCACGCGGCTGATCGATAACCTGAGCGACAAGGGCTTGATCGAGCGTCGTCAGGGCGAAACTGACGGCCGCGAATGGCGCGTGTATGCCACGCGGGCCGGCAAGGCGTTGGACCGGCCGATCAACGAGGCCAGCGCGCAGATAGCGAAAAATCTGCGAGCGAAGATTGGGCCCGAGTTGTTTGAAGCGGCCGTTACCTCCATGCACGGCGTGCGAAAAGCGCTTGGATAAGGTAAGGCGCTTTTTTTTAACCAGATGGTTGTCTTGCTAACTATAACGAGAGGCGTAAATGGATGATCTGGCGAGTCAGCACTGCACAGCGATCCGCAAGGGTGCAAGATTTTCTGCCGGCCATGTGCGGTGGTCGGCGAACTGGATTTTTGGCGGCGTGATCGGGATTGCGCTTTGTGTCCTGCTTGGTATCGCGATTGCCTGCGCGCCCGCTGCCGTACGCAGCAACAACGAGCGTTGTTTGCAGGCGCTGGCCGAGGAACAGCACATTAACGTCGAGGACTTTTTCCAGAACCCCGCGGGTCAGGATGCTTTGGCTCAGGCGGTCACGCAATGCACCAGGTAGCAGGTTTTGCGCCTCGGGCGGCGTTGTGGGTTTGCCTGCGCACAGACAAAGCCACCCGCACTGACGATCCTGACCATAGCTGCTACTCTTACAAAAATCGATGCGCAGCGAGACTCCGCGACAGTGGAAAACCCTGCCGGCACAGGTAAAAAAAGCACCGGAGCACTAATGGCAACCCGAACCGCCTATTCCCCCAAAGCACCCGCACGAGCCGAAATCGACGCCTTCCCGGGCGTCACGGTCATAGAATTCGGCACCGACTGGTGCGGCTACTGCCAGGGCGCACAAGCATCGATTGCAAAAGCTTTCGAACCGCATGCCGGCATCAGACATCTGAAAATCGAGGACGGTCCTGGCCGCCCGCTGGGCCGGTCCTTCAAGGTGAAACTCTGGCCCACGCTGATCTTCATGCGCGACGGCGCCGAAATCGCACGCATTGTGCGCCCGGCTAACGCCACCGAGATAGCAGAGGCTTTCGCGTCGGTCTGACAAGACTTCATCCGCTAACCGGATTACTGGGAGCACACTTCATGGACACCCGTAGCGAGCTGCAAGCCACCATCGATGCGATGGCCCAACCCGGCAAAGGTCTTCTAGCCGCCGACGAAAGCGGCCCGACCATCGCCAAACGCTTCAAGACGATCGGCCTCGAATCCAGCGAGGAAAACCGCCGCGCCTATCGCAACCTGCTGCTGACCACGCCGGGTCTCGGCGAATTCGTGAGCGGCGTGATCCTTTACGAAGAAACGCTCGGCCAGAAAGCGGACGACGGCACGCCTTTCCCGCAACTCTCCGCGAGGAACGGCATCGTGCCCGGTATCAAGGTGGACCTCGGCAAGATTCCGCTCGCGCTCGCCCCGGGTGACGAAATCACCGAAGGCCTCGACGGCCTCGCCAGACGTTTCGTCGATTACAAGCGGCAAGGCGCGCGCTTTGCGAAATGGCGCGCGGTCTACAACATCACGGCAAGCTTGCCGAGCCGTCTCGCCATCGAAGCAAACGCCGACTCCCTCGCGCGTTACGCGGCGATCTCGCAGGAAGCGGGCATCGTGCCGATCGTCGAACCGGAGGTGCTAATGGACGGTGATCACACCATCGGACGTAGCGCGGAAGTAACCGAGGCCGTGCTGCACGAAGTCTTTAACGCTTTGCATCGGCATCGCGTAGTGCTTGAACACATTTTGCTGAAGCCGAGCATGGTGCTGGCGGGCTCTGAACACGCGCAGCAATCGTCGACCGCGGACATCGCGGCGCACACGGTGCGGATACTCAAGCGCACGGTGCCGTCGGCGGTGCCGGGAATCGTATTCCTGTCCGGCGGCCAATCCCCGGAAGAGGCAACGGCCAACCTCGATGCAATGAATCGCCTCCGGCCGCTGCCGTGGAATCTGAGCTTCTCGTATGGCCGCGCGTTGCAGGAACCGCCGCTGCAAGCATGGAAAGGGCAAGCGAGTAACGTCAGGGAAGCCCAGGCGGCGTTGCTCAAGCGCGCCCGTTTGAACAGCGCGGCGGCGCTTGGCAAGTACGAAGCTTCTCAGGAAAAGAGCTAGTTCCACGACGGGCGGTTCGCGCGTGCCGCCCTTGCCAGGGCGGCCTTACGGTTCGCAAACAACCAGTGCGTGCAGCTCGTCGATGTTGAAGGGTTTGGCGAGTATCGCTATGCCGAGCCGGCGCGCCCGATCGAGTTCGTCGGCGTAGCCGGTCATCAGCGCGATCTTCTGTGCCGGCCACGCACTGCGTACTTTCTCCGCGAGGTCGATGCCGTTGAGCTTGCCCGGCATCTGAATGTCGGACAGCACGAGTTCGAACTTTGCACCGCCGCTCAGCACGTCGAGCGCCTGGTCGGCGGTCGGTTCGTGCCGCACCTCGCAGCCGAAGGTTTCCAGCACGGCGGCTACGCCGGCCGCTACATCCTCGTTGTCTTCCACCAGCAACACGACGCCCATTGGCTCCGGTGCCGGCTGCTGCGCCGTTTCTACGTCAGGCACTGTCGCCTTCTGCCGCTCGCGATAGCGCGGCAAATACAGCCTGACCGTTGTGCCACTGCCCGGCACGCTGTCGATTTTCGCCGTGCCGCCGGCCTGTTCGCACATGGCGAGGACCTGGGCGAGGCCAAGGCCAGAGCCCGAGCCGCGCAGCTTGGTGGTGAACAGCGGCTCGAACGCGCGACGGGCGACAGCTTCGGGCATGCCTTCGCCGTCGTCGGAACAGGCAATCAGCACGTATTCGCCGTCAGGCAGCAAGGTGTCGCTGCCCACCAGACGGTTGTTCTGGCAACGGATCACAAAACGGCCGCCGCGCGGCATCGCATCGCGAGCGTTGACCGCCAGATTCATGATCGCGAATTCGAGGTCGGTCGGGTCGGCCAGCACCTGCCAGACGTTTTCGACCATGTTCAAGGCCATTTCGATGTTGTCGCCGAGCGCCGCGTCGATGAGTGGCGCGGCGCTCGGCAACCATGTGGCGAGGTTGACCGGCTCCTGCTTGAGCGGCTGTTTTTTCGCCACGCTCAAGAGCCGCCGCGTCAACGATTCCGCCGTGGCGGTGGCGCGCTCGACAGCTTGCACTTCTTTTTCCAGGTTGTTATAGCGCTTCAAACGCGCGAGTTCGGTGTTGGCCGATACGACCATCAGCAGATTGTTGAAATCGTGCGCGACATTGGCGACGAGATTGCCGAGCGCACCCATGCGCTGTAATTGCCGGCTAGAAGCCTCGGCCGAAAGACGCATCGCCACTTCGCCTTGCCAGCGCTCCCACGCGCGGCGCTCGTCGGCAAGTTGGCGCAATGAGAAAAACACCAGCAACCAGATCGCGACGCAAGGCACAGCCGTGACCGCCGCGATCGCCATGAAGTGCTCGCGCCACGCGGCGCCGATCGAGCCAGTCTCATACGCGCTCATCACATAGAGCGGATAGTCGCCGACGCGGCGAAACGCCAGCAGCCGTTCGACACCATCGACCGTGGACGTCAGACGGATGTGGCCGAATAGCTGTTTGTCGCGCAATGCCGCGGTAAACGCACTCTGCTGGGTCGGCTTGGCGCCGCTCGGCCACGCGGGATAACGCACCAGCAAGCTGCCGTCCTGGCGGTACAGACCTAGCGAGAGCGACGTATCGCCATTCGTCAGCTCACGGTAGAAGCGCGAAAAGTAATCCGTGCGCAACGCTACGGACACCACGCCCAGGAATTGCCCATTCTCGCCCGAGCGGCCGGTCGCGGTGTTGAACACATTGGTTTGCGACAGCGGCCCGAATAAGGGCAATGAGAAATAGGGTTGCGGCCGCATCGCCTTGGCGGCAGTAAAGTCTTCACGTTGACTATTCGACATGACCGGCGCCGGATAAGCGCGGCTCGACACCAGCAACTTTCCATCCGTACCGAGCAGGTAAATCGACCCGACCTGCGGAAAGTCGCCGCCGATTTGCCGCAGACGGTCGTGCAAGCCGGCTTCCTGCGCGCGAATCTGCGCATCATTGTCGTTGCCGAGCAAGTCGACGATGCGCGAGGCCATCTGCTGGTTGAGGTCCAGCACCTTGACGGCCTGTTCCTCGGTGACGCGCGCGAGCCGGTCGATCATGTCGTTCGAATCGGCAATCCGGCGCTGGTAATCGAAATACCCATAACCCGCGAGGCATGCCAAAGGAAACACAATCGAAACCACGAGCACGATCAGAAGCACACGCCGCGTCGCCGCGAAATTGCGCGACGGCATGGGGAAATCGACTGCAACACGTTCGGCACGTTGCACGGTCACGATCTCCATGAAAGATAGGTACGGGTCGGGGTAGTCATACACAACGACAACGCGCCCCGCGTTGTTCGTGCGCTATTTCCGCTCCCCGGAATTTACCGCACTTCCGCCGTTCTCCATAGCGTGGCTCGTGCCGAATGTGACGCACTTAGGGTTGCGGAGAGTCGGGCACACGCATTGCTCTCGCGGGGCGTTCATTGAGAGGTCGTTCACCGCGTGTTGCAGCGCCGCGAAGATGGGGTAGATCCTATTTAATCAGACGTAATGGGCGTAACGGGTCAGTGAGCGGCACACGTCGACGGCCGCGGGCCGTCGACGATGCAACTCGCTTCTGCACCTCATCTGTGTGTTTCGATGGCGCCTGCGCGTCGACGTGTGGACCAGCGCATTGTCACTTCTTCGGCGCCCCAGCCACCGGGCCGCTTTCTGTCGGCGGCGCTTCCTTCTCGACCTCGTCGCGTGCCTGTTCCCAATACTCGTCAGGCGTGCCCTTCGGATCGCTCGCCTGTTGCCAAAGGTAGTAAGCGCGTGTGCGAATCTGCTCTTCCTTAGACGTTGCTTCCTGTTCCATTTGTGTTTCCTGTTCCATTTGATCACCCCTCGGTTGGAGCTGACGAAGACCGATATCGGCTGTACCGCGCGTCTGTCGACGAAAACTCAAGGCAAACGACGGGCGCGCAGCTATCCGGAATCGAGCAAGCGCTATACCTGGCTGTCAGCACTCGCGCGAGACTCCAGCCTCGTCACGTTCCGGCCGGAGGTTCGTTTTCGTCAGTGGTAAGTTGTTCTTCCAGGCGATCAAACACGCGTTGGGTTGCGCGGCTCGGCGCTTCGAGTGCGAACAGCAGCAATGAACGGCCGGTCACCTGATACGCGTCGCCTGCGCTGAATTGCGGCAACTCGGCGCGCACCGGCATATTCGTATCCAGCAGACAGGTCCACTGATCGCCCTCGGGAACATCGGGCAGCGTGAAATTGACCACGTCGTGATGCGCGTTCAGCACCAGCAGCAAGGTCGCATCCGACGCGGGCCGTCGAATGCCGCTCGCCTGAGCACGTCCGTCGATCACGAGGCCGAAGCAGCGCATCGACGGATCGTCCCATTGTTCCTGCGAAAGATCAGTGCCGTCTGGAGAAAGCCAACGCGCGTCGGTCACGTCGAGCGCCTCGTTATATTCGCCGCTGAGAAAACGCCCACGACGCAGTACCGGCAGACGATGGCGCAGGGTGGTCAGGTTCTTGACGAACTCGATCAGCGCACGGCCGTCGTCGTCGACGCCTTCCCAATCGACCCAACTGATTTCATTGTCCTGGCAATACGCGTTGTTATTGCCCTTCTGCGTGCGGCCGAATTCGTCGCCCGCGAGGATCATCGGCGTACCTTGCGAGAGCAGCAGCGTGGCCAGCAGATTGCGTTTCTGGCGCTCACGTTGCTGCCGGATCTCCGGATCGTCCGTTGGTCCTTCAACGCCCATGTTCCATGACTTGTTGTCGGAGTGGCCGTCCTTGTTGTCTTCGCCGTTGGCCTCGTTGTGCTTGTCGTTGTACGAGACCATATCGTTGAGCGTGAAGCCGTCGTGCGCGGCGACGAAGTTTACGCTGGCCCACGGTCGGCGCCCGCGATGGTTGAACTTGTCGCCCGAACCGGTCAGGCGTTTGGCGAGATCGGGGACCTCGCCTTCGTCGCCCTTCCAGTAGCCGCGCACCGTATCGCGAAAGCGATCGTTCCATTCGGCCCAGCCGGGCGGAAAGCCACCCACCTGATAGCCACCGGGGCCGCAGTCCCACGGTTCGGCGACCAACCGCACAGCGGAGAGCACCGGGTCCTGCCGGCAACTGTCGAGGAAGCCACCGCCTTCGTCGAACCCATGCGTTTCACGGCCGAGAATCGTGGCGAGGTCGAAACGGAAACCATCGATCTTCATTTCCGTCACCCAGTAGCGCAGGCTGTCAGTGACCATCTGCAGCACACGCGGATGCGACAGATTGAGCGTGTTGCCGGTGCCGGTATCGTTGATGTAATAGCGCGGATTGTCAGGCATCAGGCGATAGTAAGACGCGTTGTCGATACCTTTGAAGGAGATCGTCGGACCGCGCTCGTTGCCTTCCGCGGTGTGGTTGTAGACCACGTCGAGAATGACTTCGAGGTTGGCGTTCTGAAAGCGATCCACCATCTCTTTGAATTCTCCAACCGAGTCGATCGACGACGCGAAGAAGCGCGGGTCGGCCGCGAAGAAGCCGATCGTGTTGTAGCCCCAGTAATTGGTGAGGCCTTTATCGAGCAGATGGCTGTCGTTGACGAAGGTCTGGATCGGCATCAATTCGACCGACGTGACACCGAGGCTCCTGATGTAATCGAGCACCACCTGCTGGCCGAGCCCTGCGAAGGTGCCGCGCAAATTCTCCGGGACTTCGGGATGACGTTTGGTAAAACCGCGCACGTGAGTTTCATAGAAAATCACGCGCTCCCAGGGCAGCGCGTTGCGTTCCGGATGACTCCACGAAAAGTTGGCGTCGACCACCTTGCACTTCGGTACAAAGGGCGCGCTGTCGCGCTCGTCGAATGACAAATCGCCCTCTTCCGAATCGAGCGTATAGCCGAAAATTTCCGGCGCCCATTTGAGCTCGCCGATATGCGCTTTGGCGTAGGGGTCGAGCAGGAGTTTGTTCGGATTGAAGCGATGTCCGTTTTCCGGTTCATAGGGGCCATGGACGCGATAGCCGTACACCGCGCCTGGCTTCAGATTCGGCACGAACACGTGCCAGACCTCGTCGGTGTACTCCGGAAGTTCGATGCGTTCGATTTCCGTCTCGCCGGTTTCGTCGAACAGACAGAGTTCGACGCCGGTTGCATGCGCTGAGAACAGCGCGAAGTTCACGCCGCTTCCGTTCCACGTCGCACCAAGCGGGAAAGGCGTGCCTTCCGCGATGCGCGTCGAATAGCTGGCTTGGAATGACATAGGGATTCCTGTAAAAGCTGAGGGCGCTCGCAGACGTGTTTTAAATGTGCAAGCTTGTTGCGTCAGCAAATTATGGGCCTGAGCGTTGCGCAACTGGAATGCAACGGAACAAGGCGCCCTTCAGGCAACTACGGAAAAACGCATGGACGTCGCAGTGCAAGCACTGCATACGATGCGTTCGCCGCGCATGAATGGAGACAGGAATGACGCGGACTAAAGAGCGTCCGCAGAACCGGCTAACCGGTGGGAACTTCGAAGAGAAATTAACGAACGGGCATGATTACGCCGTCTTTACTGCGGTCCCACAGTATGCAACGCGGCGGCAGACTCGAGCACGCGCAAGAGCCGCTCCGGTGTCAAGGGTTTGGCACAATGCGCGTCGAAACCGGCGGCCTTGGCCCGCACCTTGTCTTCGCGCGAAGCAAACGCCGTACAGGCCACCAGCAACATGTCCGAAGTCAACGGATTGGCCCGCAGGCGACGAGCCAGCTCAAGGCCATCAAGGCCGGGCATCTTGATGTCAAGCAAAACCGCGAACGGCTGCCACTCGCAGGCCATACCGCAGACTGCAAGCGGATCGCATAGCGCACGGCACTCGAAACCGTCGGCGTTCAGCAGCATCTGCAATGCTTCGGCCGCTTCGCGGTAATCGTCGACCACCAGTACGCGACGGTTTGATGCCATCGCATACTGAATAGTCCGCCAAACCACGACGTCATCGCTCTCGTCCATTCTGTCGTCGAACGTCACCCTGGTCTCCTGGCTTCTTTCTGGTGCCGCTTCTGGGCATCGAGGAACATGCGAGCAAGATTCGCTCCCACCGCGCGGCAAGCGCTTATCGCTCGCCAGGCATTTGCTTCGGTTTTCGCCACGCCGCGCTCGATCCACCGCTGCACATGCGCCACATCCTCACCATAGCGCAACGGGCGAACTGCCGCTTCCTGATTTATGCTGTCTTGACGCCTCGCGACACATCGTGCGCAAGCACGGGATATTGCGCTGAAATACAGATGAAACGCACTTCCGCCGTGCATGCCGCCCTTGCTGCGTGCATTGCGCATAGCTTCGTATTCACCATGGCATCATCGGCCCGTTGTATACGAACGAATATAGTCGCGACGAGTTGGGGAAAACACCCAAACCTCGGTCGGAGAAATGCGCGAAATTTTGTCGGAAAACGGCGTCGCATCGATAACGCTGCCTGCGGGTTATCCCGCACGGTCGCCGGGGTGGCTGCGTTCTTGCTACGAATTTACGGTAGGTGCTGAAACGGATTGCCTTTCTATCAGGCCCGAAGACGCACACCGTGAGGAGCCATGCCAACCATCATCGATGAGCACGCGCTGTATGTGGCGAAACATCCCGGCACGTTTGTGCTGCAGACGTTGAAAGCCTTCCGCGCGAACCAGGGTTTGCTGCTCGCGGGGGCGGTCGCTTATTACGCGCTATTGTCGATTGTGCCGCTCATGATTCTTATCGTGATCGTGTTGTCACGCCTCGTGCCGCAGCACGTTCTGCTGGCAGCGCTGGGACATCTGTTGCAGTGGCTGGTGCCTGGTCAGTCCACTGCGCTGGTACGAGAGCTGGCCAACTTTCTGGCGCATCGCGCGGTGATTGGCTGGGTTCTATTGCTGACCATGATTTTTTTCAGCTCGCTCGCATTCACGGTGCTCGAGAACGCGATGTCGTTAATTTTCGTACACCGGGTGGTGGTGCGGCGCCGACACTTTTTGCTCTCTGCGCTGCTGCCCTATTGCTACATCCTCTTTCTCGGCATTGGATTATTGATCGTGACGTTTGTGTCGAGCGGCCTGGAGGCCGTCGGGGCCGAGGGTGTCGAACTATTCGGCCTGCATGTTTCATTGCAGGGATTGTCGCGCGCGGTGTTATATCTGCTCGGCCTCGCGGGCGAGGTTTTTGTGTTGACGTCGATTTATATGGTCATGCCCGTTGGGCGACCTTCCCTCAAACACGCGCTCTTCGGCGGAATCGTTGCCGCCGTGCTGTGGGAGATCACGCGGCATGTGCTGGTCTGGTATTTTGCAACGCTGTCGCAGGTCAGTGTGGTGTATGGGTCGCTGACCATGGCCATCGTGATCCTGTTCAGTCTGGAGTGGCTAGCTACCTTGCTTCTGTTCGGCGCGCAGGTGATTTCGCAATACGAACGATTCGGGCTCGAGCCGGCTGAAGCTCCGCCGCAGGAAATAAAAACAGCGTGAGGGATATCGCACCCTTGCGGCTGCACATCGGGCACGGCCTCACGGCAAGACTGCGGTAACATTGCCTCATAACATGCCGGGCCTGGCGTTCCGCCACTTAGGCCCGCAGGCCTCAGGAATCGGTAATGAGCATCAGCAAGCGCAATAACGTGAAAGTTTCCGGTTCCGGCCAACGAACCATGGTGATGGCGCACGGCTTCGGCTGCGATCAGAGCATGTGGCGTTACCTCGCGCCGTCGTTCCATGGCGAATACAGAACCGTGATGTTCGACCTCGTCGGCAGCGGCTCTTCTGATCTGTCGGCCTATGACTTCGACAAGTACGGCTCGCTGAACGGCTATGCGGCCGACCTGATCGAGATCGTCAATGATGTTGGCGCCGAGGGGCCGGTGGTGTTCGTCGGCCACTCGGTCAGCGCAATGATCGGCTTGATCGCCGGTCTCGAAGTGCCAGATCTCTTTGCCGCGCACATCATGGTAGGTCCGTCGCCATGCTATGTGAATGACGGCGACTATGTCGGCGGCTTTTCGCGCGAGGATATCGAGGACCTGTTACGCACGCTCGAAAGCAATTACCTCGGCTGGTCGAGCACCATGGCGCCGGCCATCATGGGCGCGCCCGAGCAGCCCGAACTCGGCATCGAACTGACCAACAGCTTCTGTCGCACCGACCCCGAGATCGCGCGGCACTTCGCCCGCGTCACGTTTCTCTCCGATCACCGCGCGCTGCTCCCGCGCATCGTCACGCCTGCGCTGATCCTGCAATGTAGCGACGACATCATCGCGCCGCGCTCGGTTGGCGAATATATGAAGAGAATGATGCCGGCCAGCACGCTGCACGTCATCGAGAACGTCGGCCATTGTCCGCATCTGAGTTCTCCCAGCGCGAGCGCCGCGGCCATGCGCGCCTTCCTCGAGCCGATGAGTCTGTAAGACAATGCAAAGCACGGACCGTCCGCTGCCGTCTGCCGATGTGTTGTTCGAGCACGCCGCCTGCGGCCTGCTCGTGACCGACACCGACGGCGGCATCCTGCGCGTGAACGCGACCTTCTGCGGTTGGCTCGGCTATCAAGCGCTTGAGCTCGCCACCACGAAGCGCATTCAGGACCTGCTGACCACCGGCGGCAAAGTGTTCTACCAGACACACTGGGCGCCGCTTCTGCAGATGCAAGGCTCGGTGGCCGAGGTCAAACTGAACATGATGCATCGCGAAGGCCACGTGGTGCCGATGCTGCTCAACGCCGTACGCCGTCGTCATGGCGAAGTCACCTATGTCGAAGTGGCGGTACTGATCGTCGCGGATCGCCATAAGTACGAGCAGGAATTGCTACTCGCGCGCCGTAATGCGGAGGCGTCGGTCGCCGCGCATCAACTCGCACAGAAAGAGTTACAGGAAAGCCGCGATGTGCTGAGCCTCGCCATGCGCGGTGCGCGTATGGGTGCGTGGTCGCACGAACCGAAGTCGGGCAAGTTCTGGTGGAGCCGCGAACTCGAAGCGCTCGCGGGCTACGCCGAGGGACGGTTTGCGAAAATACCCGGTGGTTTTTTCGAACTGATTCATCCCGGCGACCTGATTGCGCTCAACGAGGCAGTCGATCATGCGGTGAAAAGCGGTGACGACTACGTCGCTGAATTCCGCTTCCTGCATGCAAGCGGCGACTGGTGCTGGATGGAAGGCCGCGGCCGCGCCACTTATAACAGCCACGGCGAGCCGCTGACGATCTACGGCCTCGGCATCGACGTTACCGAGCGCAAGGAAGCACAGACCGTGCTGCTGCGCCAGGCGGCGATTTTCGAGCATCTGAGCGACGCGATCGTGATCACCGATCTCCGTGGGAACATCACCGATTTCAACGTCGGCGGAGAACGCATGCTGGGTTATCGCATGCGTGAGATTCTCGGCAAACCGATTTCGATGTTCCATCCACCGGAAGATGCGCTACGCATCCGCCGCGAAGCGTTCGCCGGCCTCGCTGCAGATGGCACGTGGCGCAGCGAACTGACCTTCATGCGCCGCGACGGCTCACGTGGCGTGTGCGAAACGGTGGTCAAGCCGCTGGCGAATGCGCGCGGCGACATCTATGGCGCGGTCAGCGTGAGCCGCGACATCACCGGGCGCAGGCGTGCCGAACAGCAATTGCAGCGTCTGAATCTGGAGCTCTCAAAAGCCGATCGCCGCAAGGACGAATTTCTCGCCACGCTCGCGCATGAGCTGCGCAATCCTCTCGCGCCGATGCGCAATGTGCTCGAAATCCTGCGTCTGAAGGAATTCGCCGATCCGCAATTGAGCTGGTCTCGCGACGTGTTCGACCGGCAATTGCAACACATGACGCATCTGGTCGACGACCTGCTGGAAGTGTCGCGCATCACGCAGGGCAAACTCGAATTGCGCAAGCAGCGGCTCGAACTCGCGCGTGCGATGCAATCCGCCATGGAAGCGGCGCAGCCCACCGTGCAGGCGTCGGCGCATCATCTGAGCATGACGTTACCGCGCGAGCCGCTCTATCTCGATGCCGATCCCACACGCCTGTCGCAGATGATCCTGAACCTGCTGAACAATGCCGCGAAGTACACGCCGCCCGGCGGCAGCATCTCGCTCGCCGCGGAGCGCGAAGGCGATGAAGCCGTGATCGTCGTACGTGACTCCGGCATCGGCATTCCGCGCGAGCATCTGGACAGCGTGTTCGAAATGTTCTCGCAACTCGCCCCGGCGCTGGAGCGCTCGCAAGGCGGCCTCGGTATCGGTCTCGCGCTGGTGCGCGGCCTCGCCGAACTGCACGGCGGCACGGTCGCCGCATTCAGCAGCGGTCCTGGCAGCGGCAGCGAGTTCGTGATCCGCTTGCCCTTATCGAAAGCGACCCCGCAGCAGTCGGAGAATGCGCCGGCCGAAATGCCGCGCACGGCGGGCTTGCGCGTCGTGATCGTCGACGACAATGCGGACGCCGCCGATAGCCTCGCCATGGTGCTCGAACTCGAGGGCCACGAGGTGCGCACTGCCGGCGACGGCATCGCCGGCTTGGAACTGATCGGCGAATTCGCACCGCAGGCGGTGATTCTCGATATCGGTTTGCCGCGCCTGAACGGCTATGAATTGGCGCGGCGCATTCGCCATGATCATCATGACGCAGGCATTCTGCTGATCGCCGTTACCGGCTGGGGCCAGCAGCAGGACAAGCAGACCGCTGAAGAAGCGGGCTTCGACCACCATTTCACCAAGCCTGTCGATCCGCGAGAATTACAGCGCGTATTGAACCGCTAACAGACGGAACCTCCAGCCTATGCTTGATGAAGCTCATGTAGTCAGCGCCCTCGCCGCGCGCGACATCGTTCCCGATGCAACGCAACGCGATGCCATCGCGGCGCTCGTCACGTTACTAGGCGTAAGCGGAACAAGCGGGTCAAACGGGCGCCGCGCAAAGTCCGGCTCCACGCCCACACATCAGGGCGTCTACTGCCACGGCTTACCCGGTCGTGGCAAAAGCCTGGTAGTCGACACGGTGTTCGAGTTGGCAAGCTGCCGGAAGCGGCGCCTGCATTTCCACGAATTCCTGCGCGAGATGAACCGGCGCCTGGTGAATGAGCCGCGCGGCGACGACCGGCTGGGGTCAGTCTCGCGACAATGGCTCGACGGCCTGGAGTTGCTGTGCTTCGACGAATTCCACGTGCACGATATCGCCGACGCGTTCCTGATGGGCCGGTTTCTCGATACCGCGATCGGTTTGGGTACGCGCATTGTGCTGACCTCGAACTACGCACCAGACGCCCTGCTGTCCGACCCGGAGTTTCACGAGCGCTTCCTGCCCACGATCGAACAGATCAAACGTTGCTTCACGGTGATTCATTTCGACGGCGCACGTGATTACCGTTTCGGCGGCGAAGAAGCCGCGCTGTCGCACTTTTTTGCGCCGCTCGACGCGGCCACCGGCGACGCACTCCTGCAAATTTTCGAGCGCTATGAAGGCAACGAGACACTGGAGCCTGCCACCGTCAGCGCGGCAGGCCGGCCGCTCGCCGCGCACGCCGCGGGAGCCGCTTTGCTATGGGCGGACTTCGAAAACCTGTGCGTGGCAAGCCGTTCGCACCTTGACTACCTGGACCTCGCCGAGCATTGGCACGGCCTGATTCTCGATCAGGTGCGCACTGAGTGGCTTGCCCAGGCGCATACGCTGCAGCGGCTCATATGGCTTGTCGATATCTTCTACGACCGCAAATGCGCGCTGTTCATCGCGTCCGATCAGCCGATCGAGGCAGCGCTGAGCGGACTCGAAGGCGCGCACGATCTGTCGAGAACGCTCAGCAGGCTCGCCGAAATGCAATCGCGCGGCTATCGCAGCACGCTCGACAACGCTGCCGGCAGGATCGAGAGCGCCGCAGCGCAGGCGGTCGCCCAGCCGTGAGAACGGCGTGAACGACCCTCTGCCGACACACACCCTACGCCTTGCCGCGCTTCCCCTTCACTCGCGCAATCTGCTGCTTCGCCGCGTCATACACATGGTCTGGCGTGAAGCCGAACTTCTTCTTCAGATCGGCGAGCGGCGCCGACGCGCCGAACGTATGCATCACCACCTGCGCGCCGAGCCGGCCGACATAGCGGTCCCAACCCAACGTTCCCGCCTGCTCGACGGCCACGCGCGCATCCACATCGGGCGGCAGCACGGAATCCTGATAGGCCTCGTCCTGTAGCTCGAAGAGGTCCCACGACGGCATCGACACCACCCGCGCCGCGATCCCTTCACTCTTGAGCTTCTCGTAGACGTCGGCACATAGCGACAATTCGCTGCCCGTGGCGAGCAGAATCACTTCAGGCTTCTGCCCGTCAGGCGCATCGGCGAGCACATAAGCGCCCTTCTGCACGCCTTTCGCCGACGCATAGCGCGTGCGGTCCAGCGTCGGCAAGGCCTGACGCGACACGATGATGCACGACGGCCGCTGTGAATGCGACATCGCCACGCGCCACGCTTCGGCGACCTCATTCGCGTCGCCCGGACGCAGCACGGTCAGTCCCGGCACGCCACGCAGCGAAGCCAGTTGTTCGATCGGCTGATGGGTCGGACCATCCTCGCCGACGCCGATCGAATCGTGCGTGAACACGTAGATCGCCGGCACTTCCATGATTGCGGAAAGACGAATCGGCGGCTTCATGTAGTCGCTGAAAATCAGGAAGGTCGAACCGAACGGCCGCATATTCGACAACGCGAGCCCGTTCACCGCCGCGCCCATGCCGTGCTCGCGAATCCCGAAGTGCAGGTTGCACCCGCCATAGTCGTCGGCTTCGAAACTGCCGGCGCCTTCGAATTTCAGATTCGTCTTGGTGGACGGCGCGAGATCGGCTGCACCGCCGATCATCCAGGGCACGCGCGCGGCAATCGCGTTGAGCACCTTGCCTGAAGAATCACGTGAGGCGATGCCCTTCGGATCGGCATCGAAGGTGGGGATGCCACTGTCCCAGCCCTCCGGCAATTCGTGCGCTTCCATCTGCGCGAATTCGCGTGACAGTTCCGGGTATTGCTTGTTGTACGCATCGTACTTCGCCTGCCATGTCTCGCGCGCCGCCTTGCCGCGCGCGCCGATACCCTGCGCGAAACGTTCATGCACGCCGTCCGGCACGTAGAAGAACTTGTCTTCGGGCCAGCCATAGAATTTCTTGGTCAGCGCCACTTCGTCGACACCCAGCGCCTCGCCATGCGCGGCGGACGTGTCCTGCTTGTGCGGCGCACCCCAGCCGATGATGCTATGGACCACGATCAGCGTCGGCCTGTCCGTGATGCTTTTCGCTTCAACAAACGCGGCTTCGAGCGCCGCGGCGTCGTTGGCATCGTTCACATGCAGCGTGTGCCAGTTGTAGCCACGGAAACGGCTCTCCACGTCGTCGCTATAAGCGAGGTCGGTGTGGCCCTCAATGGTGATGCGGTTGCTGTCGTAGATCCAGATCAGATTCGACAACTTCAGATGCCCTGCCAGCGACGCCGCTTCGTGCGAGATGCCTTCCATCATGTCGCCGTCTCCGCATAGCGCGTAGACGCGGTAATCGAACAGCGGCGCATCGGGCTTGTTGAAGTGGCTTTCGTGCCAGCGTGCCGCCATCGCCATGCCGACGCTATTGCCCAGCCCCTGGCCGAGCGGACCGGTGGTCGTCTCCACACCGGTGGTCATTCGGTATTCAGGGTGGCCAGGCGTGTTGCTGTCGAGTTGGCGGAAATGTTCGATGTCGTCGAGCGAGACGGCGGGCGACCCGGTCGGCTTGCCGTCGTGGTCCACCGCCTTGACGTTCGCCAGATGCAACAGCGAGTACAACAGCATCGACGCGTGCCCAACTGAGAGCACGAAACGGTCGCGATTCGGCCACAGCGGCTCGTCCGGATCATAAACAAGGTGGTTTTGCCACAGATGGTAGGCGACCGGCGCCAGGGCCATCGGTGTGCCGGGGTGACCGGAATTGGCCTTTTGCACAGCGTCCATCGACAGCGTGCGAATCGTGTTGATGCACAACTGATCGAGGGCGGGATCGTTTTGCATGGGACACTCCTTGTTCGGCGGTTGGAGACATCGCCGGGACGCGCATTGAATCGGCGTGGTCGGCGACCGGTGTTCATTTGGAAGAACGTGGAAGAACGCTTGAGGACCACAAGGCTCATCGATGATGCGCCGATGCGCGTAAATCTGCACGGCGCGTTACATCCTGTGCCGCGTTGTGCTGATGATTGGAGGTAGTTCTTTCAAACGGCTTGCGGCTTTACCAGGCGCGTTACTTCTCGGGGGCCGCACGGTCGGCGGCCACAATCTCGCGGCCGTAGTCGATCGCCGCGCGGCGCGCCTCGTCGGCGGTCGCGTACGGGCCGATCTCGGGTGCGCCATCGAATGGAAACAGAATCCGCCGGTCGGCTTTTCTGACGACCTTCAATCCACCTATGTAACGGCCGTCGCCTGTTCCGTGATAGCTGGCGTAAATCTCGAAGTCGTCGTCAACCACGTCGGCCTTATGTCGCGCCATGTTTATATCCCTTATCCCTGCACCTCTGGTCCGGTGCGCCAATTCCAATGGCAGCAAGCTGCGTACCGGCGTCCAGCAATACCCGTTCCACCCGAAGCGGAATGGGCTCAGCGCGAAATTGGGAGGGAAGTAAAACAGCG
Source organism: Paraburkholderia sp. SECH2 (assembly GCF_030464795.1). Classification (NCBI taxonomy): domain Bacteria; kingdom Pseudomonadati; phylum Pseudomonadota; class Betaproteobacteria; order Burkholderiales; family Burkholderiaceae; genus Paraburkholderia; species Paraburkholderia sp. SECH2. The sequence goes on from NZ_JALPRH010000005.1 coordinate 46,550, forward strand.
CGCACTGGAAATCCGTTGAACCCGGTTCGAGTGCGCCTGGGCAAATCGACATGAGGTTGTTGCAGCCGCAACGGGTTGCGGCTGCCGTCGTATGGACGGCCGTTACGAACGTGCCGCGAAAGCTACCTTAAAACTGATGCAGCATCCCGACATACGCGCCGGTTTGCGATTCGCCCGCAAGCGGACTCGTGTTATTGGTGGCATCGCGCGGCGACGCTTCAAGCGAAAAATTCGAGTTGCTGCCGTTGCGTACGTAGCCCACCGTGCCGTACACGAAGGTCCGCTTCGAGAGGTTATAGGTGGTGCCGAGCACGTACATCATCGCGTGGCCGGACGGGTCGTGCGCGGCATCGCTGCCGCCGTCGCCGACCTTGATGTAATAGCCGCCCGCCGTCACCGCCCAGCGCGACTGGATGTTGTACGTCGCGCCGAGCCAGTAGTGATCGGCAGTGTCGGCCACGCCCACCGGGGAATCCGGCGCCGAGTAATGCGTATAGGCGCCCTGGATTTTCCACGCATCGAAATGCACGTTCGCACCGGCGAAGTATTCGCGCGAGGCCTGGAAGATGTTGGTGAAGCGGCCGTTGCTGTCACGCAGTTCGTCGTAGATGCCACGCACGTCGAAGAGCGGCGAATGATACGTCAGCATGATGCCGTCGGAGCGGCCAAACTCGCCCGATGCACCGCTGTTGAATGCGCCCGCCTGATTGCCGAAAGCGTATTGCGCCTGCACGTCGAAGCCCCAGAACACCGGGCTGTGATACTCGACGTTGTTGCTGGTCTGCTGCCAGTTGCGTCCGCGCACGAGCGATGCCGACGAAAATGCCTCCTGCACGAACGGGTCGAATTCCCATACGCCGTCGCTATCGATAAACAGATTGCGCCCGGCTTGCAGCGTGCCCCACTGGTCGCTCTTCAAGCCGACGAAAGCACGCCGTGACCACAGCCGTCCGCCACCTGTGGTGCCGTTCATGATTTGCAGACCGGTTTCGAGGTTGAAGATCGCATTCAACCCGCCGCCCAGATCTTCATTGCCTTTGAGGCCCAGCATACTGGTGCCCCAATCGCCGCCTTCAGCGCTCCAACGGGTCGAACTGCCGCCCGCGCCATTATTGATGTGATTCAGGTATTCCAGGCCGCCGTCGAGACGGCCATATAACGACACGCTGGTTTGACCATATGCCAGCGGACTGATCACCGCCAGAGCGGCCACTAATTTTGTATGTAGTCTCATCATTGTTTTGCCGTGAGTTTCTTCTGTCGAGAATAGAATGTTGTAAAACTACACGTTTCGCGCACGAACTATAGGTGATCGGTGCTTGCTGGCCTATCCGTTTGACGCAATAAGCTTTTGCGGACTGCGCGCCCGGCATTGAAAATCCGCAGTGGAGTCGGCGTGCCTCAAAAGAAATCCCCATCGGTGAGATCGAAAGGTACTCACGATAAGATAGTCGCTCATTCGGCATCAGCCAAATAGAAACGCGCTAATCGTTTGCCCATTCATCCATTGCCACTCGCCATGAACGTGCCTGAACTGACCGAAGACGAAAACCTTGGCCTTTACCAACGTGCGACGGAGAGCGGCGCGGAATGGTGGCGCGTCAGCGTAGCGGACCGGCCCGAAAACTACCGGCTCGAACATGGCGTCGATGACGGCAACGGCGCCGGATCGGTCGATATCGATCTCGTGGTCGATGCGGAAAACCTGCGCGCGAAGCTGAAGAAATGGCGCCGCGAGGGCTTTGCAATCGATACGCCCGATGCCGCGGACGAAGCAGGCGCCGCAGAACGCGTGGCCTTCATGCCGGAGCTGCAGCGCGTTGCGGCGCTGGCCTCGGCGGCGAAGCGCCATCTGCAAGTAGAGGGTGCGGGTGAAACGGTGCGCATCGGTCGTGTCGACGTGGCCTGCGGCGTGGACAACCCGCTCGTGCCGCGCGTCAATCCGGCCTATCTGTTTTCCGAACGCTTTAACGACATCGTCGAAGATATCGTGGAGAACCGGCGCGTCATGCTGATCGGCCACACCGGCGCCGGCAAGACCAGCCTGATCGAACAGGTCGCCGCGCGCTCGCATCACGGCGTGTTGCGCTCGAACATGAACGGGCAAACCACCGTCGGTGACTTTGTCGGTTTCTGGACCGTCAAGGGTGGCGAAACGATCTGGGTGGACGGCGTATTGCCCACGGCGATGCGCGAGGGCCTTTGGCTGATCGTCGATGAAATCGATTTCGCCGAACCGTCGATTCTCGCCGCCCTCACCGCCGTGCTCGAACCGCACGGGCGTCTCGTGCTGAAAGAGAAAGGCAATGAGATCGTCGCGCCGCATCCCGCGTTCCGGCTGTTCGCGACGGCCAATGCAGTCGGCGCGATGAGCCAGTTCCGTCATCTGTATCAGGGCGCGAATCTGATGAACGAGGCGTTTCTCGATCGCTGGCGCGTCTATATGCTGGATTATCTGACGCCCGCCGAAGAAGCCGACGTACTGATGCGCACCCTCGCCCCGCATATGACACGCGCGCTCGCCACCACCCTCGCCGCCATTGCCGCCGACTGCCGCGCGGCGTTCGCTCGCGAAGACCTGTCGAGCGCATTCTCCACGCGGCGCCTGCTCGACTGGGCCGAGCTGATGCTGCGCACCGGCGACCCTGAACGCGCCGCCGGTCCTGCGATCTATGCGAAGGTCAGTCCCGAGGACGCGGCCCTGATTCGCGGCATCGTTCGCCATCACATTGCGCCGGCCGCCTGACGCTAAGTGACCACAGCACACTGACCACGACACGCAAATGAACGCCATGCACGCAATGCGCGACACGCGAGGCTTCGCGTTTGAATCGACGCTGAGCAAAGTGGCGCGCGTGCTGACCGGGCAATACGGCGTGACGGTCGCCTTCAGCCCGGATGGGCCGCGTGTGGAACCCGGCCGCATCGTGATTCCCGACTACGAGCTGAGCGGCGGCGTCGAGCGCGACGTGCTGATCGGCTATCTGGATCTGCTGGTGGCACGCGCCAAACATTCGTCGCTCGCGCAGATGGACGCGCTGCCGCCGGGCGTGGCGGCGAATCTCGCGCAGGTGATCGAGGATCGCCGCGTCTGCGTACAACTACTCGACGAGTATCCGGGCGCGCGCTGGTTCATCGGCAAACTGCGTGTGCATGCCGCTGAGCAGGCGCGGCTGCGCTGGCCGAAGCTGCATTGGCGCGACCGGCTGGTCTGGCTGGTGGAGCGCGCGCTGTGGGACGAACGGCCGACCCGGACCGAAGCGAGCCATTCCCTGCTGGCCGCGCTGCACGCCGCGCAGGATCTGCTGGACGAGTCGCGCAGAAGCCGTTCGACCGCGCGAAGCATCGCGGCCGCGCAGGCGTTGGTGGCGCGCGTGCGGGCTTTATCGGCGGGCGATGTCAACAGCATGGTGTTCACCGCGGATCCGGTTGAAGACATCGACACGGAAACCGCCACGTCGTCCTCGGCGCCACTCAACGACGACGACACCACCCTGCCCGACCAGGACAACGCAGCCTCACCGCCGTCCGATAAAAGCGGTGGCGCACAAGCGGAAAACGCGGTGGGCATGGGGCAATCCCTAGCCGATGCGCAGCAAGCGTCGGCACGTTCTGAAGGGCAAGCGGGTACCGCGTCAGACACCACTCGCGCGCGACTCTCGATTCCTCTCGCCACCGAATTCGACGAGATCACCGACGTTACCGGTCAAGGCGATAGCGCGACATGGCGCGAGCTTCGCGCGCAGGCCCGCGCGGACACCGCGCCGCTCAAGGAGAAACTGGAGCGTGCGCTGAGCGCCGACGAACGCACCCGTTGGCGCCGCGAACAGGAACGCGGCGAGATCGACCGCACCGCGCTCGCCAAACTGGCGACCTCGCCCGGTTACCGCACGCCGTTTCGCACGCAGCGGGCAGCCAAAGGGCGCGACGTCGCCGTGAGCTTGCTGATCGATCGCAGTGGCTCGATGGCCGGGCGCAAGATCGAGCTCGCGCGCCTGTGCGCGACCGCGCTGTGCGATGCGCTGACGCAGTTGTCGTTCGACTGTGAAGTACTCGGTTATTGCTCGCTCGAGTCCGCGCCGATGAGGCAACTGTATGAGCGGCAACTCGCGGCCGGCGCTGATCTGCAGCGCTATAACCGCTTTGTCGAGCGACTCGATCTGAAAGTCTATAAACGCTTTGGCGCGATCGATCCAAGCGGGATCGCCACGATCGATTGCGGTCACGAGAATCCGGACGGCGAGGCGCTCGCCTGGGCGGCAACGCGGCTTGCGGATCATCAAGCCGAGCGGCGCATCCTGATTGTGTTCTCCGACGGCTATCCGTCGACCGGCGACGGCGATCCACAGGTATTGCGCCACGATCTGCGCGAACGCGTCGCGGCGATCCAGAAACGCGGCATCGAACTGCTGGGGATCGGCGTATTGACCGACGCGGTCGAGGACTTCTATCCTCACAACGTGGTGGTGAGCCGCCTGGCCGAATTGCCGTCGACGGTCTTCTCGGTGTTGAGTTCGATGCTGCTGACGCGCTAGCGCGCCTACGCCAGCTGCGGCCTGAACGGATACTGATCGATCTCCCCGCCCCGCGCGACCACGGCCGTGCTCTCCGGAATCTCTTCCCACCAGCCAGGCAAATCCGACAGCGGCTCCGACAACACGAGGAAGGCGTCTTCACCCGCTGTCGCGATGCGCGGGTCGTCTGGATACAGATCGTGCAGATGCCGGAACGAGGTGCTGTGGAAGAGCGAGCGCGACTGCCCTTCGCTCGAATAGCGAACCGCGACGATCTGTTCGCCGTCGGTGGCACATACGGTCATGTTCAGCGGCTCATCGACACCGTGTTTGCGCCCGATGTCCTCGACAAAACCCACCATCCGCTCGAGCGCGGTAACCGGCGCGAGTTCGAGACCGAAGGTCAGCGCGAGAAAAAACAACACCTCGGAATCCGTCGAACCTTCGATTGACGGGAAAAACTCGGGATCGATCGCCAGCATCAGATCGCGGCGTACCAGCGGAAAGTTACGCACCAGCCCGTTATGCATGAAGAGCCACCGCCCGTACCGGAACGGATGACAGTTGGTTTCCTGCGAGGGCGTACCGGTGGCCGCACGAATGTGCGCGACGAACAGCGGCGCGCGAATCGCCCGCGCGGCCTCGCGCAGATTGCGGTCGCTCCACGCGGGGTGGATGCAGCGATAGCGAAACGGGATGTCGGTGGGCTGACCGTACCAGCCGATGCCGAAGCCATCGCCGTTGGTGGTGGTCTGGCCGAGCCGCGAATGCAGACTCTGGTCGATCAGGGAGTGTTTGGCGTTGAACAGCACCGTTTCGAGTTGCAGCGCGTTACCGGTATAAGCGAGCCAGCGGCACATGAGTTCCCCTCCGGTTGCGACGTAATGCGATGAATTGCGACGAGATGTCTGACGAAACTCGCGCGAGCCTCGATCAGGCTCACGTGCCGCCGACCGCTATTTGACCACGGGTTGCAGCTGTGCGATCGGCGTCAGGAACTCCGAAAAACCGGTCAGGATAATTTGCACGCCAATGCACAGCAGCAGAAACGAAGAGACGCGCATGGCGACCTTGGTGCCGTCCACGCCGAGATACTTGGCGAACACCACCGCGCGGCTGTAGATCAGATACACGGTGGCCGCCACCAGCAGCGAGATCACCACCGAAGCGATGCTCGACAGCACGAACGCCGAGAGCTTATGCGTGCGGTTCGCGGTCAGCGCGACCGCGGTAGCGATCGAACCCGGCCCGGTGGTGAGTGGGATGGTGAGTGGGAAGAACGCCTTCGACATGGCGTTATCCGCGTCCACGCGCTTGACCGCGGGCTGCTCGGCCGGTTGCGTGTCGGGCGCGTTGAGCATCTGCCAACCGCCGACCGCGACCGCGAGGCCCCCGCCGATGCGCAAGGCCTCCATGGAAATGCCGAAGAAATGAAGAATCGGGGTGCCGACAAAGAAGGCAACAAGCAGCACGCACATGACGTTGAAGGCGATCTTCTTCGCGAGCGCCGTGCGGTCTTCCGTGGTGAGCGATGCTGTCCGGTCGAGAAAGACGAATGCCATGCCGATTGGGTTGATGATGCTGATCAGCCCGGTAAAGCCAAAGAGAATGTCCGAGATCAGACTTTCGACCATATGCGATCCGTTTCGGGCAGCGGCGCGGGCGGGCCGATCGACTGACCGCCCACCAGCGCGCCACGCCAGGTTGAAGTGCCGGACGCCTTCGGGCGGTCCAGATTGTTGCTCGCGTTGCGTGGCTCAGATGATATCGCGGCGCGGCACGCAAATTGGCGAAAAACGGGGCGATGCACACAGCGCGCGGCGCTGCACCGCAGCAGACGGGCGTAGAAAGATGCGCGCACAACTTTCGAAAAGCCTACACTTTTTTGACTTACTTTACGTAACAGAAGCATCAGGCATACAGTCCCCAGCGAAGCCGCACTTTCAACGAGACGTACTTACCGGTTCGAGGAGTCGCCCCTATGTTGCTTCGTGTACTCGCTGCGCTGCCGTTCATCGGCATTCTGCTCGGCGTCCCGTTTGTGAATCGTGTCGAGCCGCTGGTGCTCGGTATGCCGTTCGTGCTGGCCTGGATCGTCATGTGGGTGGTGCTGAGTTCAATCATCATGGCGATCATCTACCGTCTGGACCCGAGCAACCGGCAGCTTGCCACGGATGCCGAGGAGGTCCGATCATGAGCGCACTCGTCATCATTGCGGCCATTACGCTGTTTGCGCTGTACCTGGGCGTGCGCGCGCGGCGCGGCCACGACATGAGTCTCGAACAGTGGACCGTGGGCGGCCGCAGCTTCGGCACCGCGTTCGTGTTCCTGCTGATGGCGGGCGAGATCTACACCACCTTCACCTTCCTCGGCGGCAGTGGTTTTGCTTATGGCAAGGGCGCGCCGGTCTACTACATTCTTGCCTACGGCACGCTCGCGTACATCCTCTCGTACTGGATGCTGCCGCCCATCTGGCGCTATGCGAAGAATCACCATCTCGTCTCGCAGCCGCACTTCTTCACGCGCAAGTACGACAGCCCGGCGCTCGGCACCCTCGTTGCCCTGGTTGGTGTGGCCGCGCTGATTCCGTACCTCGTGCTGCAACTCAAGGGACTCGGCATCATTGTGGCAACGGCCTCGTATGGCGCGATTTCGTCGACGGCGGCCATCTGGATCGGCGCCGCGGTGGTGACGGCTTACGTGATCGTCTCCGGCGTGCGCGGTTCCGCGTGGAATTCGGTGGTGAAGGATCTGCTGATTCTGGCGATCGTGCTCTTCCTCGGGATTTATCTGCCGCTGCACTACTACGGTGGCTTCGGCGAGATGTTCCACGCCATCGACGCGGCGCGCCCGGGCTTCCTGACCTTCCCGGCCAAGGGCTCGAGCGTGACCTGGTTCCAGTCGACCGTGCTCCTGACCGCGCTGGGCTTCTTCATGTGGCCGCACACGTTCGGGTCGATTTTCACGGCGAAGGACGAGCGTATTTTCCGGCGCAACGCGATGGTGCTGCCGCTGTATCAGTTGATTCTGCTGTTCGTATTCTTCGTGGGCTTTGCGGCGACGCTGAAGGTACCGGGCCTGAAGGGCGGCGACATCGACCTCTCATTGTTCCGTTTGTCCTTGCAGACTTTCGATCCATGGTTCGTCGGCGTGATCGGTGCGGCCGGGATTCTGACGGCGCTGGTGCCGGGTTCGATGATCCTGACGTCGGCGTCCACGCTGCTCGCCAACGACGTGTATCGCGGCATGGTGAGCCGCAATGCCTCGGACGCGACGGTGGCCAACCTCGCACGCATCCTGGTGCCGGTGGTGGCGCTGGTGGCGGTAGGCTTTACGCTGCATGGCGGTGAGACGATCGTGGCGTTGCTGCTGATGGGCTACAGCTTCGTGACCCAGCTGTTTCCGGCGGTGATCTGCAGTTTGCTGCCGCACAACCGCGCGACCAAGTACGGCGCGTTTTGCGGGATTCTTGCGGGCGTTGCGGTCGTCACGGTGACGACGACCATGCATCTGAGTATCGGGCAATTGATGCCGTTTTTGCCTGACGCCCTGAAGGACATCAATATCGGCTTCCTGGCATTGGCCGTGAACGTGATTGTTTTTGCCCTGGTGAGCGCTATGACGCAGCCGCGCTCGGTCGAGCAGACTCACGCGCCGGTGCATTGAGGTTTTCTTCGTATCTTTTGCATGGCAGTTGAAGGGGCTGGTCGCTTTGCGCGCCAGCCCCTTTTTTTCACGAATCGCGCTAGACTTCGCCCGAATTGAAGTCGACCGAATCGAATGAGTATGCGGAGCGAATGAATGGACTATCGTCTTTACTACTCGCCGGGCGCGGCAAGCATGGCCGTTCACTGGATGTTGATTGAAATGGGCATCCCGTTCGACGTCCAGCTTGTCGATATCGATGCCGGCAATCAGCGAAATCCTGACTATCTGCGGCTGAATCCCGCAGGCCGCGTTCCCACGCTGGTAGTCGACGGAACGCCGCGCCACGAGTCAGCCGCATTGCTGATGCTGCTGGCCGAGCGGCATCCGGAAGCCGCCCTCGCGCCGGCGCCGGGTTCCGCAGACCGTGCCGCGTGGCTGGAACGGATGATCTATCTGGCTAACACGCTGCTGCCCGCCATGCGCGACTGGTTTTACGCCGACGTCGACGGCGAGCCTGCCGGCGCCGAAGCAGTTCAAGCACTCGCGCGGCGCCGCATCGAAGAAGCCTGTGACCAGCTCAACGCCGATCTCGCCGATGGACGTGACTATCTGGTCGGCGGCAAGCTCAGCACGGTCGATTTCCTCGCGGTTGTCGTGATGCGCTGGACACGCAACATGCCGCGCCCCGCTCTCGGCTGGCCGCATCTCGCCCGCTATATCCGCGGGCTGCGAGCGCTGCCCTCGTTCATCGAATTGAATGCGCGGGAGGGGCTTACGGAATGGCGCAATCAGGATGATTGATGCGCGTGCAACTAATTTTCGCTCGTCGTCGGTTAGCGTGACCGCGTAGCTATGAAAAACGTCAGTTAGTTCGAGTTCGCTCGCGTGCCGACGATCACGATGCCGCGTGACAGTCCGCTCACGTTGTCGACCGCTTGCGCCCCTGCGTACAGTTGCGTAACCGGTACCCAGACTGCCGGATACTTGTAGCGCGCTACGTCCAGAAGCAGCGCGCTGTCGCTCGCCGCGTCGTAGGCGGCGAGGGGTGACCAGTGACCGCCCCCTGCTTCGCCTATCTCCACCCGCCTGAAGTTCAATAAGGCAAAGCGGTCGCTGTGACCCGTCGTGTCACGAATCAGATCGCGAAACTGACCGAGCGTCAGGTCGCCGGCATGGAATTTCCTCACCTCGACAGGAAACGCGCTTAGGGCCGTGCTGAGCTGGTCGAGCGTCATACCCTCCCTCGATACTCGCGCGGCGCTGGCCACCTGCGGATCGACGCTGCGAAAAAAATCCTCTTGCGAGAAGTATGGGAAATCCGGGTACAGCGTCGACTCGGGACGGCGAATGCCCAATGCATTGAGCGCCATCACCGAAGTTGCGACCGAACAGTAGGCTTCGTTGCGCTGCGTTTCGAAGTACTGCGACAGCGGCCAGTACGACTGGTTGTGGGCAGCGTCCATCAAGCGCTTCTGGCCAGCCGGCTGTGTCAGCGCGATCAGGTTCGGCGGGACGGGCAGCGGCCCGTCGGCTGCGCGCGCCGTGCCCGCTGCGGGGGCTTGATGCGCGGTTTGATCCGAGGCTTGATTTGCAGCCGGCGGCAGCGGCGCGCAGGCCGTCAGTGTTGCCGTCAGCACAACAACAATCCACTCAGGCCGGCTTACGCGCTCAATGGCGCGCATCAACGAATGTCTGGACATTAACCCTTCCGCTGCGGATGACTTCGGAACGACTTCGGCCGTGCCGATGCGTTTTTCATCCCGCATCGGCAAGCCCCGATTTTTTAACACGAAACGGATCGGCGCGTGAGTTCGCGGCCCAGAAGCAGACGAACTGAATCGCCTCCGCTCGATCTGATAATATATACCCCCCTATGGTATTTTTCGAGAGCATTCATGGGCCACACGATTCGGGAAAAACAGAAGCTTCTCAACCGCGTTCGCCGCATCAAGGGGCAGATCGAGGCCATTGAACGCGCGCTCGAAGACGAACGCGGCTGCGCCGATGTCCTTCAGCAGATCACCAGTTGCCGCGGCGCGATGAATGGTCTGTTGGCGGTCGTGCTCGAGGACCACATCAGAAACCACCTGGTGGATGCGCATACTGACGAAGACCCTGCTGGCAGCGCCACCGAACAACTCATCGAAGTCGTTCACAGCTATTTCAAGTAAACCGGAGCAGGACATGAGTGACTTTAGAAACGCTGCCTTCGGCGCGGGACACGATCACATTTTTCTGGGCGCAGCCCATGAAAAGAACGAACGCAGAACATGGGCGGTGATCGCTTTGTGTGCCGTGATGATGGTTGCGGAAATCGTCGGCGGCAGCCTGTTCGGTTCGCTGGCGCTCGTGGCGGATGGCCTGCACATGTCGACGCACGCGGGGGCGATGCTGATCGCCGCGCTCGCTTATACGTACGCGCGCAAGCATGCGAGCGACTCACGCTTTGTATTCGGCACCGGCAAGCTGGGCGACCTCGCGGGATTCACAAGCGCTATTGCGCTGGCCATGATTGCGCTGCTGATCGGTTATGAAGCTGTGTCGCGCTTTCTCTCGCCGGTACCCATTCATTTCGGTGAAGCGATTCCGATTGCCGTGGCCGGGCTGCTGGTGAATCTGGCCAGCGTGTGGCTGCTGCGTGGCGATCATCACGGGCACAGCCATGGGCATGGGCACGGACATCACGCCCATGGGCATGAGGATCACGATCACGCGGAGGGTCACGCTCATGACAATCGTGGCAACCACGCTCACACAGCCCATCACGATGCCGAAAGCGCGGCCCAGCGGGACCACAACATCCGCTCGGCCTACATTCACGTGATCGCGGATGCCGCGGTGTCGGTACTGGCCATCATCGGCCTCGTTCTCGCACGTGAATTCGGCTGGCTCTGGATGGACCCGCTCGCCGGCATCATCGGCGCGCTGGTGATCGCAAACTGGTCATACGGGTTGATGCGCGACACGGGTGCGATCCTGCTCGATATCAACCCCGACCAACGCATGACGGAGAACGTGCGCCACGCGATCGAAGACAACGGCGACAAGGTGCTCGACTTGCACGTGTGGCGCGTGGGGCCTGGTCATATGAGTGCGGTAATATCCGTCGCGACCCAGGAAACGCGCCATGACTCGCGTTTCTATCATGCGTTGCTGAAACGCTTTAACGGACTCTCGCACGTCACCGTCGAAGTCAACCCAACGGAACAGATCGCCTGAAGATGGCAATTCAATCACCCTGCATCGACATTTGCAAAATCGACGGAAAAACGGGCTTCTGCATCGGATGCCTGCGCACCCGTGACGAGATTCGCGAGTGGAAAAACATGACCGACTACCGGCGCCATCAGGTTATCAATGACGCTTTGCGCCGCAAGGCCAAGGTGAAACCGGCGGTGCCTGAGATACCTGAAACGCCGGAAACGCCGGAAACGCAAACGCCGTAAAGACGCCAGTCAGTTCGCTTGATCCGCGAACGCATAACTGTTCTTGCCATTGCGCTTGACCCGGTACATCGCCTCGTCGGCCGCGGCTACAAGGCGATGGTAATCGTCGACGGAATCCGGAAAACTGGCGATACCGATGCTGGCGCGAACCATCCCGACCCCCATCGCCAGGTCCGTCTGAACCACGCAGGCAATCAGCCGCCGGGCGATTTCGCCGAGCTCTGCATTCGTCGAAAATTCGCGAACCAGGACGGCGAATTCATCGCCGCCGATCCGGGCGACGACATCGACTTTACGCACCGACTCACGAAAGCGTTTCGAAACCGCGATCAGAAATTCATCGCCGACACGGTGACCGAGCGAGTCGTTGACCTGCTTGAATCCATCCAGATCGATATACAGCACGGCAATTTTGGAAGGCGCGGCGCGCGCGGACAATTTCGTCGCCGCCGCTTCGAGCGTGGCAAACAGCTTGCGCCGGTTCGGCAAGCCGGTCATCGCATCGTGCAGCGCCGCCCATTCAAATTCGTGCGACTGCCCTGCCAGCAAACGATTCCGTTTGGCGTACATCCCCAGCGCGGTGATCAGCATACAGAACAGCAATGCCGCCGACGCGATCAGCGTGCGCGCAACGTGGGCAATCCTCACGCGCACGTCGGCGCTATCGGCATCGCGCTGTGCCCGCCACCAGGCCGACACGGCACCGAGCACGGCGTCCGTGTCGCGCAGATCGGCATCTGCTGTGAGCGAAGCTGGCGGCAGACGCGGCGCCGCCGACGGACTCTCGTTTACCAGCGCCGCGAGCGACGCGAGACGATGGGCGAGTTCGGTTCGTGCCTGCCGATACCCGGCGGCCTTGGCTTCCGTGGCGTCGGGCAACTGTTGCCAGACGCCGACCAGATTCCGGGCGCCTTCCGCCCGATCGACCGCTTCGAGAACGAGCCCCGCATATTCCTGCTTCAACTGATCGGAAAAGATCGTCCGGATTTGCAGCGCCAGATACAGAAGGCCGATCAGCAGACAAACCAGCGCGGCGGCGGCGATCGCAGCCGGGCCCGGCCTGAAGCGGATCGCGAGCGCGCCTCTGCGAGCGGCGCGGGGGGGACGCGTCCGCTCAGGGATGGGAATAGATGTCTTGCCGGTTTCCGGTGTCATGCTGGCGGTAACTTACGCGACGAAAGAACGAACCCATCCGGGCAAAAAGACTGCCTTTGTGCCTGGCATTTGCCGCCGAAGTAGCGCGACGATCCTGCTGCGCGAGACGCGCATCCCTGCCGGGCCGGCCGGACGCCAACTGCTGAGGCGCAGGATTGGACGGCGCCGCAGCAGGGGCGGACGACGCGGTCGGGGCGGGTTTTACATCGGCCACGACGGTTTCGCTAACCGTCGGCGCCGGGAGTCGCGTGACTGGACCGGACCAGGAGGCCAGTTTTCCGCCCTCTTCGCCGTCCGACGCTGCCGTTGCTGCCTGCGTTTGTGCTGTTGCCGGCGGATCTACCGTTGCCTGCGTGCTCGTGGTCGCCGACGCAACTGCTGTTGCCCGCGTGCCCGTTGTCACCGGTTTAACTGCGGGCGCCGGCATACCACCCGCTGCCGATCGCGGCGCTGCCGCGAAAGTTGCCGGTCGTGGCGTCACAATCGATTTCACCAACGCTGGTGCTGCAGCCGCTGACGCAGCCGTGCCGAGCGCCTGCCGCGCGTGCGCCATCGCCTCGGCATACGCTTGTTGATCGTGGTTGAACCAGACACCGTAAGCGACCGTACCCACTACGCCCAAAGCCAGCGCGCTTGCCGTCGCAACACACAGCGCAAGACGTCCGAATCGCACAGGCGGCGCCGCGACTGGCGGCTCAGCGCCAGAATCGAAGCCGGCATCCGGACTCTCTACGGCAGATTTTGAAAATTCGGTATCGTTGAGCATCGCAATACTCTCCGGAATCCTCACATGTCTGACCCGTTGGCAGACATTGTTCATACGATTCGGCGGGGTCGATCTGGCGTTGTTGTTGGAAGAATTTTTCCCGCTCGCCGGGTAGCGACAACACAGCAATGCTGCGCTTTAAACGCGAGCTTTGCGAGTCCGCTTTGCGTCGATGAGACAGGTAAAAGATTCAACGCCACGCGTATCCACGGGCTGGGCCGCGAGCGCTTGCAGGCCGCCTCCGCGTGGGGACTGGAGGCAGCGATGGGGGCACGCACGGCAGTTCTGCGTCACGCAATAAACACGCCTATCTGGAACGTGCCAATCGGTAGCGACCGCTTAAAACGCCATGCATGCCCGGTGGAGCGCAGGACGCCCCACACCCGATCCGTCACCTATTGCACGGTGATCGTTTCTTTCATGTTCGGGTGAATGCCGCAAAACACCTTGTAGACGCCCGGCTTGTCGAACTTGAACTGGAACGTGTCGTTCTGATCGAGCGCGGCGGAACGGAACATGCCCGCGTCGTTCACGACCGTATGCGGCTCGCCGTCGAGATTTTTCCACGTCACCGTCGAGCCGGCTTTGACCGTGATTGCCATCGGCGAGAACATGAAATTCTTGATGACCACGGCGTTCGGCGTTTCTGCCCGCGCAACGGAAAGTCCGGCCGACGCGGCGATCAGCGTCGAACTCCCGAGCAACACGAAAAACGTGCGACAAATAGTTTTAGTTTGCATAACTGATCTCCTGCGAAAGAAAAAATTCTGAAATCAAACAAGTGTCGTATCGGCAAGCGTCGCCTTGAGCGGATGACGCACGATCTTGATGCTGGTCACGCCGAGCATCTTCGGGAGCTCATCGCTCGCTACTGTGAGCGGACCGGGGCCGGGACCGTTGCCGGCGGTCGGCTGCGGATAGGCTGTCGAGCGGGCCGTGTGGAAAGTGATATTGCCTTCCACCTTCGACACGATCTGGTGAATATGGCCGTTGAGCACGGTCACCGAGCCGAAGCGCTTCAGATAGCTCATGGCCTGACCGGCATCGCCTGTGCCCCAACCCCACGGTTCGTAGATCGTCCACATCGGCATGTGGGCAAAAACGACGATCGGCGTGCTGGACGAGCGGCCCTTCAGGTCGTTTTCGAGCCAGGCGAGTTGCTCGTCGCCGAGACCACCCAGGCCGTTAGGCTTGAAATGCATCACGTTGACGAGTGCCACGAAGTGCACGCCGTTGTGATCGAAGCTGTAATAGCCTTTGTTGTCCGAAGCCTTGCCGAAGCGGCTGAAGTATTCGGTTCCGGGGCCGTCCGTCACGTCATGCTCGCCGGGCACGGTGTGGAGTTCGGTGATATTCAGACCGGACATCAACTGCGCCGCGAGATCGAACTCAGCCGGCTTGGAAAGATGGGTGATGTCGCCCGTGTGGATGGTCAGCGCGGGCTTGACCGGCATGGCATTGACGTAGTCGATCGTCTGTTTGAGCGTGCCCGCGACGTCCGGGTTGGCTTCTTTATTGAAGCCGATATGCGAATCGCTGATCTGGAGGAAAAGCGGGACGCCCATGGACGTCGCGGACGATTTCGCGTCGGCCGCGAGAGCCAGCTCCACCGGCGTAAGAATGCCGCCGGCAAGAACGAACACTGTACCTACGCCGCCGAAAGCGAGACATTTCAGGGCGCCACGGCGTGAAGGGTTAAAGGCAGGATCGGATGAATGATGTGACGACATGTTGACCTCACGATAAGGACTCGCAGGCAAACCGCGGGATCATCCGGCGGGCCACACGACTCGGTTCATCTGGAAGACTGGCGTGCCGCCGGTTTTATTCCCGGGACAGAAAAAATAGTGCTGGACTGCCAATCCAACCGCGCAGGCTGATATGGCGCATGCCAGGGTAAGCGTGGGAATAGCCGCGCCGCGGCGGCGGTCATGCAGGTGAGAGAACCTGAAAGGAGTCGCTATCATGGACATCATCGACATGGCCCGTGCCTCGGGCATGGCAGTCACCCTCGAGGGCAGGATTGGCCGCGAGGAATACCAGAGCGTGTGCGGTTCGCTATCCGCATTGCAGCGATTTGCCGAAGCGGTGCGTCAGGGCGTTGTTCAACAGAGCGGACATCAGACACGCGCCGTCGCGCCTCACTCGCAGAGCGTGAGGAGCGTAAGGAGCTTGAGAAGGCCGGCTCGCCCGCATGCCCGACGCGATTCGAGTGCGGCCTCCCATGCCGCTTCCGAGCATACAAACTGAAAGGAGAATAATGTGCGACCGGAATTGTGGCCCGTTCTGCGCCGCCTGCAACTCGGATCGGGCGTGATGCTGCTCATTTATCTGTTTTTGCACCTGGTCAATCACGCGCTCGGAATCTGGTCGCTCGACCTTGCCGGGCGCGGACTGACGTTCGCCCTGTGGATCTGGCATAGCGTGCCCGGCACGATCCTGCTGTACGGCGCGGCTCTCGTCCATTTCGCGTTAGCCGTGCGCACGATTTACGGACGTCGTCACTGGGTGCTTCCACCCGCTGAATGGATCCGGTTGTGGGCAGGACTCAGCCTGCCATTGCTGCTCATCCGGCATGCCGTAGCAACGCGCCTCGCGACGTCGCTGTATGGCTTCGAGCCTAACTACGAGCGGATCGTGATATCGCTGATCACGAGCGGCACGCAGGGTCTGCAACTTGCGCTGCTCGCGCCAGGCTGGATCCATGGCTGCCTGGGCGTGTGGTTCCGATTGCGTCACTATCCGGCGATGCAACGCGCGAGGCCCGCCCTGCTGGCCCTGCTCGTTGGTTTGCCATTGCTATCCGCCGTCGGCTTTCTGCGGATGAAGCAAGCCGTCGTGGCAATGCATGTGGTTCTCCCCGCGCCTGATTCGAAACTGGTGATGCACCAGCTTGCACTCGATACGTGGCGCCACAGTCTCGTCTCGCTTTACCTCGCCGTGATCGTCAGCGCGCTTTTAGCGGGTCTGTTGCGGAATTGGCTGGAGCGCCGCCCGAGTTCGGCCTGAGCGACACCGGCATTCGCCCACTCATCTATGCGGATGCAGATGTCAGTGCATGGTTGAAAAGGCGGCGCTCGCCCGATGCTGCAGACGTGCCGAGGCCCGCATCGTGTGAGGATGCGGGCCTCGGCCCTGCCCTTTACTACGGCCCGTAAAGCTACGGGCTTTCCTTGCTTATTGCCCTTGCTGCGATTGCGGCTTCAGCTTGAACTTGCCTTGATAGCGGATCGTCGGACGCAGCGACTGGGTCGTCGGCGCGGTCATCAGCAACTGACGCGCAAGCGGCGTAGCCGTCGGGCTAAGCGAGCCGATACTGGTTGCCCGCGACGGATCCGCCAGACCGTTCTTCACCAGCAGCTTGGCTTCGAGTTGCAGGCTGGTCAGCAAAACCGGATCCTTCAGCGCGTTCCCCTGCGCCAGCAACTGACTCCACGCGTTGTTGCTGTAGTTCGTCACGTAGTAGTCGAGACCGCTCGGATCCGCGAGCACCGCGGAACAGCCGTTCAGGCGCACCTGCATTTGCGTGTCCTTCATCGCAACCGTCTTGCGCGATGTCAGTCCGTCACCGTAGGCGAGCGTCAACGGAATGGTCCATTGCGTGCCGGGATACTGATTCTGGTTCGGGAATGGCTGCTGCTTGAGCGTGACCACGGTCTGATTGGTCGTCAGATCGCACTGGGTGTCGAGCGACAGCAAAGGCACCCCGGTTTGCCGTACGAAACTGTCGCCGATCGCGACCATTGGCTCGCCGCTCGCCTTGGCCAGTTCGTCCCACAAGCGCTTCGGCGTGCCGTTGCCGAGCGCATAGTCGGCCAGATACGACTGCAGCCCTTTGCGCAACACGTCCTCGCCCAGATAATTCTCCAGCATCTTCAGCACATGGCCGCCCTTGTCGTACGTAAAGGCGCTTGCGCTCAGCACGAAGTCGTTCGAGGCCCAACCGTTGAAGTTCGGCTGCACCGGGAACGCAGTGGATTTCAGATCGGCGTTGATCACCGCATACTTGTTCTTCACGTCGTCGACCCAGCTGAAGCGGTCCGGGAAGAAACGCACCTTGGTCTTGTTCTCGAAGAACGTCGCGAACGATTCGTTCAGCCACACGTCGTCCCACCAGTCGAGCGTGACCAGATCGCCGAACCATTGGTGCGCGGCTTCGTGCGTCAAAACCGTTACCCCGTAATCGGACATCGTGGTGCCGGGCGCCGGCAGAATGTCGTCGGCGAATTCGAGAATCGCGCCCCAGTTCTCCATCCCGCCGAAGTTCAGATCCTTCTGCTCCTTGAACGCGTCGTTAGCGGCGATCGTGTCGAACTTGGTGAGCGGCAACGGAATGCCGGTGTAGCGATAGTAGTAATCGAGTGCCTGCTTGGTCTGCTGCATGGCCGGTTTCGCCCAATCGCGCATGCCGGGTGGCGTGAAGATGCGCAAATGCAGACCCTTGTGATCAGGCAGCGGGCTCGAGAAGTCGTCTTCGAGAATGTCGAACTGGCCGCCACCGAAGAAAAGCAGATACGAAGGCATCGGCGGCGTCTTTTCGAACGACACCAGCTTGTAGCCGCTGTCCACATTCACAGCCGGCTTTTCCGCCGCGTTCGAGACGACGTTCCAGTTCTGCGGGACTTCCGCACTCACCTCGTAGGTGGGCCGGAAAGCCGGTTCGTCCCAACCCGGGAACCATTGGCGCGCGAGGTTCGACTCGCCTTGCGTGAGAATCGCGCCGCTCGTCGTGCCATCGGTCGACTTCAGGTCGACGCGGAACACGCCCTCCGCCGCGGAGCAACCCGGATAGGGATCGTCGCCGCAACTGCCACCGGTCTTGGCGACCGGATCGTCGTAGGTCTTGAAGTTGATGATGCCGCTCCACTCCATGTGCAGCGAGTAGTTGCCGGCGGCAATCTGTCCGCTCACTGGCCGAAGCTGATAGAAATCGCCGTCATCCTGCGGCGTGGCGATCAGCTGGATGTTGCCTGGCTGCAGCGTGATGGTGCCGTTCGTGAACTTGACGCGGTGCCCGGCAATCGTGATCGCGTTGACGGCCTTCAGCACCTTGATCTGGACATCCGCGCGGCCGTCGAATGAAGAGAGCGCCGGGTTCGGCCGGAACCACAGCTTGTAGTTGATCGGGGTGACCGTATCGGGCAATTCGACCGGCGGTACGCTCTTGTTGATCGATGCGTCCGCAACGATCGGCGCAGTGGGCGGCGCAAGTGCCACCTCGGAGGCGGCGGCAGGCGTCTGGGCGGACTTGCTCGAGAGCGTCGACGAGCTGTCTGAACCGCCGCAGCCCGCCAGGACCATTATTCCGGCTAAGGCCAGGCACTGTATCTGCAATCGGAAATTTATACGCATAGTTAATCCTCGACTGACAAAATCGGCATAAAGAAAGTGCGATGAGTGCTTAAGCTGTGTTTCTCTGTTTTTTCAGCACAAAAGGTCTCCCGCACTAGCGCCGGATTGCTAGCGAGAATATATGGACGTGTTACTGCCTCAGCACTTGTGGCTGATTTTAGAATTACGCTTCCTGATTATTACAATGCTTTCAAAAAGACGACGTAAGCCGTCTTTCTGCAGTTTCATACGATCGCCTGACTGACGGACAAAGCGGCGGCTTACCTGCGTCTCCGAGCAGGTGGACAGGAACCGGGTCAGTTTTTAGCGACAGTGCGTAGCCTAGATTGGCAAACGTTCTCGTGTCAACTTCCTTTCACAATCTTTCCGAAATGAGTGCGCGGCGTATGCAGATCGAATGGATGTGGTAATCGGCAGAGTTAATCCTCTAAAGGCGGGATACGCGCACATTTCTACGAGAAACTTTATTTTATTGCAGTGCGGAGTGTGCTATTAGACGTGGCGACAGCCAATGTTTTTAAAATTAACTAGCTGTTGAGTTCACGAGAGAAAATAAACCATTAGCGAATGAAGTGACCGCAAATCGGCATCGCACTCAGGCGCGCATAGAACGACGACTGTCTGCCGCGGACATCGGCGAATTGATCGGCCGCCAACGCGGAGCCGGCGGCGGCGCCGACCGCAATCAACACGATCGCGATTCGGCGCAGACGGCCGGCACGACCGATCAACGTACCCGACACGCTACGCCAGCTGGCGAGCAAGGTCATGGCGAGTGCAACGATTGCGCAGCACATGGTCGTATCTTCAGTCCAGTTGAGCCACCAATGCGTCGAGCTTGTCCAGTGCGGGGCTCCAGCCGTTCTGATGAGCGTCGCGTTCGAACTCGTCGAAGAACTGCGCATGCGTGAGAGTGAGCTCGGTGCCGTCTTCAATGGGGCGCAGCCTGATGGTGACGAGCGATCGTTGCTCGGGCGCGGTGACCCACTCCCACGTGAAGACGAGCTTGCGATCCGTTTCGACTTCCAGGTATCCGCCGCGGCAGTCGTGCGTTTTGCCGTCCAGTGTCTGGAACACCACGCGAAAGTGGCCGCCCACGCGCGCATCGGCTTCGGCGCTGAGCACCGGCCCCGCGTCAGGTCCCCACCAGCGCGCCATCAGTTCGGGTCTCGTCCACGCTGCATAAACTCGGGCTGGCGGGGCTTTGATGCGCCGCACGATAGTCAGGCTCGGCTTTTCCTGGGTCATTCCTCGTGTCCCTCCACAAAATCGGCAAGCCGGTCGAGGCTCGCGGACCAGAAGCGCTCATAGCGCCTCAACCATGCCATCGCCTCCTCCATCGGGCCTGGAACCAGATCGACCGAAACGGTCCGCCCGTTCTTGCTACGCGCCACCAGACCCGCGTCGCTCAGCACGTCGAGGTGCTTCATGACCGCCGGAAGCTTGAGCGGCAGCGGCCGCGCGATCTCCGTAATCGACAGGCCGGGCTCCCGCTCGAGGCGAGCGAGGATGGCCCGGCGTGTGGGGTCCACAAGGGCGGAAAACGTACGATCGAGTTGACTGACTGGAGACTTTGCCATATGGTGAACTATAGGCAGTGAACGAACAGTGTCAAGATTTTTTGTGAGCGAGCCACGGCGCACGCACTCCCGTTTGCGGCCCATCACCAGTCCGTTCTAGACTGCGGGTCGGCCACATTCGAGGGGGCAAGCCGGTATGGACATTCTTCAAGGCATGGCAGTGTTCAAGCGCGTCGTCGATGCATCGAGCTTCTCGAAGGCGGCTGATTCGCTGGAGATGCCGCGCGCGTCGGTGTCGACCCTCGTGCAGAATCTGGAGAGCCATCTGGGGGTGCGCCTGCTGAATCGCACCACGCGCAGCGTGCAGGTTACGGAGGACGGCGCGCTCTACTACGAGTACTGCTCGCGCATTCTGGCCGAAGTCTCCGACGCGGAGTCCGCGTTATCGAACAAACGCCTCAGCCCACGCGGCACAATTCGCGTCGACACGTCGGCCACGTTCGCCGCCAACGTGCTGCTGCCTGTCATGCCTGATTTCAATGCGCGCTACCCCGACATCACCGTGAAGCTGGGGTTGGCCGATCGCAACGTCGACCTCATTCAGGAAGGTGTCGATTGCGTGATACGGATCGGTGTTCTCGACGACTCGAACCTCGTCGCGCGACCGATCGGCAGCGTCCGCACGACCATCTGCGCGGCGCCGGCGTATCTCGATCAAATGGGCGAACCCACCACCCCCGACGACCTCGACCGTCATCGTGCCGTTAATTATTTTTCCGCGCGCACCGGACGCATCTATCCATTCGAGTTTGAAGTGGATGGAACGCGAATCAGAAAAACGGTGAACGGCATCATCGCGGTCAACGAGGGGCTGGTGTATGTCATGTCCGCGACCGCAGGTTTGGGGGTCATTCAGGTTCCGCGTTTCATGGTCGCCAAGGCGATTGAAGCCGGCGCATTGCGCGAACTCTTTAGCGCCTACCAATGTCCGTCCTTGCCGCTTTCCTTGCTGTATCCGCACCGTCGGCTGAGCATGTGCGTGCGGGTATTCAGCGAGTGGATTCACGAACTCGCGCAGAATAATCCGGACCTCAACGGTTAGCCGCGCGCTTAATCGCGTATCTCGCATCGCGCCCGCGCCACGGTCACATCACGTTGGCTCGATCAATCCGCAACGCTCCAACTCCGCCGACAACGCTTCTGCACTGACAAACCGATATCCCTGCAGACCGGCGTGGCGTGCGCCGGCTACGTTGGCATCCGTATCGTCGATGAAGAGCGTTTCGGCCGCAGGAACACCCAGTTGCTCCACACAGCGAAGATAGGTTTGAGCGGCTGGCTTCGCTGCGCCGAACGCGGCGGACGCATACACGTGAACCCCGAACAGTTGCGCGACGGGTGGATTGAGAAAGCCGATGTGGTCGGTGAGCAGACGGCAGTTGTTGGTGAGCACGGCGATCCGGTGATATTCGGCGACGCGTTCGGCGAGCGCGAGCACTTCTTTATTCGGCGTGATCGATGCGTGGCGCGCGCTCAGCCAGTCTTCCCGGCTGACGGGATAGCTCAGCAGTTCGCCGAGCGCGGCCAGATAGTCGTCGTCGCTGATCTGCCCAGCGTCGGCACGAGCTTCGAGCCCGGATCCCCAGATCGCGTCCCGAACAGCCTCCGGCGTCTGCCCGGAAATTGCCGCGAGACGATCGACCCGCGCCGAACGATCGTAGTGGGACAGAACACCCTCCATATCGAACAGGACCAGCGTGATGGATGCAGTCATGCTGTCGGCCTCGCATCGAAAGCTTCTAGAAATGAACATGCCATCCGACTGTAGGCCATCGGACGACGATCTGTTTCTATTGTGCCTCGGCTGGCCGGAGACGCCATGCGCCGCATGAACGAAAAGAGATCAGGCATACAGACGCAATCCACCGCCAGGCGGAGACCTTGGGCAGCGCGCCGAGTTCACAGCAAAAATTTATCGGATTCGCAGTCAGAATTTTTACTCTGCCTCGACTAAAGCACGCGTAGACTTTTGCGGCGAGGGATTTAGCGTGAACGATATCAATTTCGAATGCACTGCGTGCGGCAAATGCTGTCACGATTTGCGCCTGGCGCTGACCATTGCCGAGGCTATCGCCTGGCTGGAGCGCGGCGGCCACATGGAACTCATCTGCGAGGCCATACCGTGGCCCGTCGAGCCCGAGCCGGGCAATGCACAAGCCGAGTACAAACGGGCGCGTTCTTCGCCTGCAATGAGCGGAAGCCTGCCGGTCCGAATCTCGATCGTTCTCGCCGCGGCGTTCGATGGAGCCTGTCCCAACCTGGGCGCCGACATGCGTTGCGGCATCTACGAAGAAAGACCGCTGGTATGCCGGATCTATCCCGCTGAAATCAATCCTTTCGTCGTGCTGACACCGGAAAACAAGGCGTGTCCTTCAGATGCGTGGCAGAAGACGCCGCTGCAAAGGCACGGAATCCTTGTCGATGCTGCGACCGTCGAACGGGTCGAGCAGTCGCGTCGTGCGAATCAGCTCGAGGCGCCGCTGCGCATGCAGGCATGCCTCGAATTGGGACTGAACCATGCCGCGCTCGCGAACGAAGGCTTTGTCATGATTTCGCCGGATAGCGAAGCGCTGTTGACTGCCCTGCGCCATGTTCGCGCGGCGCCGGAATCGCAAGACGCAGCCGCGCAATGGACGTTTGTGTCGAATCGGGCGGGAACCCTGGAAACGCTTCTGTCGGTGGGCGCCACCGGTCACCTCGCTGAGCCCACCGCTGCCGGCAATTCCCGGTATCACGGATTTTTCCCGCCCTCATAAACGCAGAATCATCCGCAACTTCCCGCGAAGAACTAGGCGCCGCTGCCGCCCACCGTCTTGATGCTCTTCCATTGTCCTTGTTGGACCTGAAACAGCGTGTACGGCGGCTTGATCAGATCGCCATAGGGGTCGAAGGTGATGTTGCCTGTCACACCGGTAACTTTCACTTTCGACAGGCTGTCGACGATCTTCGCGCGATCGAGCGAGTCGGCGCCGTGAATCGCCTTGATCACGGCGAGCGCGGCGTCGTAGGCAAACGGTGCGTACAGTTCGACATCCTGATTGAAGCGCGCCTTGTAGCGCTTGCCGAACTCCTGCGCGGCAGGCAGCTTGTCGAGCGCGGGACCAGGCTCGAGATCCTGCGTGCCGTCACCCGCCGTGCCGGCAATCTGCAGGAATGCATTGCTCTTCAGCGCGCCCGCGCCGAACAGTTGCGCCTGCATGCCGAGCGAACGCATCTGCTTGACCAGCATCGCGCCCTGTTCATCCAGGCCACCGAAGAAAATCAGATCGACGTTCTTGCTCTTGAGCGTCGTCAGAATGGCGCGAAAATCCACTGCCTTGTCATTCGTGAACTCACGATCGACGATATTGCCGTTCGCTTCCTTTGCACCTTTTTCGAACGCATCGGCGAGCCCTTGCCCGAATGCCGTACGGTCATCGATGATGCCGATACGCTTCGCCTTCATCTGCTCCACCACGAAATGCCCCGCCACGACACCGCCAATGCCGTCGTGCCCCATGGTGCGGAACACGTTCTTGTAGCCTTGCTTGGTGAGTTGCGGATTGGTCGAGCCCGGCGTGATCATCGCAACGTTCGCCTGGTGATAGACCGTCGAAGCCGGAATGCTGCACCCCGAGTTGTAGTGACCGATCACGCCGACCACGCCGTCGTCGACCAGTTTCTGCGCGACCTGAATCGCCACGCGCGGGTCCGCCTGATCGTCCTGCACGTCGAGCTCGAACTTGACCGGCTTTCCGCCAATCATTGGATGCTTAGCGTTCTCTTCATCGAGCGCGAGTTGCGCGCCGTACTGCAAGTCTTTACCGACTCGCGCGACCGGCCCGGTCAACGGTCCGACGAAACCGATCTTGACGACTTCAGGATCGGCCGCCCACGCAGACGGTAGATATGTGACGAGTGCGCAAACTGTGGCACTCAACAGCCAATTGCGGCGATTCATGATGCGCTCCTTGCGAGATGTAACGTCGCGCGATGTGTAGGTTGGCCGATCCGATGCGCGACGCGTCGAATCTGTCCTGCGGTGCTAGTCGTGAAACAAAAAAATCGGTGCGGTCAAAAACTCAATGAAAATCAGAAACGCGTTGCCGAGTAAGGCGCGAGATCGAGTGGCGGCGCACGCTGCGCAATCAGATCGGCGACGATGCGTCCGCTCACCCCGGCTAACGTCAGTCCGAGATGCTGGTGGCCGAATGCGTAGATCACCCGTTCGCTCGCGCGCGAGCGTCCAAGCACCGGCACGCCATCCGGCAACGTCGGACGGAACCCGAGCCAGCTGCTATCCGGTGTATCGAGCGCGGGTAACGCGCGCTTCGAAGAAAACGTGAGCAGATCGATCAGTGAGCGGTTGCGCGTGTCGCCAAAACCCGCCAGTTCGACCGTGCCGGCGACGCGCAGGCCGTCGCTCATCGGCGTCATGTAGAAGCCGCGCTCGGCCCAGCCGACTGGTCGCGAAACCAGTTGTTGCGCGCCTGGAAAGCGGACGTGATAGCCGCGCTCCGTGTCGAGCGGAACTGGGTCACCGCATTGTTTGGCGAATTGGGCGGAGCGCGCACCGGTGGCGATCACGACGTGACTGAAGCGGCGCGTGGCGCCTTCAATCGTCACACTCGCGCCGTCAGTTGCAGGCTGCACTGCGTCGACAGTCGAGCGCTGCAGTGTCAGGCCCTGGTCGGCAAGCTGTAGATAAAGCGTCTGCAGAAAGCCTTGCGGATTAGAGAAATGCCAACTGTTACTGAACAACACACCGCGCTCGAAGATCGGCGCAAGCGACGGTTCGAGCGCACGGATGTCGTTGCCGCCCAGCACGTCGAAGGCAACGCCTAACAGGCGGCGCAGATCGAGTGCAGGACGCGCGGCATCGAACGAAGCCGAATTCGAATACAGATAGAGGCATTCGCGGGGCCGGACGAAACGCGCCAGTTCCGCGTCTGCCAGCAGCGGCGCATAGCCGTCGTGCGCGCGATCGAGCAACGCCGCGAGTGCCGTGGCGCTCGCCTCATAACGCCGCGGCAGCGAGCTCATCATGAAACGCGCAAGCCACGGGGCGAGATGCGGCAGGTAGCCCCAACGCAGTCTGAACGGGCTCTCGTTCGATAGCAGAAAGCGCGGCAAATCGCGAAACACGGACGGGTTGTTGACCGGAATGCACGCATAGTGCGCGAAGGTTCCCGCGTTGCCGAAGGACGCGCCCTGCCCCACGCCGGCCGGATCGAACAGCGTGACTCGATGGCCGTCGCGCATCAGCGCCGCAGCGCTCGCGAGGCCGATGAATCCCGCTCCGATGATGGCAATCTCCGGCATCACTTGCGTCCTTGCATGTCGCAGCCGTCGCCGGAGAGCGCGTGCATCGTGGCATGCCGCTCGCCCGCCAGCGCGCCGGGTTTCGGCGCGCATGGGGCTTGAGGAGACTGCTGAAAACTCATTGGGAAACTCCTGGGGACAGAATCCGGACACTGTCCGGTGACACCTTGGCGCACTCGCCACCAGACAAACTCTGGCAATCAGAATCACACAATATTTTTTTGTGTGCAATTAAAACTCACATTGTGTGGCCCTGGCATTTTCCCTGGATGGTCTATGGCGCAGTCCTTGCAAACACGGGCGCACCGGACGCGAACCGTTCTGGAGCGCCGTTTTTAGGCGTTGCGGCGGCGCTTGTCTGGTATAGAATCGGCAAAATTCCGCACAATCGCGGACAAAGTCGATTTTGTATGGAGACACCAGTTCTTATGGCTTCTGGCAAAGACACAGCGCGTGGGACCAACGGCGCGCCGGCGCAGGCGAAGCGTTCCACGTATGTCGAGGTGTCCAGTTCGATCGAGAACGAGATTCGCAGCGGCGTCTATCCGCCGGGCAGCCGCCTGCCGCCGCAGCGGCAACTGGCCACCGAACTGGGCATCAATGTGTCGACGGTGTCCCGCGCGTACAAGGAATTGCAGTTACGCGGATTGGTGATCGGCAGCAAACGGCGCGGCTCGCTCGTGACCGGCGGCGCCATGCCGAGCGTCGAACCGGCCCAGCCGGCCAGCAACGCGGCGATCGACCTGACCGTCAACCGGCCGGCCACCGGCGAATTCCTGAACTGCCTCGCGCGCACGCTGGCGGAATTGCCGCGCGATCCGCGGTACCCGCAATTGCAGGAGTACCAGCCGCCGCAAGGCCCCGCCTGGGCGCGCGCCGCCGGCGCACGCTGGATGGCCGCGCCAGGCTTCACACCGGCGCCCGACCACGTGGTGGTCACGAGCGGTGCGCAGCACGGCTTGTATGCGGTGCTGAACAGCCTGATCGGCACCGATGGCGTAATCCTCGCCGACCAACTCACCTACTACGGGTTGAAAGCTCTGGCTCCCGTGTTTCAGTTCGAGATCGTCGGCATTCCGAGCGACCGCGACGGCTTGCTGACCGACGAGGTGGAGCGTGCCTGCCGCCGCATGCCGGTGAAGGCGATCTTCACCGTACCGAATCTGCAGAACCCGACCGTGACGACGATGAGCCTCGAACGCCGCATGGCACTCGTCGACATTGCACGGCGGCATGGCGTGGCAATCATCGAAGACGACGTTTATGGGCCGCTGGTTTCGCAGCGCCTGCCGACCATTGCGAGCCTGTGTCCGGAACTGACGTTCCACCTCGCGGCGACCTCGAAAATTCTCGCACCCGGTTTGCGGCTCGGCTACCTGCTGAGTCCGCCGGACAGTTCCGCGCTGTGTGCGGAGGCGGTGCGCACCACCGCGTGGATGCCCGCGCCGATGTCGATGCTGATTGCTTCGATCTGGATCGAGGACGGCACCGCGCGCCACATCATGGACGCGCAGCTCGCTGAAATTCGCGCGCGGCAGGATCTGGCGCGCGAGCTGTTGCCACAGGAATTACTGCAGACCGACCCGGCGTGCATGTTCGTGTGGCTCAAGCTGCCGCCGCCGTGGCGTGCTGACGACTTTGCGGCGAATGCGAAGGCGCGCGGCGTCGTGGTGATGCCGTCGTCTGCATTTGCGGTGGACAGGTCGGAGATCGAGCACGGCGTGCGGATCAATCTCGCTTGCGCGACGAGCCGCGATCAACTCGTGAGCGCGTTGCGGCTGTTGACGGGCACGCTGAAGGATCGCCCCCGGGCACTGTTCGGCACGATCTGATAAATCAAATCAAAATTGTTCAACCACCAAAGGAATAAACCCACCACCTGCCTCGTTCAATAACCGCAACGACCATCGGTCTTGAGAGAGGTGCGGTCATGAAGTCTGTGCTTACAGTGTTCAGCGCCGTGGTGAGCGCCGCGGCTTTGACGAGTCTTGTCGCGTGCGGCGGCAGTTCCGGATCTATCAATTCGCAGTCGTTTACCTCGTCAGTGCTGGTCTCCGACGGCGCGGTCTCCGCGCCGCACACCGACCCCAATCTGAAAAATGGATGGGGTGTCGCGTTCAATCCAAAGGGTTTCGTCTGGGTCGCGGACAACGGGACCTCAGTCGCCACACTCTACGACGGCAACGGCGTGCCGCAGTCCCTGGTCGTCAGCATTCCGAATGGAACCAGCGGCACGGCGAATCCAACCGGCATCGTATTCAACGGCACGACCGATTTTACGGTCACACAGGGCGGCAAGTCCGGCGTAGGCGCCTTTATCTTCTCCGGCGAAGGCGGCACGATCACCGCATGGGCGCCGGCGGTCGCGCCCACGAACGCGATCGTCATGTTCGATGGCGGCAGTGCCGGCGCGGTCTACAAGGGGCTCGCGCTCGCCAGCAATGGCACGGCGAACTTCCTCTATGCCACCGATTTCCACAACAACAGGATCGACGTATTCGACACGAACTTCGCGAAAGTCGCGATGCCAGGCAAGTTTCAGGACGCAACGCTGCCGGCAGGCTTTGCGCCGTTCGGCATTCAGGCGATCGGCTCAAAACTCTTCGTGACCTACGCCAAACAGGACGCAGCCGCACATGACAATGTCGACGGTTCCGGCCTGGGTTTCGTCGACGTATTCGATACGTCCGGCAACCTGTTGCAGCACTTTGCGTCAGCAGGTCCGCTCAACGCGCCGTGGGGCGTCGCACAGGCGCCTGGCAACTTCGGCCGCTTCAGTGGCGACATACTGGTCGGCAATTTCGGCGACGGCACGATCAACGCGTTCGATCCGGCAAGCGGGCAATCCCTCGGCACCATCAACCTGTCGAACGGAACTACATTCGTGCAGCCTGGGCTCTGGGGTATCGCGTTCGGTAACGGACTCGATAATCAGCCGACCAACACGCTGTTTTTTGCTGCGGGGCCTAACGACGAAGCCAATGGCGTTTATGGCCGCATCGACGTGAAGATGTGAGCGCCTAGCTCTTTACGCTGCGCAAGGCGTAAGCAGACAGCGTCGCGAGGCGTTCGACACTGAGCAACCGGGCGAGCCGTTTCAACGCGTGACGTACACGGCCGCGCAGATGCGCCATGCGCATCTGGCGCCAGAAACGGTCCGGTGCGAACTCAGAAAAACGCGCCTCGCGTTCCAGCAACGCCTTACCGCCTGGCAAGTGAACGAACGAACAGCAGCGAAACCACCGCAGATCGCGATAATTATTGCCGGGCCAATGACGGCCAACGGCCTGATAAGCACCCACCTCGATCAGGCCCTGCCCTTCGTCGACCAGTACGTTGAGTGCCGCGGAAATAAACGCTTCGTCGCCGTGATGTCTCACGCGACCGATTTCGGTGACGTAGCGAGCGTAACTGGCACGCGCGCACGGAACCAGCCGGCGTAATGCGGCGGGCGTCGCCAGAAGAAACTCGCCGCCGTACCAGCGCGGATTTCTGAGCCGCCTGTCCGCCACGATCTCGAGATCCGCAACAACACAGTCGCTGCCGTACGGCGGAAATACTTGATCCGAAATATCGAATGCGCCGAGTCCGGCTTCAGCGCAGCGCTCGATCAGATTACGTTCGAGCGCACGCAACGCGACCATGTCGGCGTCGAGCAGCAACAGCATCGTGTCGGCCGGCAGCGAATCGGCCATCTGATCCATCAGGTCCAGTTTGAAATGCGCGGCATAGAACGGCGTGTTCTTCGGCAACTCGATTGTCGCCTTCAACGTCATCAGTGCCGGCCGGTGCTCCTTTGCCATGCCTTCGAGCCGTTGCGAGACCACCGCCGGCGCGTTGGTCATGATGGTCAGCTTCGGCATGCCGGCTCGCCGCAAGCTGTTGTTCAGGCAGATCGCCTGACTCACATACGCCAGCGGATCGCGATTCGTCGAGTTGGGACCCGGACTCACGTCCACATCCACATAAACCAGCGTGCAAGGAAAAAGATTCACGTTGCTCCTCACCAGGCGTGAGAGACGGTTCGCTTTTTTCCAGCGTGGCCGCTATCGTTCGCGGATTGATCCGCCTCTCCTTTCATGGGCTAAGTCAGAAGTCTGCGCAAGGTGCACAGCCATGCGCAGCCATCGTGCCGCGGCTCGCGCCTTTATGGCGTCACGCTCGAGCCGGGTGATCTGATCTGCGGCGATGGAGTCGGATGAACCGGGGCGCAGGCATCAGGTATGAACTATCGTTTCACGTCCCTGCGTTGCCTTTCCGCCAAAAGTCAGCAAGAGTCAGCAAGACGCAACGCGGGTGCCGTCAATCGGCTTTCAGCCGGTCGAAAGTACGCCAAAATATCTGGCGCCTTAACATTCGAGTGAACAAGTTACCTGCCTGCCGTACGCAATCTTTGCGTCGGGTGTCACATTTCGGCGGCGCTGTCTCCCCCGTATCGCATGCCATGCGCGCCGAGCAAACGGTACAGCGTCGCGCGTGAAATGCTGAGCTCGCGCGCGGCGTCGCCGGGGCGTCCGCGGTGGCGCAGCAATGCGAGTTCGATGGCCTGCCGCTCCGCTGTCTCGCGTGCCTGTGCAAGCGTCAGGGGCGCGGTCGCGACGTAACTCGCCAGTTCGAGATCGTCAGCGGTAATCGTCCGCCCCTCCGACATCACAATGGCGCGACGAACCCGGTTGATCAGTTCCCGCACGTTGCCGGGCCAGTCGTATTGATGCATCGCCGTGATCGCGTCGGGAGAAAAACCGTATAGCCGACGGCTCGCATCTTTCCTGTAGCGATCCAGCGTGTACAGCGCGAGCAGTTCGATGTCCTTGCCGCGCGCGCGAAGCGGCGGCTCGTCGATTCTCAGTACGCACAAACGGTGATACAGGTCAGTACGGAAGCGCCCGTCTTCGATCGCGGCCTCCATATTGACGTGCGTGGCGGAGATGATGCGCACGTCGACATCGATCGAACCGTTACCGCCCAGGCGGTCGATGGTGCTTTCCTGCAGGAAGCGCAGCAGGCTCGCCTGACTCTCGAACGGCAGATCGCCGATCTCATCGAGAAACACGGTACCGCCGTGAGCGGCTTCGACGCGCCCTATTCTGCGCTGATTCGCCCCTGTGAAGGCGCCACGCTCGTAGCCGAACAACTCCGACTGCAGCAGGTGCGGTGGAATCGCGCCACAGTTGATGGCGACAAACGGCGCGTTGCGACGCGCCGAATGCGCGTGAATCGCCGCCGCCGTCAGCTCCTTGCCCGTACCCGATTCACCGGAGACAAAAACGGGTGCATCGTTTGCGGCCACTTTGCGGATCGAGCGGAACAACGCGAGCATGGCATCGCAAGTGCCAATCATCTCGTCTTCTGCCGTAGACGTATCCACAAACACCGGCTCGCCGAGCGAGATCATGCCGCAGGCATGGCCTACCGTATCGATCACCCTGGCGTCCGCGGTGGGCAGCGTCACGTAATCGAAGCAGTAGTCGCGCACCAGCCTGCGTATGGCGGCGTCATCGAGTTCCGGCGCCGCGGTCATCGCGACCCAGCCGATGTTCGGCATCGCGAGGCAAGCTTCCAGCGCGGCAATGTCACCGGGATCGAACACGCTCGACAGATCGGCCAGGCCAGCCGCCAGCGAGCCGTCACCCACGGCCTCGCGCACGCCACGAACCGAGCCGATGACGTCAACCTGCCAATCGCGCTCCTCGAAACTCGCCAATAGCGCCGGCGAAGGATCGCGCGTGAAGTAGATGACACGCCGCTTGATGGCCTTCATTTTCTGCATTGTTTTTTTGTTTTCTCGCCGGGCCTGCTCTGAAACCTGGTGTGGCCAGGCCCCTCGCACGACATTGCTCTTGTTGCTCCATGGCCGCGGATGCCTGTCCTCGTGAATCAGGCGCGTACCGGGAGCTGCCATTTCATGGTGCATCGGGTTTCGGCGAGCCGGCGGCGCTGCGAACGTCGGCTAACGAAAAACCGGATGCGACAACGACCGTCGATCATACGCGGCTGTGCGGTCGCCGTGGTGGGTCCTGACCTTATTTGAAGATTAAGTCCGCAAGCGCACCACGCCGTGCACCAGAGTTGCTATCGGACTAGCGCCTCAACTTCCTGAAAAACTTGCGAATCTCGGCAGCGAGCAGATCGGGCTTTTCCATCGCAGCGAAATGGCCACCGCTCGGCATGTCGGTCCATTGCACGACGTCGAAGGTCCGTTCGAGCCACGTGCGCGGCGGATGGTTGATCTCCTTCGGGAAACAGGCGAAGCCCACCGGCGGCACGACGCGTTGCCCCTCGGCGAAGCGCATCGGCTGCAGCCGGTTCTCCCAATACATCTGCATCGCCGTGCCAATACTCTGCGTGTACCAGTAGAGCGAAATGTTGGTGAGCAACTCGTCTTTCGAAAACACCCGCTCGATTTCACCGTCGCAATCGCTCCACGCGCGAAACTTCTCACCGATCCACGCCGCGAGGCCCACGGGCGAATCGTTCAGCGACGCCGCCACGGTTTGCGGTTTCGTGGCGTGCATATGAGCGTAGCCGCCTTTGAGCGCGACCCATTCGTTCTTCTCCCGCAGATAGGCTTCCTCCGCGGGCGTAAGCGGTGTTTGCGCGGCACCGCTCGCGGGCTCGTATGAACTCGGCAGGAAGTTGAGATGAATGCCGTCGACATGCTCATGATGCCGTGCCGCGAGCGCGATCGAGACGCCGGCGCCCAGATCGCCGCCCTGGGCCCCAAAGTGCTCATAACCGAGGCCACGCATCAGCGCGACCCACAAATCCGCCACCTGAAACGCGGAAGTACCGGGCCCCACCGGAGCCTGCGAGAAGCCAAAGCCGGGCAGCGATGGAACGACGACGTCGAACGCATCGGCGGGATCGCAGCCGAATGCGGTCGGGTCGCATAGCCGGTCGAGCAGCGCGTGAAACTCGAAAAACGATCCCGGCCAGCCATGCGTAATCACGAGCGGATAAGTCGTAGGGCCGACGCCACGTCGATGCACGAAGTGCACACGCTGACCGTCGACCTCGGCAAGAAATTGCGGCTGCAGATTCAACCTGCGCTCCGCCTCGCGCCAATCGAAACGCTCGGCCCAGTGCTGCGCGAGCTCGCGCAGCCAGGCGGAGTCGGCGCCCTGCTGCCAGGCGGGCGACGGCGTCGCCGGTGCCCAACGTGTCGCGTGAATCCGCCGGTGAAGATCGGCTATGTCGGCATCAGGCACGGCAATCTGAAACGGCTCTATCTGCATGTCAGTTCATCCGGCACAGGGTGTGGGAATAACAGGCGCTTCGGATTCGATAGCGCTGTTCACGGCAATCCAGCGGGGGCTAAGGCACGAAGCGAGCTTGAGGCGCACTGAGCGCACAGAGCAATCTGCATGGTACACAATGAACGCGATTCTCGTTTAGCGCGGCGGAGGCCTTCATGGTTGCAGCGCTTACGGCTCTATTGGAAACAAGAAAGCCCGCGAAATGCGGGCTTTTTTTACAGCTTACTGCCTACACCAGCCGCTTAGAAGCGATGACGGATACCCACCGTGCCAACCACCTGCGAATCGGTTGACGAACGGCTCACACCGACGATATCCGCCGTGACGCCCGAATCACCCACGCTGCCGACGTGCTGGTATGCCGCTTCAACATACACGTCGGTACGCTTGGACAAGGCGTAGTCGGTCTGCAACGTCAGTTGTTGATACTTCGGGCTCGCGCCGTTCAGACGTGCGTCGGTGAACGTGTACGCGCCCGACACCGTCCATGCCGGCGTGAATGCGTAACGTGCGTTCACTTCATAGTTCGTGAAGCGCGCGCTGCCGCCGGTCAGCGCGAATCCGCTCGTCGTGCCCGACGCCGACGATCCGATCGACGTTGCGTTGTGCAGTTGCGTCTGCGTGAACACGAGGCCGACGTTGGCCGCGCCGAACGCATAGTTCACACCGGCGCCATAGGTGCGCTGAAGGCCTGCGTTGAACGTGGAGTCGCCGCTTGCCACGGCACCGCTCGTGTTAGTCGTCGAGCCGGCGCCGTTCAGTTGCAGGTAGCCCGCAGCGAACTTCAGGCCGCCGAATGCATACGATGCGCCGACGCTGTAGGCGCGGCTGTCCGCGAAGCTGCCCGCTGCGTTCGAGAAACCGTACAACGCACCGAACTTGAAGCCGCCGTAGTTGACACTCTGGAACTTGACCGAGTTGTTGATACGCACCGAGTTGTTCAGGTTGTCGTTGTCGTACGGGTGTGCCGAGAGCGTGCCGCCGTATTGCGTGCCGTTCAGCGCGAGCGGAGCGAGATAATCGACCACGCTGTCGTACTGGCGACCCAGCGTGACCGAGCCGAACTGGTCGCTCGACAGACCGACGAAGGCCTGACGCCCGAACTCACGGCTGTTCTGCCCCAGCTTGCCGTTCGACAGATTGAAGCCGTTTTCCAGCACGAAGATCGCCTTCAGGCCGTTGCCCAGATCTTCCGAACCGCGCAGGCCCCAGCGGTTGCCGTTCAGCATGCCGCTGGCTTGCTGAAAGTTGCTGCTGCCGCCCGAATTGCTGGTGTAGGTCAGGCCCGTATCGATCAAACCGTACAGCGTGACCGAGCTTTGTGCGTGGGCGGCACCCGCGGCGCCGATGAGTGCGAGCGAGAGGCCCGACAATACGAATTTATTCATGGATTTCTCTCCTGATTCGGATAGCGGATGCTATCGAGCGGCCGAGAATATCCCACTAATCGAAATACTGTTTTTCAGTTAATTACGACGTTGTGTATATACGACGCCACTGATTTTTTAGATTGCCGATCATTTCACGTAACAGCCAGTCCGCTGCCGAAAATGAAATGGGGCGTACTCCTCTCGCGAGCACGCCCCAAGTGCCTGATTTGATGCTGCTCTCGGAGAATCAAGCCAACGCAGAATAGCATGGCAAATATCTGTCAACAACGAATTAAGGCCGATTTATAATTCCAATTAATTCCAATGGAAATTAATTGGAATATCTTGGCAGATAAATAAACAAATTCAATCCATTATTGCTGAAATTGAAAATAGTTATTGTTAGTTTTAAAGGCCGCGCAGAAATCACATTGCACGGAGAAACCCAGTTCTGCACGGATCGCTGCGTCGCTGCACTAACTGCGGACTGAGCAGCTTCACGGACGCGGCGCCCCCGTCATGCTCGGTGCGCCGCCGGGGCCCGCGGGGTCCGGATTGCCGAACGTGGGCAGGCTGCCGTCGGCGCGGGCGCGGGCGATCTCCGCGCGTACCTGTGCGCGGGTTTTTGGCCCGCTCCCGGATTTCAACAACGCGCTGGCGGCGGGCGCGAGTTGAGGTGTCGATGGCGCCGGTATGGCTTGCGGGCTTAGCTGGGCTTGCGAGCCTGGCGGCGCTGATATCGGTTCTGTTGGCTCTGTTGGCTGTATCAGTCGTATCGGCGTTGACACGGCAGGCGCGCTGGTTACGCCGGAGAGTGCCTTCGCCTCGGCCGGAACAGAGGATGACGAACTCGCACCAGCAGGTGTGCCAACGCCACTCGCTCTCCCGTTCGAGAGGCTACCCGCACTAACATCGGCTACCGCGGTTTCGAGAGCATGCCGGGTCTTCGAGTAACTGGAGGACGCACGGTTCGAGCGTTCGCGCGTCGCTACGTAGCTTTCGTGCGTGCGGCCTGTTTTCCCGGAAGACGTCGCCGAAGATCGCGCCGATTTCGCCCCTCGCTGCGTCGGCTTGTCCCCATGCACAACGGCCAGCGCGTGCTGCGTCTGCTTCGCACGCGCCTCGACTTCTCTTTGCAACGCAAGAACCTGATCGTCGTTCCGATGTGCTGAACGCACCGCGTCCAGTTGCGCCTGCGCGGAAACAAGATCGTTGCGCTGCAGACTGTTGCGCGCCGCCTGCAAATCCCCGGCAATAGCCGCCGCTGAATCACTGCGTGCAACGACCGGCCCGGAACTCACTGAGCCCGTTATCGTATCGCCACGTGTGGCGTGAGATCCATTGTCGCGCTCCAGGCCGAGTTCGTCCGTCGGCAGCCAGCCTTTGTCCGACTGCGAAATATAAGCCGCGATCGCAAGCGCGCCGACAAAGAGGCTCGTGAGAACTATCTTCCTGGGTTCGACAACCATGACGTCTCCCTCTCAAATCGTGGACATGCGCGTTTGCCGTATCGCAAACGGGCCCGAATTCATCAGAGGGTTCGCAGCGAATCAATCGATGCCGCCGCAACGACCGCGAATTCGGGCCGGCGCAGTCACGTACGAATAAGAGTGCAAACTGGATGCGTGCTATTCACCATTTATAGTCGCCAAACGTCGATTCGTCCGCGCACGCAGGGTGTGTTGTCCGAAAAAGCCAGCTTACTGACCACGCTTTCCTAGGACGATTGTTTGAACTGCGAAGCAATGAAGGCGGATTTTAATCCGTCGTTTGAATTCGATGAAGGCAGCACAGACCTACACGAGCGGACCTTCAGTCTGCTTGCCGCGCACGGCGACCGCAATCGAGCTGCCGACAATCAACGCAATGCCGAACAACGACATGCTGCCGATCGTCTCGCCCCATACGATGTAGCCAAACAGCGCAGCCCACACGATGCTCGTGTAGTTATACGGCGCGAGCGCGCCGGCATCGGCCCGTCGAAATGCCATCGTCATCAGCAACTGCCCTGCCGTGGCAAACCCACCGAGCAGGGCCATCACCGCGAGCGCTTCGATCGACGGTGTGCGCCACGCGAAATATAGCGATGCCCCGGTGACGATCGTGCCGATCATCGTGAAGTACAGCACCGTGGTGCCCGAATCGTCGGTGGCGCGAATCCGCTTGATCTGAATGATCGACAAAGCACCGAAAAACGCGCTCGAAATCAGCAGGACCGGACCGAGCCAATTCGAATGCGAACCGTCCGGACGCACCACGAACAGCACGCCGATAAAACCGACCGCGGCGGCAAGCGCATCGCGCGGCTTGAGCGTTTCCTTCAGAAGCAGCGGTGCAAGCACGATCACCAGCAAGGTCTCCGAGTAGACGATCGCCACCGCTTCGCTGAGCGGCACATAGGGCAGCCCGGCAAAGAACAGCCCCGACGCACCGAGCAACGTCAGCGCGCGCAAGGTCTGTCCACGCACATCCATCTGCCTGAAACGCTCGATGAGCGGCTTGCCGCGCAGGCAAACCGCCACCGCAGGCAGCAAGCCGAACAGCATCCGGAAGAACGTCACTTCATTGGCCGGATACGCGAGCGCGACGGATTTCGCCAAAGCGTCGACCACGGCGAAGCAGAACATCGAAACGAGAATCAGCGCGACGCTACGCAGCGGCACGCCTGCACTCCGGACGGCGGTGATGGGCGGCATGAGTTTTCCTGGGAACGCGCGAAGCTGCGCGTCGCTTAGGTTTCGCCTCCAGTGAAAGGAAGGCGTAATCGGAAAACGGATTATGCCTGCGGCGCCGCGCGCGATCGACTGGAAAAACTGCCCTCACCCATTCCGCATCCGCGCCACCAGACAAGCCCGCGTGCCCCCACCTGACAAGCTGCCTCTTGTTTGCACCATTCCGGGTAAGTACCGATACAGCTCTCGCTAACTAATAATATTATTCATAGCAATTTCCGCATCCATGGGGATTGGACACACTGTCTATGGCCCCATGCAAATTTAATAATAATTATGACCATCAATTAAGCGGGGACATCAGGAGATACAGGTGCGCAATTACTTTGTGCTGGCGGCGCTCGCCATGTTGGGCGCTTGCGGCGGCAATGACGGTTCACCGGGCGGGACTGCGTCAGCGAACAGGCAGATCGCGGCAGTCGATTCCGCAGCGGCATCGGCAGCGTCGGCGGCCTCTGCGGCGGCTCTCGCGGACACCGCCAACGTCGAAGCCGAATTCAGGGCCGCGAAGACCATTCCATTGGGGATGAAAACGACGACACCCCCGCTTGTGATCACTGACCCCACCCTCAACCTTCCGCCGTACACCCCGCCACCGCCGCCCACTCCGGTTTCCACCACGACCCTCAACTTCGGCGACTTCACGAGCTACCTCGCGCCCGGATCGACACAAGGCTGGCAACCCGGCACGAGCAGTTCGACCATC
Source organism: Paraburkholderia sp. SECH2 (assembly GCF_030464795.1). Taxonomy (NCBI): domain Bacteria; kingdom Pseudomonadati; phylum Pseudomonadota; class Betaproteobacteria; order Burkholderiales; family Burkholderiaceae; genus Paraburkholderia; species Paraburkholderia sp. SECH2. Next base: position 84,376 of record NZ_JALPRH010000005.1, read on the forward strand.
ACGATTGCCCCACCGGCCACCAACGGCACAGGCGCCGGCGACAAAACCGTTGCGCTCGCAAGCACCTATGCCACGGCGTCCTACGAAGCGGATGTGACGGTGAGCGCGCCCGTGGGTAACGGCGCCGCTAACGCCGGCTTTATCGTGCGCACGACCAACCCCACCGCCGGCGGCCCCGATAGCCTGACCGGCTACTACATCGGCCTCGATACCGGTTCGCACGTGTTGCAGGTCGGCCGCGAAAACAACAACTGGACGAACTTCATCGCGTATCCGATGAGCTCGATCGTGGGCGGCAGCACGCATCACCTGAAGGTCACGACGAGCGGCACGGCCATCACCGTCGATTTCGACCAGCAGCGCGTGATCAGCGTCAACGACGCCACCAACGCCCTCCCCGCGGCCTTCCAGTCGGGCAGCTTCGGGCTGCGGCGCTTCGGCGTCGGCGCGACCTTCAGCAACATCACAATCCACACGTATTCGACCGTTACGTCACCCAGCTTCGATTTCTCCAAGGTTGTCGGTGCGGTCTACACGCCGTCCAACGCGGTGAATGCGATCGACTTCTGGGAGAACTACGACCCCGAGATCGTCAACCGCGAGCTGACGTACGCGCAAACGTACGGTATGAACACGATTGCCGTGTATCTGCACTACCTCGTGTGGGCGAACGATCGCGTCGCATTCCTGAGCAAGTTCGAGAACCTGCTGAAGATCGCCGCGCGGCATGGCATCAAGGTCTCGCCGATCTTCTACGACGACTGCTGGAACCCGACGCCCGCATATGGTCCGCAGCCCGCGCCGGTCTGGGGCGTGCATAACAGCCAGTGGGTCCAGTCGCCCGGCACACCGGTCGAGCAGGCGTATTTCCAGCCGACAGCGGCCAATGCCAGCATCACGTACAAGGCGAGTCTCGCGAGCTACATCACCGACTTCGTCGCGCCGCACCGCAACGACCCCCGCATCATTTTCTGGGAGCCGATGAACGAACCGGGTTGCAGCGGCAACGGCTCGTTGCAGCAAACGCGCGCCGTGATGATGAACGATGCGCGCATCGCGATCCTGAATGCGGGTGCGACGCAGCCGATCAATTCGCCGCAGGTGCAGGAGGACGAAGGCTCGTATTTCTCGGACTTCTATGCGTTCCATCCGTACAACAACCCGTACACGGGTCCAGTGAACGGCAGCAATGTCAGCGCGCTGAATTCCGAAACGCTGCAGCGTGGCTTCCCTGGCACGACGGGTCAGACGATGCCGGGCATTGTGTCGAACTACGGCGGCACGACGGGCTTCATCGTGTGGGAACTGATGATCGGCCGCACCAATACGCGCTTCCACTGGGGCCAGGTGCCAAGCGCGCCTGCCACCGTCGAACCTGCCACGCCGTTCCAGGGAACGATCTATCCGGACGGTCATCCGTGGCAGACGTCGGAGACTCAGGCCTTGACGGGTGGGTTCGATGTGAAGCTGCCGGTGCTGCAGGTGGGCTACTACAACGATCCGACCTTCAGCAGCGCGCCGGTCAAGACATCGATTGCGCCGTTGATCGACTTCGACCTGAACACCGAGCGCGGCACCGATTCGCCGGATGCCTCAGCGGGCGTCAACGCGACGGGTTATGGCCTGCGGTGGACCGGTGCGATAGAGGCCGCCAGAACCGGGCTCTACACGTTCTCGATCAATAGCGACAACGTGGCTCGTCTGTGGATCAACGGGGTGCGGGTCATCAACAAGAAGACCTCGACGCCAGGCACCGTGAGCGGTACGACCTGGCTGAACGCGAAGCAGCGCGCGTCGATCAAGGTGGAGTATGTGCACGGTACGGGCCCGGCCAGCATGCACCTGTCATGGTCGAGCCCGGCGGCGCAGGGTCCAGGGGCACTGAGGATCGTGCCGTCGGATTCGCTCGTGACATCGAACTGAAGGAAGGCTTAATTAACAGCCCGGCAGCGCGCAAGCTGCCGGGCTGTTGGTAGCCGCCGTTAGCCATCGGCTTGCTCAGCGCACCTCGGCGCATTCCTTCCGCATAGTTTGAATCACCCTCCGTTTTGTGCGATGCTAGCCGCGCCCCAGCAATCATGAGAAGAACACGGGCGCGAGGCAGACCAATCCTGTTGTCCATTCCTCAGGAGGAGACATGATTGTGTCATCGCAATTGCGCCGCATCGGCGTCGCCCCTCGTCTGTCATTCGCCCCGCCGCTGGGCGCTGCCAGTTTAAGAAAAGCAAGCGCCGTTTCCAGCTTCGTTTTTCTCACCAGTCTCAGCGGCGTGTGTTACGCCGACACCCAGGTCGGCGGCACGCTCCCTCCCGCTCCTGACAAGCTATACGGCGATCTTTTCGTGGCCGTGCAAACCGCGCAGATCTATCCGGATCAGAAGACTTTCGTCGACGCAACGCCGAACGCCGATCCTGCCGCGATCGTGCAACTGTACGAACAGCAGAAGAACAATCCCGGCTTTTCGCTGGCGAACTTCGTCAACCAGTACTTCACGCCGCCGAGTGAACCCGTCATCACGCCGCCCGCGAATCAGACGCTGCGTGAGCACATCAACTGGCTATGGCCTGCCCTCACCCGCACCACCACGAGCGCGCCGGCAAACAGTTCGCTGATCCCGTTGCCGAAGCCGTACGTGGTGCCAGGCGGCCGCTTCCGCGAGGGCTACTACTGGGACACGTACTTCACGATGCTAGGCTTGCAGGAGTCGGGGCATGAAGATCTCGTCGACAACATGCTCGACAACTTCGCCTATGAGATCGATACGTTCGGCCACATCCCGAACGGCAATCGCACCTACTACCTCGACCGGTCCCAGCCGCCGTTCTTCTCGTACATGGTCGCACTGGCGGAGAAGGTCGAAGGCCGCGGCGTCTATCAGAAGTATTTGCCTGCCCTGCGCAAGGAGTACGCCTACTGGATGCAGGGAGAAAGCTCGACGCAGCCGGGCCAGGCCACCCGCAACGTGGTCGTGATGCCGGATCGCACGGTGCTCAACCGTTACTGGGATGAACTCGACACGCCGCGTGACGAGTCTTATCTGGAGGACATTCAGACCGCCCAGCAGGCAACGGGCCGCAATCCGAACGACGTCTACCGCGAGTTGCGGGCGACTGCCGAGAGCGGCTGGGATTTCAGTTCCCGCTGGTTCGGCGACAACATGACACTCGCGACGGTGCGCACCACGTCGATCATCCCGGTCGATTTGAACAGCCTCATGTTCCACCTTGAAATCACCATCGCGAAAGGCTGCGGCGAGACGCGCGATTTCCGTTGTGTCGGCGAGTTCGCCGAGCGCGCCGCCAAACGGGCGCTCGGGATCAACCGGTACTTGTGGAACGCCAAGGGCTATTACGGCGATTACGACTGGACGCTTGCGAAGCCGCGCGACAACAAGACTGCGGCAATGGTGTTTCCGTTGTGGGTCGGTGCAGCGTGGCCGGACCGTGCGCAGAAGACGGCTCAGCAGGTGCAATCCGTCCTGCTGCAACCGGGCGGCCTTGCGACCACCACCTACAACACCACGCAGCAATGGGATGCACCGAACGGCTGGGCGCCCTTGCACTGGGTCGCGATTGAAGGCTTGAAGCGCTATGGCCAGGATGCGCTTGCGCAGCAGATCGGCACGCGCTTTCTGACTGACGTGAAAGGGGTTTACGCGTCAGAGAACAAGCTGGTTGAAAAGTACGTGGTGGAAGGCGCGGGCACCGGAGGTGGCGGCGGTGGCGAATATCCGCTGCAGGACGGCTTTGGATGGACCAACGGGGTGACGCTCAAGCTACTCGATCTGTATAGCCCGGGCGACTGATCTGCACGGTGTAGCAATGCAAGGAGGCGCACACGTCGCCCATAGCGGCGTGTGCGCGGAAGCGTAGGTCCACTCAGCGCTTCGCGTCCTCGTCCAGCGTCGGGTAATCGGTGTAGCCTTCCGCACCGCCGCCATACATCGTGCTCTGATCCGGCTCGTTCAGCGCTGCGCCAACCCGAAGCCGCTCGACCAGATCCGGGTTCGAAATAAAAGGTCGGCCAAACGCAATCAGGTCTGCCCGTTTTGCCTTGAGCGTCTTCTGCGCGAGCTCCCGGTCATAGCCATTGTTCGCCATGAACAATCCATCGAATGCCTGGCGCAACACCTGCAGATCGAAACCGCCCTCGACGTCGCGCGTGCCGCCCGTGTCGCCTTCGATGACGTGCAGGTACACGAGCTTGCGGGCATTGAGTTGCTTTACCACATAGGTGAACAGCGGTTCGGGATCGCTGTCGGCGATATCGCCGAAGCTGCTGAGCGGAGAAATACGCACGCCGACGTGCTCACCACCCCAGACCTCCGTCACGGCATCGGCCACTTCCAGCAACAGGCGCGCGCGATTTTCAATCGAGCCGCCATATTGATCGGTTCGTTGATTGGTCCTGTCGCGCAGAAACTGATCGAGCAGATAACCGTTTGCCGCGTGGATTTCCACGCCATCGAACCCAGCGGCCTTCGCGTTTTGCGCGGCCAGACGATATTGCTCGACGATGCCCGGCATTTCCGAGGTTTCAAGTGCACGCGGCGTGACGAGCGGCACGAAGCCCTCGTCGGTATAGGCCTGGCCTTCGGGTTTGATCGCCGAAGGCGCTACGGGCAACGCATTACCCGGCTGCAGCGACGGATGAGAAATACGGCCCACGTGCCACAACTGCAGGTACATATGGCCGCCCTTCGCATGCACGGCATCGGTAATATGTTTCCACGCCTGTACCTGGGCGTCGTCATAAATACCAGGCGTGAACACATAGCCCTTGCCTTGCTGCGAAATCTGCGTCGCCTCGGCGATGATGAGACCGGCCGTTGCACGTTGTGCGTAATACTCGATGGCCAGTTCGCTCGGCACGTCGGCCTCCTTCGCGCGACTGCGCGTCAGCGGCGCCATCACGATGCGATTGGGCAACTGCAGCGGCCCGAGCGCGACCGGTTCGAACAGGTAGCTATCGACGTGCGCGGATTCGGTAGACATGGCGGCTCCTTGAAAAAGATCCAATGCATCGAAAGGCGGCTAGCTGCCTGGCTCGTGGCGCTCCATCGAGCGGCGTCATCGGCGCGTGTTGCAACAAGCGCTGGAGCGATGCCGCCTGCTTCAGGCGCTCTGGCAGTATAGGTTGCTATCCGGAACGCCGAAGAGGTTTTCCGGTTTTACCGCATGTGCTTTTCGTGGGGCTGCGGTCCGAAGCTAGACTGCATAAATTTCAGGGTTGTCCACCAACGGCAAAAACTCTCCTGTGCGCCCATCGAGTGCGAGCATGGCGCCGCTTTCGATATTGAAGATCCAGCCGTGCAGTCGCAACGATTTGTTCGTGAGGCCCACGGCCACTGACGGATGCGTACGAATGTTCGCGAGTTGCGCCATCACGTTGTCTTTGACGAGAGCGTCGAGACGCTCGGCATCTGACGCATAAGTTCGCGATGCGTTAATCGCTTTCGCCGCATCGGCGTGACGGAGCCAACCCGCCACGGCCGGCAGATGGTCGAGGTTCGTGCACGTGCAGATCGCCGTCATCGCCCCGCAATTGGAGTGGCCGCAAATCACGATATCCCGCACGCCCAATACTGCCACCGCGTATTCGACAGTGGCCGATACGCCGCCCGGTTCCGGGCCGTAAGACGGTACGATGTTGCCCGCGTTGCGGATCACGAACAGCGCGCCGGGCTCCACCTGGGTCAATAGCTCAGGAACGACACGGCTGTCCGAGCAGGTCACGAACAGTGTGCGTGGATTTTGCGCAATCGATAAGCGCTTGAACAATGCGCTTTGCTGCGGGAAGACTTCGCGTTGAAAGCGGATGAATCCTTCTATGATTTCCTGCACGACGTTCTCCGGATAGTCAATGCCTCGGCCTGCCAGGCACGCGGCAAAGGTCCAAGGCGTATCTGCGATCGGTTGGCGCGACTATACCGCAGCACATAAAAAAGCCGAAGCTCACGTTCACGTACTTGACGGCGTTGCAATTGATCGTGTCGGGACTCGATGGCATCGCTCATGCGCACCGGGCAGTTCAGATTATCCCTGTGATTACAGGCGAAGCGCGCTATTTGATTCGTTGCCACACGACTTTCGACGATCCATAGCCGAAGGCGCCGGGCGTGATGTACGTCAGCCGGTCGCCGTCGAGCGTAAATGGGCGGCGCTGAACATCCGCGTCCCAATTCGGAAACGAACTCTTTTGAATGTGAAAGACGATAATCCGCGCCGCGGGGTCCACGGTATACGTGCCGAAATGCGCGACACTGCCGCGAGCGATCTTCGCGTTTTCTTCCGCCGTGCCTTGCTGCCTTTCCCCAGAAGTGAACTTCGGCAGATCGGAACTCAGCACGAGCAGCACGTAGCGCCCGTCATTGCCGAAGATGAGTTGCCCCTGCGGATGCGGACCGAGCAATTCCACTTCGTTACCGCTCTTCGCCACCGTCAGCGAAACGAGCGACCACGACCCCACGAGGCTGTCCGCGGTTTGAGCAAAAACGCTTCGCATGGGCGCGCACAATACCGCGAACGCGACCACGATGGCGGCGAAGACCTTTGGCATTGGTTTCATGACGCTCTCCACGCGCGCGAGGACGTGAGACGTGAGGTCAGACGAATCCATCGCGCTTCGCTAGTGCGGATTGGGCTCGAGGGCTCGAGTGCTCGAGTGCTCGAGTGCTCGAGTGCTCGAGTGCTTTGAAGGGTAGGTGGTTTGCGAGTGAAAAGCTATCGGAGCAGGCCCGGCGAATAGATACCGGACCGCCCTCCCAGGTCAAGGCCCGGAACGTTGAGACCTCAGTTGAAATCCCCGGTTTCGAGCTCCACGGATCGTCCCCCGTTTTTCTCGAGGACTCGCCGCGTAGCATTTTCAATCCGCGCGCGATTGGCCTCGAAGGTACCGACCAGATTGTGGGCCGACGGACCCTCGTTGCCGAAATGGTCGTTCAGCGCATCCAGCGACACGCTGCACCAGACGTCAGCCCCATCGACATTAGCTTCGAAGGCTACGCGCGCCGCTGCCACCACTTCACGGCGTCCGGTGAATTCGATCCTCATAATGACCCTCCATTTAGCGAAAGTAGCGATGAGCGCGCAAAGGCTGTGCCAGGCTGATGCCTTGAAGCCGAATCAAAGCCGCTTGAGCCTGGCCATTGCTGGGCGCTCAGCACACATTCTCCGCAAGGTGCATACTCGACATCGGCCGCCTTCGTGCGGCCGCGCTTTTGCGTCGCGGCGTGCGTGCTACCTTTCAAGCCGTCAGACGCTTCCAACATCCTAATACTACCCGCCCCATGTCCCGCAGCCCGCAATCGTCGCGTCCCTTAGTCATTGCCGCAGTCATGGCATCAATGGCGATGGTCGCCATCGAAGCCACCATCGTTTCCACCGCCATGCCGCAGATCGTCGCCCAACTCGGCGATCTGCATCTGTATAGCTGGGTCTTTTCGTCGTTCCTGCTGACGCAAACGGCGATGACCGTGGTGTTCGGCAAGCTTGCCGATCTCTATGGGCGCAAGCCGGTCATACTCGCCGGCATCGCCATCTTTCTGCTTGGCTCGGTACTGGCCGGCTTCGCCTGGTCTATGCCCGCCATGATCGTGTTCCGCCTGATTCAGGGTGTCGGCGCGGGCGCGATCCAGCCGGTCACGCTGACCGTCGTCGCCGATCTCTATCCGGCGCGCGAACGCGGCAAGGTGCAAGGCTATCTCGCCAGCGTGTGGGCCATTTCAGCAGTGGTCGGCCCGATGGTGGGCGGCTTCATCATTCACAACATGTCGTGGGCGTGGATCTTCTGGATGAACGTGCCGATCGGACTTGCCTCAGCGGCGGGCTTCATCGCGTTCCTGCGCGAATCGGAACGGCATGCGCGCCCGTCGATCGACTTCGCGGGCGCGGCGCTATTCATGGCGGCGATCGCGGCGCTGATGATGGCGCTGACCTACGCGGGTGACGACGACATCGCCAAGGCATCGCTCGCGGGTGGCGCGTTCATGCTGTGCCTGCTGTTCTTCGTGTTTCAGGAACGCCGCGCGACTGAGCCGATGATCTCGTTCGCGCTCTGGAGCCGTCGGCCGATTGCCGCGTGCAATGCGGCAACCGTGCTGTCCGGCATGATCCTGATGGGCTCCACCACCTTCCTGCCGATGTATGTTCAGGGCGTGCTGCACCGCTCGCCGGTGGTTGCCGGTCTTGCGCTCACGATGATGATGGTGGGCTGGCCCGCGGGCGCGACACTCGCGGCGAAGACGTTTCACCGTATCGGCTTGCGGCGCATTCTGATCGGCGGCAGCGCGTTCATCCCGATTGGCGCGGTGCTGTTGCTGTTCCTGCAGCCTGGCGGCTCGCCGCTTATCGCGGCGTTCGGTTCGCTCATCATGGGCTTCGGCATGGGCACGTCGAGCGTCAGTTCGCTGGTGCTGATCCAGGAGATCGTCAAGATGGACGAGCGCGGCAGCGCCACCGCATCGAATCTCTTTTCGCGCAATCTCGGCAGCACGCTCGGCGCGACGCTGTTCGGCGCGGTGCTCAACTTCGGACTCAGTCACTCGAAGGACGTCGCCGTGGTGACGTCCGATCAGTTGAAGGCGCTGCTGCAGAATCAGGTGGCGAGTCTTGCCGATAGCGACATGATCCGCATGGTGTTGCATCAGTCGCTGCACCTGACCTTCATCTCGATCTTCGCGATTGCGATTTTTGTGGTCGTGCTGTTGGGCTTCGTGCCGGCGATCAACATCGGGCCGGCGAAGCAGGTGCCGCTTGAAGCGCTCTCGCCACTCGAGGACTGAGCTTTGCTACTCGCCGCCCGCAGGCAACGTGGCGGCGAAAAAATCGATCGCCCGTAGCGACACGGGAACGCTGACGTCCGCGAATGAGGTGCTGTCGAACTGGTGCAGAGCTTGCGAAATTTTCAAGGCGCAGCACGCATGGGCTGCACCTCAACCGCCGTCCCGGCAGAGCCTCACCATCCACGCATAAACCGCATCCACCGCAGCGGAACGCGCCGGTTGGGCGGAGCGCATCAACCAGAGCGGCGCGAGTGGGAAACCCGGGACCTGCGGCAAGACCTCGACGCGCCCGTTCGTCAACGCATCCCCGGCGGTAAGCCGGGACACCATCGCGATGCCCGCTTCCTGCTCGGCTGCCGCCACGAGGATGCGGGGGTCGTCGACCGTCATCGCACGCCGCGTGCGCAAACCACCGCGCCTCAACTCTGGCAACCACGGGGCCCACTCCGGACGCTGCTCGAGCACCAGCAAAGGCGCCTGCGTCAACACCTCGGGAAAGGACGTCGAACGCAGACGGCGCGCGGTCACAGGTCCGCAGATAGCGACCGCCTGCTCGTCGAGCAACGGCTCGCAGATCACTTCGGGCGTGCGGATCTCCTTCGCGGAAACGATCAGGTCGACATCGACACGATCGATCTCGTTGACTTCGTCCCCGGTAACGAGCCATATCTCGATGTTCGGCATGGCCGCCGTAAATGCCGGCATGCGCGGCATGATCCAGCCCGTCGCGAACTGCGGCGCGCAATAGATGATCACGGAATCGGGATTGCCATACGGCTCGATGCGATCGCGCCCATCCGCTAGGGTCGTCATGGCCGACGTCACGGTCTGCGCAAATAGCAGACCGGCCGCCGTCGGCGCGACGCCGCGTCCAATCCGCCGGAACAGCGGCACCCCGGCCCACTCCTCGAGTTGCTGTATCTGATGGCTGATCGCCGACTGGGTCAGCGCGAGTTCTTGCGCCGCGCGCGTGAAGCTGCCGAGGCGCGCGGCGGCGTCGAAAGCGAGCAAGGCCTGCAGAGGGGGAAGTCTACGCATCGGATCGCCACGGTCAGGGAAGATATTAGAAATATCGATACTTCCAGCAAGATTCTTCGCTTTTCGCCGGAATATTGCCTCGCAATCATAGCGCCAGTTGCTCTTCACACGCCTCGTGCCGTTTTTCAGACATGAGAAATATTTGTGTGACGGCGCTCATTGAAACTGACCGGATCGACGTGTATGACCCTGAACCTGAACGCTTTGCTCCCCGCCTCGACCGCTCCTGCCGCAGGCACTGACGCGGCCGGCCAACCTCATCCGCCCACCTACGCGGGCGTGCTGTCCTTCATGCGGCGGCCCTACACACGCGATCTCACCGGCGTCGACGTCGCCGTATCGGGCATTCCGCTCGATCTCGCGACCACCTTCCGTCCCGGCACGCGTTTTGGCCCGGCGGGCATTCGCGCCGCCTCCGTGCAACTGGCCGAACTGGGCGCGTTTCCGTGGGGCATCGACCCGTTCGATCATCTAAACGTGGTCGACTACGGCGACTGCTGGTTCGACGCCCACAACCCGCTCGGCATTCGCGACGCGATCATCGCCCACGCCCGCGAGATCCTCGCCACGGGCACCCGCATGCTGACGCTCGGCGGCGACCACTACATCACTTACCCGCTGCTGATCGCTCACGCTGAAAAGTACGGCAAGCCGTTGAGCCTGATCCACTTCGACGCGCATTGCGACACGTGGCCGGACGACAACCCCGATTCCCTCAATCACGGCACGATGTTCTACAAGGCAATCCGCGAAGGGTTGATCGATCCGGTGCGCTCAGTGCAGATCGGCATTCGCACCTGGAACGAGGACTTCATGGGCGTGCGCATTCTCGACGCGCCGTGGGTCCATCGCAACGGCACACAGGCGACCATCGACGAAGTGTTGTCGATTGTCGGCGATGCGCCCACGTACCTCACTTTCGACATCGACTGTCTCGATCCTGCCTTCGCGCCCGGTACGGGCACGCCGGTGGCAGGTGGCCTGAGCTCGGCACAGGCGCTGGAAATCGTTCGCGCGCTGGGCGCCGTGAATCTGGTCGGCGCGGACGTGGTGGAAGTGTCACCGCCCTACGACCACAGCGACGTCACCGCGCTCGCCGCGGCCCACCTTGCCGCCGACATGGTGTGCCTGATGCGCAATCAGAAACTGCAACGCCATCAGCGTATGTAAATCCATGACTGCTCTGCTGAACCCTCTCTGGACGACAACCATGCCCCACACCTTCATGAAGTCGAGGTCGAGCGCATCGCTGCTGGCAGCGCTGTTGTTCTGCTCGTTCGGCACCGCCGCGCACGCCGACGAAAAGCAGCTCAATCTGTACAACTGGGCCGACTACATCGCGAAAGACACCGTGCCAAACTTCGAGAAAGAGTCCGGCATTCATGTGCAATACGATGTCTACGACGGCGACGAAACCTTGCAGGCGAAACTGCTGACGGGTTCTACGGGGTACGACGTCGTGGTGCCGACCTCGAACTTTCTCGCCAAGCAGATCGAAGCCGGCATCTACCAGAAACTCGACAAATCGAAGCTGCCGAACCTGGTGAACCTCGACCACAATCTGCTCAAGCTGGTCGCCGATGCGGACCCCGGCAATCAGTACGCGGTGCCGTGGGCATGGGGCACCACGGGGCTCGGCTATAACGTTACACGGGTCAAGAAAATTCTCGGCAACGATGCGCCGCTCGATAGCTGGGACATCCTCTTCAAGCCCGAGTATCTGAGCAAGCTGAAGACTTGCGGCGTGTCCATACTCGACGCGCCGAGTGATGTTTTCGCGGTGACGTTGCACTATCTCGGGCGCGATCCGAGCAGCGTGAATCCGGCCGACTATCAGGCTGCGTATGACGCATTGAAGAAAATCCGTCCGTACGTCACGCAGTTCAACGCGACGAGCTATATCAACGATCTTGCGGGCGACGACATCTGTTTTGCTTTGAGCTGGTCGGGTGACGTGTCGATGGCGAGCCATCGCGCGCGCGAAGCCGGCAAGAGTTACGAGGTCAAATACTTCATTCCTCAAGGCGGTGCGCCGATCTGGTTCGACATGATGGCGATCCCCAAAGATGCGCCGCATCCGGAAGCGGCGCTCAACTGGATCAACTACATCGAGCGCCCGGAGGTTCATGCCGGGATCACCAACGAGGTGTTCTATCCGAATGCGGACGCCGCCGCGCGCAAATTCGTGCGGCCGGAAATTCTCAACGATCCGACCGTGTACCCGCCTGAATCCGTGCTGAAAACGCTGTTTCTGCTCAAGCCCCTGCCCGCCCAGATCAAACGTCTGGAAAGCAGGCTCTGGGCACAGTTGAAGTCAGGGGGATAAGGAATCGGCTGAATCGACGGTGGACGGGTCAGCCGCCTTTCGCGTACAACGTCGACTCCGCGAATCCTTCGGCCGCCAGCACCTGTCCCACCAGGATCAGTGCAGTCCGCTCAATGTTGGTGGACTGCACTTTGCCGACTATGTCGTCTAGCGTGCCGGTGATTTTTTCTTCATCCGGCCAGCTGGCGCGATAGATCACTGCGATCGGGCACGCGCCGCCGTAGTGCGGCCGTAGTTCATCGACGATGCGCGCGAGATGGCGCACGCCGAGGTGAATCGCCATCGTCGCGCGATGTCTCGCGAGGTCGCCGAGTTGTTCGCCTTCCGGCATCGTCGTTTTGCTTGCAAAGCGCGTGAGGATCAGCGTTTGCGAAATATTGGGCAAGGTGAGTTCGCAGCCGAGTGTCGCCGCGCATGCCGCGGTTGCCGTCACGCCGGGCACGATTTCATAGGGAATATCGAGTTCGCGAAGTCTGCGGATCTGCTCGCCGATCGCGCCGTACAAGGACGGGTCGCCGGAATGCACGCGTGCCACGTCCTGGCCTTTGTCGTGTGCGGCCTTGAGCAACGCGATGATCTGATCGAGGTCGAGTTCGGCGGTGTTCACGACCTGCTCCGCGCTATGCTCCTCGAGTACAGCGGCCGGCACCAGCGAGCCGGCATACAGGATCACCGGGCAGGTGCGCACAAGGCGTTGCCCTTTCACCGTGATCAGTTCCGGGTCGCCGGGACCCGCGCCGATAAAAAACACCGTCATTCACTACTCCATGATTCGTTTGGCCGGCATGTCATGCATGACATGCGCCACTTAACCTGAGACTTGCAATGCTTCCAGCAAGTCGGCCACGTTTGCAAACTCGCGATCGACTGCAGGCAATGCAGGACGCCGCAGCATGACCACCGGCAGGCTACGTTCGCGCGCGACTTCGAGTTTCGCTTCGGTGGCGCTGCCGCCGCTGTTTTTGCTGACGACGACATCGAATGCTTCGGCGTCGAACAACGCTCGCTCGCCTTCGAGCGTAAACGGGCCGCGTGTCGCCAGAATTCGCGCACGTGGATTGGTTTCGTGTGCTTCGAGGCAGCGTACGGTCCAGAATTGCTGCGGCCGGATTTCGTCGAGATGCGCGAGCGGTTCGCGGCCAAGTGTGAACAGCGGGCGATTGAATGAGGCTAGCGCGGCCGTGAGTTCTGGCCAATCGCCGACCACGCGCCAGTCGTCGCCGGCTTGCGGCTGCCAGCCCGCGCGACGCAGCGCCCAGCACGGTACGCGCGCCGCACTGCTCGCTTTCGCGGCATTGGCGCTGATCTGCGCGGCGTAGGGATGTGTCGCGTCGATTACGAGGCTAATGCGTTTGTCCTCGATATAACGCGCCATGCCTTCGCTGCCACCGAAGCCGCCTACGCGCACCTCGCATGTCAAATCGTCCGGCACCTTTCCGAGGCCCGCGAGACTGTACACGTGCTCAGGGCCGAGTTGCCTCGCGATTCGCAAGGCGTCGCCGGTTCCGCCGAGCAGCAGAATGCTTGTCATTGCGCGACCCCGATCAGATTGCCCTGGCGGTCAATCGCGAACATTTCGACCGCGACCTGCGGCGGCACGATATCGCGCGCTACAGCCAGCGCATGCTGGCAGACAATGTTGCCGAGCGGCACGTGTTGCGCATGCGCCAACGCGACCGCCTGCTGGCTCGTATTGGCGGCGAGGATCGCCGCTTGTAACGCGTCGTCGGCGCCATATTCGGCGGCCCATGTTGCAAGCCGTTCCAGATCGATGCTCGAATTGCGGCTATGCAGATCGAGGTGCCCGGCTGCCAATTTGCTGAGTTTGCCGAAGCCGCCGCACACGCTCAAGCGCTCGACCGGCGCGCGCTTCATATGTTTGAGCACCGCGCCGACGAAGTCGCCCATTTCGATCAGTGCGATGTCCGGCAGACCGTAATGCGCGCGCATCGCGTCTTCACTTGCGTTGCCGGTGCAGGCCGCGAGATGCAGGTAACCGTTCGCACGCGCGACGTCGATGCCCTGATGAATCGAGGCGATATAGGCCGAGCACGAGAACGGCCGCACGATGCCGGTGGTGCCGAGAATCGACAAACCGCCGAGAATGCCGAGGCGCGGGTTCATCGTTTTCAGTGCGAGTGCTTCGCCGCCTTCGACGCCAATCGTTACTTCGAAGCCGCCTGCGTATCCATGTTCCGCGGCGAGTTCGGTCAGATGTTCGGTCATCATCTTGCGAGGGACGGGATTGATCGCTGGTTCGCCGACTGGCAGCGTGAGGCCGGCGCGTGTCACCGTGCCAACGCCTGGCCCCGCGCGGAATATCACACCCGGTTCGGCAAGCAAACGCACGCGGGCGAATACGATCGCGCCGTGCGTCACGTCGGGATCGTCGCCTGCGTCTTTTACTGTGCCGGCTTCCGCGCCATCGGCGGTCAGGCGGCAGAACACCAGTGGCATCGGCACGAGCCGGCCCTTCGGCAACACGATCTCCGCGACCTCGCTGACGATACCCGCGAGCAACAGACGCGCGGCCGCGAGCGACGTCGCGGTGGCGCAACTGCCGGTCGTGTAGCCGCTACGCAGCGGCGCGGGTTGTTCGGGCGTTTCTTCGCGCATTACGGATGGAATGGTGAGTCGGCTGAACTGGTGGACGTGCTGGATGCGGCGCTCGTGCTTGAGGTGCCGTCCGCGCTGCTGGCCAGCTTCGTAACCTCCAGCAGCGTAATCGGCAACGCCTGGCGCCACGTATCGAAGCCGCCGAGCGGCTGCGCGTCAGCCAGCGCGATGCGAGTCAACGTGCCGCCGTGTTGCTCACGCCACGCCGCCAGCGCTGCCTCGCCTTGCAAGGTCACGGCATTGGCCACCAGACGTCCGCCGTCGCGCAGACGCGCCCAGCAGGCGTCAAGCACACCCGGCACCGTCACGCCACCGCCGATGAACACGGCATCCGGCACAGCCAAACCTTCCAACGCATCAGGCGCGCGGCCGGCCACCAGTTGCAAACCCGGCACGCCCAACGCATCGCGATTGTGTTCGATGAAGCGCTGCCGCTCCGCGTGCCCTTCGATCGCGATCGCGCGGCAGGTCGGGTGTGCGCGCATCCATTCGATGCCAATCGAGCCGCTGCCCGCGCCCACATCCCATAGCAATTCGCCGGGCGTCGGCGCGAGGCGCGCCAGCGTAATCGCGCGGACGTCGCGCTTGGTCAACTGACCGTCGTGGCGAAAGGCGTCGTCAGGCAAGCCGACGGTCAGCGGCAAACGCGGCGCGCCTTCCGTTGCGCGGCATTCAAGCGCGATCAGGTTCAGCGCCGCCACTTCCCCTGCGGGCCACTGGTGCGCGCGGCCATCTATGCACCGCTCCAGATCACCGCCCAGATGTTCCAGCACGGTCATCCGCGTCGCGCCGAAACCGCGTGCATTCAACAGTTCGGCCAGCGCGGCAGGCGTACGCCCGTCGGCACTCAGCACGAAGACGCGCGCGCCGTCGTGCAAATGAGCATTCAGCGTCGGCAACGGCCTTCCCACCAGCGAAACCGTGGCGACATCCTGCAACGGCCAGCCAAGCCGCGCGGCCGCCAGCGACAACGACGAGGGCGCGGGCAGCACCCGCAACTCCCCTGCCGGCAAGTGCCGCGCGAGCGTTGCGCCGACGCCGAACAGCATCGGGTCGCCACTCGCCAGCACACACACGGGCCCTGTCCGCTCCGCCAGCAAAGGCGCGAGATCGAACGGCTTCGGCCATGCCGCACGGCGCGCGGCGAGGCGCGCGGGCAGCATCGCCAGATGACGTTCACCGCCATAAACCACCGACGCTTCCAGCAAAGCGCGCCGCGCGGGCCTCCCCAAGCCGGCGAAGCCGTCATCGCCTATGCCCACCACGGTCAGCCACGCCGGCATGCATCCATCCTCTTTCTGTATCTTCAAATAATCCGCTGTGCCACGCCGATCAAAGCGTCCAGCCTCGTTGTACTGTTCGAAAAAAGGCATAATACAGCCGCCGGTGCCCTTCGGGGCCGAAGAGGGAACACAGTGTCGCTGTGGCTGCCCCCGCAACTGTATGCAGCGAGTCCGCCTGCGCTCCGCGCCACTGGTTCGACCGGGAAGGCCGCGGCGGACCATGACCTGCCAGCCAGGAGACCTGCCGGCCAGACTGTTCGTGCCAGCCTACATCGGGCGGGGTGTACCGATGCCGTAGCAAGGGCCGCTTTGCGGCTTGCTCGGGCCGTCGCGCGACGCTCAACCCGGTGTCCGTCTTGAATCAAGCTTCGCCCTCCACTGCTTTGCCCGACGCGGCTCTCGTGCTGCGGCCCTCGGCGTGTCCGGGGCTGCTGCGCATCGTCGCGGCGCGTGATGGGGGGATTTGCCGGATTAAATTGCCCGGAGGCGAGTTGAGCGCGGCGCAGGCGGCGGTGATTGCTGATGTCAGTGAGCGGCATGCGGCGGGTGTGGTCGAGCTGACCAATCGCGCGAATCTGCAGGTGCGTGGTGTGCGAAGCGGGCATGAGGCGGCGTTGATCGCGGCGCTGGTCGATGCGGGGCTTGGGCCGATTCCGACGGGCGGTGCGGTGGATGCTTCCGGCGTGCTGGTAGCGACCTCGGCGGACGATGTGCGCAATCTGATGGTGAGCCCGACTGCCGGACGCGATCCGTTTGCGCTGTTCGATACAAGGCCGCTTTGCGTCGAACTGCTCACCTTGCTGCAATCCGAACCGCGTTTCGCGGCGCTATCGCCGAAATTCGCGCTACTGCTCGATGGTGGTGAGCGCCTTGCCAGGTTGGATCATCCGCACGATGTCTGGCTAGCAGCCATGCAGGCCGAAGACGGTGTGCGATTTGTGTTCGGATTGGCGGGTTGCCCGTCAGCTGCGGCGAACTCCGATGCCTTCCAACACATCGCGCATAGCGCCGTTGACCATTCTCGTCCGAACTACGCCGGCGCTCTCGCCGCCGTGCTGCCTTCGCAAGTCACAGACCTCGTCTGCGCGCTGCTGCACACGTTCCTCGATCTGGCCGCTCCAGATGACACGCGCATGCGTCACCTGCTCGCCGCGCATTCCATCGACGCCGTATTGCAGCACGCTCAAACGTACGTCGATTTCCCGCTGTCACGCGACACATCGCTTGCAAACTGGCAACGCCCCACACCTGCCGATGCCACTTTGCGACTCGGCGCGCACGCACAGCGAGTTGTGGGAATGCTGCACGTAGGCGGCCAACCGCCGCTCGGACGCCTCGACGCCACGACCTTGCGCGGCCTCGCCACGCTCTCGCAACAGCAAGGCAACGGCACGCTGCGCATGACGCCCTGGCAAAGCGTATTACTGCCCGATATCGCTGCCGATGCCGCGCCCGCCGTGCTCGCTGAAATGAATGCGCTGGGGCTCGCCTGCGATCCCGCACAACCCATTACGCACTTAATCGCCTGCGCCGGTTCCACAGGCTGCGCGAAAAGCCTCGCTAACACCAAAGCCGACGCGTTACTTCTAGCGGATCGCCTGCCCGACGGCGTCGACGTCCATCTGAGCGGCTGTCCGCGCTCATGCGCCGCCGCACATTGCGCGCCGTACACGCTGCTGGCCGCGGCGCCCGGCACCTACGACCTTTATCGCCGCGACGGCCAGCCGGGTTTCGGCTCGTGCGTCGCGCACCAACTCACGATCGAACAGGCCGCCGATATGCTCGACCCATTGGCACACCCGGCCCGGAGCCCCTCAGATGCTTGATTACATTCGCGACGGTCAGGAGATCTATCGCCAATCCTTCGCGACGATACGTGCGGAGGCCGACTTATCGCGTATCCCTGCCGACCTCGAGAAACTCGCGGTGCGCGTGATCCACGCCTGCGGCATGATCGACGTCGTTGAAGATCTTCAGTTTTCCGAAGGCGCAGGCGCCGCGGGCCGTACGGCGCTCGCGCAAGGCGCGCCGATTCTGTGCGACGCCGGCATGGTGGCGCAAGGCATCACGCGCGCTCGACTGCCCGCGAACAACAACGTGATCTGCACGCTCACGCATCAGGACGTGCCTGCGCTCGCGCGCGAACTCGGCAATACGCGCTCGGCCGCCGCGCTCGAATTGTGGCGGCCGCAGCTGGCCGGCAGCGTCGTCGTGATCGGCAATGCGCCGACCGCCCTCTTTCATCTGCTCGATATGCTCGATGCCGGTGCGCCAAAGCCCGCGCTGATCCTCGGCTTTCCGGTCGGTTTCGTCGGCGCGGCCGAATCGAAAGCGATGCTGGCCGAAGACAGCCGCGGCGTGCCCTTCGTCGTGGTTCACGGACGACGCGGCGGCAGCGCGATGGCGGCCGCTGCTGTGAACGCGCTCGCGACGGAGGTCGAGTAAATGACCGTGCAAGGACGTTTATTCGGACTCGGCGTCGGCCCCGGCGACCCGGAACTCATCACGCTGAAAGCGCTGCGTTTGCTGAAAGCGGCACCCGTGGTCGCGTATTTCGTCGCGAAGGGTAAGAAGGGCAACGCCTTCAGCATCATCGAGGCGCATTTGCATGACGCTCAACAGCATCTGCCGCTCGTCTATCCCGTCACGACCGAAGCGCTCGAGCCGCCGCTGTCGTATGAAGCGATCATCGCCGACTTCTACGATACCGCTGCGGAGGTCGTCGCCGGCCATCTCGACGCGGGCCGCGACGTCGCGGTGATTTGCGAAGGCGATCCGTTTTTCTACGGCTCGTACATGTATTTGCACGACCGCCTCGCAGCCCGGTTCGAGGCTGAAGTCGTGCCCGGTGTGTGCTCGATGCTCGGCGGCGCAGCGGTACTTGGCTCGCCGCTGGTGTATCGCAATCAGAGTCTGTCGGTGCTCTCCGGCGTGTTGCCCGAAGACGAACTACGCCGACGTCTCGCCGATGCGGATGCTGCGGTCATCATGAAGCTCGGCCGCAATTTCGATAAGGTGCGGCGCGTGCTCGGCGAACTGGGGCTCGCGCATCGTGCGCTTTACGTCGAACGCGCGACCATGGGCAATCAGCGCATCGTGCCGCTCGACGAAGTCGATCCGATGGCCTCGCCGTATTTTTCGCTGCTCGTGGTGCCGGGGGAAAAATGGCAAGGTTGACGCCACCCGCGATCGTGATTCTCGGTGCGGGCGCGTTGGAGACCGCACGGCGTATCCAGATGCTGTATGCCGGATGCCAGGTTCATGCCTTGCAGGGCCGAGTCGAGGCTGACGTCTCGTACACGGAGCTCCGCGCGCACCTGGGTGATCTGTATGCGCGCGGCACGCCGATCATCGCGTTGTGCGCCGCCGGGATCGTGATCCGTTGCGTGGCGCCCTTGCTGTCGAATAAGGGCGTCGAGCCGCCGGTGCTGGCCGTTGCAGAAGATGGCAGTGCGGTCGTGCCCTTGCTCGGCGGCCTTGCAGGCGTCAACGTGATGGCTCGCGAGATTGCGGCTGCGTTGAACGTGTCGCCAGCGATTACGACGAGTGGCGAATTGCGCTTCGGAACATGTGTGCTCAATCCGCCTGAGGGCTATGCGCTTGCCGATATAGCGCAAGGTAAGCGCTTCGTGTCGGATCTTCTGGCTGGTGAAAGCACGCGCATTGAGGGTGAAGCGCCGTGGCTCGAAGACGCGCAATTGCCGCGCTCGGAATCGGCACGCCTCGCGATCCGCGTAACGCCGCGTGCGTGGGATGGGCGCGATGATGAGTTAGTGATTCATCCGCGGAGTGTGGTGGCGGCGGTGGCCGTTCCGGGTCCGGGTGCGTCTTCCAGCACCGATACAGACCTTGCTGCCAATTCTGATCCTGATACGCAGACGACTTCCGGCGAGCGAATCGCCGCGCTCGTACACGAGGCGTTGAACGCGCACGGTCTTGCACCGCTTTCGCTCGCGGCATTGCTGGTTCCTTCCGAACACATGGCGAACCCGGCGCTCGCCGATGCCGCGGCGAGCCTGAACGTGCCGCTGCGTTTTGCCCATGCGGGCCCGGAGGACGGCGAGCCGCCGAGCAATTTGCTGCACGCCGCGCTGCGCGTCCCTTATCAAACCTTGCATGACGACGCGGAAGCAGGAGTCGCGCTCGCGCTAGCAGCATTGGCAATCGACCCAGACACGATTGGCCGTACACGCGGCCGCTTGACCGTGATCGGCCTCGGCCCCGGCAGCGCGGACCTGATGGTGCCCGCCGCCCGAACGGCGCTGAATGAAGCCACCGATATTCTCGGCTACGAAACCTACGTGAAAATGGCCGGCCCCTTGCGGGCCGACCAACGCGTACACGGCACGGACAATCGCGAAGAGATGCAGCGGGCACGCCATGCGTTCGAACTTGCGAGCACTGGACGGTCAGTGGTAATGGTGTCCTCGGGCGACCCGGGCGTGTTTGCGATGGCGGCCGCGGTGCTCGAGGCGCTCGAAGAAGGCGCTTCGACGAACGCTGACTGGCGCGCAGTCCAACTTGCCATCGTGCCGGGAGTGTCCGCTGCGATGGCAACCGCGGCGCAAGCTGGCGCGCCGTTGGGCCATGACTTCTGCATGCTGTCGCTATCCGACAATCTGAAGCCGTGGAGCATCATCGAAAAACGCCTTCGGCATACGGCCGAAGCAGATCTGGTGATGGCGTTCTATAACCCGATCTCTCGCGCACGCCCGTGGCAGTTGGATAAAGCGCTGGATATCGTGCGGGAATATCGCACTGCCGCGACGAAAGTCGTGCTCGGCCGCGATATCGGCAGACCGGGTAGCACAATGCGCACGATCACGCTCGGTGAACTGCGTTCCTCCGATGTGGACATGCGCACGATGGTGATCGTCGGGTCGTCGACGACACGCGCGTTTGCTAACGGTATCGATGGCGGTGAATGGGTTTACACACCGCGGTGGTATGAGTGAGCACAGTGGGTCACCTTCGCCCCATTCCCTTCACCAACGCCTCCATTTGCACCCCATCGGCCCGCGCAAGGTCCTCAAGAATCGTAAAGTGATTACACCCGGCGAGCGGCACGAACTCCACCTGCTCACCCGCTTGCCGGCACGCCGCCACGTATTCCTCTGAATGCCGAACCAGCTCCGGCAACTCGGCCGTGCCGACGCTAACAGTCATCGGCACACCTTTGCCGATGTGCCGCATCGGGCTATACGCATCGATCTCCGCCGGCGTTAGCTGCAGCTTCTCGTTGAGCCATGACATCGCAATCGGTTCCAGGTCCACCAGTGCGCTGATCGGCATGGCGTGCACGACAGACTCATGCGTGCGATAAAGCGCACTCAATTGCCCGCCCGCAGAATGCCCCGCAAGGCAAACGGGACCACGCGTGCCGAGCCCATCACGATCAGCCGCCAGCGCCGCCAGCAGCGCATCGACTTCACCGACAATCTGCGTCATCGACGCGTCCGGCGCCAACGTATATTCCGCGAGCACAACATTGAAGCCGCACCCAAGCGGCCCACTGGCGACGAACGCAAAATCTTCCTTGCTGCGCGCCTGCCAGTAGCCGCCGTGTATGAACACGAAAATCGGCGCGTCAGGCTTCCCGCACGGAAACCAGTCGAAACGTTGCCGGGGCCGCGGGCCGTACGCCACATCACGCCGACACTGCGAAGCGGCATACAACGCCGCGCTGCGCTCCTGAAAGCCGAGCATGCGCTCAGCGACGTCGGCCACTGCCGCCACGTTGTCGTAGGCCGCACGCAGTGCCGCCTGATCCATGCCGCGATAAAGTTGAGTCATGACGTTCCCGGGTCATTCAACGAAACATTCAACGAAACCAAGGCGTCCCAAGACGCCCTATGCCGCCACTTTCAAATCCTCAATCGCCCGCTGCCTGACGCCCAGATCGTCCCAAAGCTCCGGATGGCACGTGAACACCAGAATCTGATGCCGCGTAGCCGCATCGATCAGCGCGCGCTTGATCGCATCGCGCCGCGTCGCGTCGGTATGCACGGCTGCGTCGTCGAGCATGAGCAAGGTGGGCCTACCCGACGCCTTCAATAGATCCGCATACGCGAGCCGCGTCAGAATGCCGAGTTGCTCCCGCGTTCCGAAGCTCAACGCATCCAGCGTATCCGCGCGGCCATAACGATCTAGTGTTGCCGGACTCAGATCGTCGCCGAGCGCAATCGTCGACTGTGGGAAAATCCGCTTCAGATAGTGCCCGAGACGCTCGGTCAACGGCGCACGCAGCTGCGCCACCGCCGCATCGCGTTCGTCGACAAGCACTTCGTCGAGCAGACTCAAAGCGCTTGCTCGCAAGCTGAGTTCTTCTTTACGCCGCGTGGCCTGTTCGACCGAAGCGTTCACTGTCGCGAGACGCTCCCCGAGCCCAGACGCGCCAACCGTCTCAAGCTGACTGCGCAACTGCGCGATCCGCAGTTGCCGTTCGTGCTGCTCGTTGCGCGCAAGTTCCGCAGACGCCCGATAGCGTTTCGCCTCAGCCGCCGGATCGTCGAGACGCGCCGCTTCCAACTCGCGTTCGCGACCTTCAAGCTGTTTCTTCAACGCCTCGACCTGCACGCGCTGCTCGACGATTTTCGTCTGCCACTGCGCGCGGTTGCGGCAGAACGCTTCGTCGGCCAGTTGCGCTTCCTTGCGCTGGAGTTGCGCGGCGAGCGATTCCGTCGTGGCCGTAGCCGTCGAGCGCTTTTCCGCCGCTTGCGCCAATACTTTTCTGGCGGCATCCAGCGCATCGCGTGCGATGTCGGCGTTGCGGCGAGCCTCATCGAGCGGTGGCGCGGCGGAGACATCGGGCAACGCCGCAAGCCGTCCGTTAGCCGTTTGCAATCGCGCATCCGCCGAAGCCAACGCTGCCCGCAGTGCGTCGATACCCTGCGGCGCATGCACCTCAAGAATCTTCGCCTGGCTTTTCTGCTGCGCGACCAGCGTCTTCCACTGCTCGAGCCTGGCCTCGGCCTCACCCAACGACGCCACGCCCAGCACCTGCAACAACTGCGCATGCTGGGCTTCGAGCGACGCCAACTCGGACAAGCGCGCCGACAGATCGGAAACGCCCGGAATCACCCGCAATTCGCCGAGTTCGCCAAGACCGATCAGTTTCTCCTCGTCGATCCGCAGCACGCCCTCGCCGCTTACTTTCGCATCACCGACTGTGATCGTGCCATTCAACCGGTATTCGATCCGCGTCATCGCCGCTTCGGTCCGCGCACGCAGCACTGTCAATTCCGCATCGAGCGATTGGAGCCGCTTCAATTGTGCTCCGTCGATTTCGAGCGCGGCCGCTGCGCGCGTCGCCTCCAGCACGGCCTCGTTCGCCTCGCCGGCAGCCGCGATCGATGCTTCGAGCCGTTCGCTTTCTGTGCGGTGCAACGCAATCTGACTGCGCAAATCGCCCGCGGTCACCGCGGCGTTCGCCAGTTCGTACGCACGGTTGGCATCGGCAGACGCCTGCTCAAATTTCGCCACGCTCGCCTGAGCCTGCGCATGCTCGTTCTGAACCGTCGAGACATTGGCTCGTGCGGCGTCGAGTTGCTGCCGCTCGCGTGCAACGGCGGTTTCGAGTTCAGTCGCCGCCTGTTCCTGTTGCAACGAAAGCGCTAACTCCGCGTCCTTCAATTGCAGCGATTGCGCCAAGCCCTGAAGACTCCGTTCGAGTTCGGCCGCGGCATCAGCGCGCTGTTGCGCCTGCACGGCCTTCTGCTCATGAAGCTCCCATGGGCGCTTGCGTTGCGCGTCGTCGAAGGCTTCCTGCTGCGTGGCAAGCCGCACGATGTTCTCGTCGAACTGCTGACGCTGCTGCTCCAGCTCGTCGCGCTCTTCGATCAGCGCTGCCAACGCCTGTTCGGCCTCAGCCAATGGCCCGGTGGACTTCTGCGTACGCGCCGTGAGCAGATGCCGGAGCTCGCGCTGCACCGCCGCGATCAGCGCATCCTCACCCGCCGATTCATGGCCGCCCGAGAGTTGCGACAACGCATCGCGCAGATACTGCGCAGCATGTCCCGTGGAATCGCGAACCTCCTGCGTGCCGCCTTGTTGCACCCACAACAATCCGGGAACGCCGGCGTTCTCCGCCTTTAGCGGCCCACGCGCTGCACGCGAAAAACCGAGGAGCACGGCGAGCTTGTCTTCCGCTTCGTCCTCGCCGAACACCGTCTGACCGATCTTCAATTCGCAGCGCTGCCGGGTGACGAACTGCTTCGACAACCTGCACGCCGTGCCGTCCATATCGAACGTCACTTCAACCGACGGCTGCCCGCTCGCCTTGCCCCACGGCAGGAGGTCTTTCAGATGCGAAGCCTTATAGCGTTCGAGGAACACGGCCCGCACGGCTTCGGCGATCGTGCTCTTGCCGGCCTCGTTCGGGCCGGTGAACAGATTGAGTCCGGGCTGCAGATCGTCGATAACGAGCCGTCCGGTGAACTGCTTGAACTCCTGAATCGCGATGCTTTCCAGCTTCATGCGGACCTCGCTTCGCGCGGCAGTTCACGTTGAAAACGCGCCAGAAGCAATAACGCCTCGGCCGCGCGTTTGACCTGTTGCGGGTCGGACTGCGGGTCTTCCTGCAAGCCTCGCAGACGCGCCACCACCTTCGCGAGGTAGCCGCTCTGCGCGCCGAGTTCGGCGAGGTCGTCGGCGGTGGGCAGCACCTGCAGACCACTCAGATCGACACGTAGCGCACGCACGCGCGCACGGGTTTCTTCCATCGCGACGTGAATCGCTTCGGCTTCGGCCAGTGCGGTCGAGCCGCTTACGGTCACGCGCAGCACGTCGTGACTGCCTAACGCGCTGAGGCGCAGCTTGAGCGAATCGACGTCGGTCGGCACGGAGATCGTCTCTTCCCAACGATGCCATTGATATTTTCCGACTCGCACCGCTTCAACGGACGGCACGGCGCCTGGCTCGGTCAGCGTGACGTCGAGCATGAAGCCCGGATCGTTGGCGCGGAAACGGTCCTGCTCGTGCGTGCCGGCATACCAGGTGCGTTCGTCGACGCGCAAATGACCGTGCCAGTCGCCGAGCGCGAGATAGTCCAGACGCGCGCTCGCGGCACGCGTCGGCGCGATCGGGTTCGATGAATCGATGCCCTCCTGCAGAATCCCGCTGACGCTGCCATGCGCGAGTCCGATGCGGTGATAGCCGGGCGGCGTCTCCGTCGTGTCGAAGAAGCCCGTCGTGTCGTCGTAAGTGATGCGTTGCGTGAGCGGCGAGCAGAGCAACGCGCACTGGCAGGCATCGAGCGTCACCACGCCGGGTTCGAGCACGAGCTGTACGTTCGGCGCCACGCAGTTCAGGCGTTGCGCACGGGTCCAGACGCTCTCGACCAGCGCCGCATCGTGATTGCCCGGCAACATGATCCACGGCCCCGAGAACGCCTGCAGCGCGCCGAACAAGCGGCGGATCACCGTGTCCGAGACGGTCTGCAGGTCGAATACGTCGCCGGCGACCAGCACGGCGTCGACCTTGCGCGCAGCCGCTTCCTCAGCGATCCGGCGCACGGTCTCGAAGCGCGCTTCCGCGAGATGCGCGGCTTCGTCCGGCTCGAACTGACCGAATTGCGTGCCTATCTGCCAGTCCGCGGTGTGCAGAAACCTGATCACTGTGCCTCCATTCCGTTCAATTGCGTCGTCGCTCGATGTTCATTCGGCGCTCATGTTACCGCGCCTGCGGTCAAAAACTGTCCCAAGCCGGCCCCACACGGCCGGAACAGCGGCGCTACACTCCCGTTTCTGGACCAGCGTCCCGATCGCACCGCACCATTCCAATCGAATAAAACCTCGCTGCTCTGCTGCCGATGAACAAAGAAACCGAATTGAAGAAGGCCAAGCGCACCCCGCTACTGCTGCTGGCGGCCGCCGCCTGCGTTTTCCTTGTGACCGCCTTCATGCCGCGCGGCCTCTGGGTGGACGGCATCAAGGCGATAGCCGAGGCCGCCATGGTCGGCGCGCTAGCCGACTGGTTCGCCGTGGTCGCGCTGTTTCGCCGCGTGCCGATCCCGATCGTCTCCGCCCACACCGCGATCATTCCGAAGAACAAGCACAAGATCGCCGACAACCTCGCGGTGTTCGTGCAGGACAAATTTCTGGACGTGCCGTCGCTGGTCGGACTGATCCAGAAACACGACCCGGCGCAAAGCATCACCGGCTGGCTGACGAAACCGGCCAATACCGCGCGGCTGGGCGACTACGTGGTCAAACTGACCGGCGGCATTCTCGAACTGACTGACGACGTGCGTATCCAGGTCTTTATCAAGGACGCCTTGCGCGACGTGCTGGCCAAAGTCGATCTGTCGCAATCCATGGGCTCGATTCTCGACACGCTCACCAAGGACGGCCGTCATCAGGAACTGCTCGACGCCGGTATCGAACAGGTCGTGGCGCTGCTGCGCGAACCGCAGGCGCGCGAGTTTATCGCTGAGCGGATCGTCGAATGGGTGAAGGGCGAATATCCGAAGATGGAAATGATCCTACCGTCGGCGTGGCTTGGGGAAAAAGGCGCCGAGGCGATCGCCAATGCGGTGAACCGGATGCTCGAGCAGATCAGTGAGAACCCTGCTCATCAGTTGCGCCAGAAATTCGACGACGCCGCCCAGAAACTGATCGTCAAACTTAAAACCGATCCGGCATTCCTGCAGAAAGGCGAGGAATTGAAGCGTTATCTGGTGGAAGGCGAAGCGCTCAGCACGTATGTGAAGGACATGTGGGGCGAATTGCGCGCATGGCTCAAACGCGATCTGCAAAGCAGCGATTCGGCCCTGCACGCCCGGGTGATGGCGATGGGCCAGTGGGTAGGCCGCGAACTGGCGCATGACCCCGCGCTGCGCCAGTCGCTGAACGACCATCTGGAAGAAGCGGCGCGCGCCATGGCGCCGGATTTTGCCCAGTTCCTCACGCGCCACATCAGCGATACAGTGAAAAACTGGGACGCACGCGACATGTCACGGCAAATCGAGTTGAACATCGGTAAGGATTTGCAGTACATCCGCATCAACGGGACGATTGTGGGCGGCTTTATCGGCTTGCTACTGTATGCAAGCTCACAGCTGTTCGAGCTGTTGCGTTTGCACATGGGCTAGGGATACGGCCGCCGCACTACAAAGCGCCTACAATCCGGGCATATGAATTGCTCGGGCGCTTTAACCGATCGCCGCCGTTCCAGCCGCGCGAACCCTCAGTAAAAACGTCAGCGCCACAACATCGAGAAGTGTGTCCATGAAAATATCGTTACCGCCAACCGGGCGGCCGAACCGCGTATACCCACCGGGCACGCCCAGTCTGCATGGGTTGGCCTCGGTCATCACCGGCGTCGTGGTGGTCTGCGCGCTGTACTTCGCCCGCGAGGTGCTGATCCCGATCACGCTCTCCGTGCTGCTCAGCTTTCTGCTCGCACCGCTGGTGCAGGCGCTGCGGCGCTTGCACATGGGCCAGTTGCCGTCGATCTTTATCGCGGTGCTGTTCGCCCTCGCCACCCTGCTGGCAGTCGGCGGGCTGATCGGAGCACAACTGGTGCAACTGGCGGGCGATCTGCCGCAGTATCAGGCGGCGATCGAGCAAAAGATCGAGACGGTGCAGGAGAAAACCGTCGGCCGGGCCGATTCGCTGATGAGCCGCGCCGCCGCCACACTGCAACGCGTCGCGCCGACCAAGCCGAGCCCGCCGCGCCTTACCGGACGTGCAGCGCGCAACGCACCCGCTGTGCCGACGCCCGTCGAAGTGCACGAGCCGTCGCCCACGCCGATGCAACTCGCTCAACGCGCGCTGTCACCGGCCATTGCGCCGATCGAGACCACCTTTATCGTGCTGGTCGTCACGATCTTCATCCTGCTGCAGCGCGAAGACCTGCGCGACCGTTTGATCAGTCTTTTCGGTTCGCGCGATCTGCACCGCACCACCACCGCGATCAACGACGCCGCCGGGAGGTTGAGCCGCTATTTTGTCGCGCAACTGGGCGTGAATCTCAGCGCGGGCGGGATCATTGCCATCGGGCTCGCGATCATCGGCGTGCCGGGTGCGCTGCTGTTCGGCGTGATTGCCGCGTTGCTGCGCTTCGTGCCGTATATCGGCATCTGGATCGCCGCAATTCTTGCTGTGTTTCTCGCGGCCGCTATCCAGCCGCAATGGACCATGGCGGTCTATACGCTGATCCTGTTTATCGTCGTCGATGTGGTAGCCGGGCAGATCGCCGAGCCGCTGCTGTACGGTCATCGCTCGGGGCTGTCGCCACTGGCGGTGGTCGTGGCGGCGATTTTCTGGAGCTGGTTGTGGGGGCCGATCGGCCTCGTGCTGTCCACGCCGCTCACGCTGTGCGTCGTCACGCTGGGACGCTACGCGGATCGTCTGAACTTTCTCACGGTGCTGCTGGGCGACCAGCCTGCTCTCACGCCTGCGCAGAACTTCTATCAGCGGCTTCTGGCGGACGATCCGCATGAAGCCATCGTGCAGGCCGAGCGCCTGCTGCGCGAGATGTCGCTGATCGATTACTACGACAATGTCGCGCTGGAAGGCCTCAAGCTCGCGCGCAACGATGCGATGCGCGGGGTGTTGATGCCTGAGCAACTGGCGCGAATCAACGACGCACTGGTCGATATCGTCGAAAACCTGGAAATTTCCGACGGCCTGCCGGATCGCCTGTCGCGCACGGAACCGGCTGACTCCGCTGGGGCAATCTCGGCATCGGCGACGGCCGACCTTTCGGATCGGCACGACAGCCACATTTCGGCCCATCCGGCGATGCGCCATGAAACCGACAGGACCTCGGTGCTGTGCGTACCGGGACGCGGCGCATTCGATGAGGTCACCGCCGCGATCGCCGTGCAATTGCTCGGCCGGCAGGGTCTCGCGCCGATGATGGCCACGCACTCGGGCTATCGCAGCGCGCATGCCGACGAACCGAGCTTCAAGGACGCGCCGATCATCTGCATCATCTCGCTCGACGCGCCGGAATCGCCGCCGTATTTGCGCAACATGCTGCGGCGCACGCGGGAATGGCGGCCAAGGGCGACCCTGGTTGTAGGCGTGGGCGGCGCGCCGGAAAGCGGGCCGGAGACTGGGGCGACCGGCGCTTCGCACGCGGCGCCGACGTTCCGCGCGATGATCGAGGAATGCACGGTGGGAGCGAGCGTCCAGCACTCGCGCCAGGCTTCGCATCTGGCCGGGGCCGATTAGGCAATTCCGCGCGGTCTGCATTGCATTGCAAGAATCAGAAGGGCCGCAGGGGGCGTGAGCGCCCTGCGGCCTTTTCTATCGCCGGAACGCCCAGTCCTTGTACCCAAAATGAGGACAGCCACGCGCTACCCCTCCTTCATACTTCACCAATCGATTCGCACCGCCTCCAGAGAGCACTCAAGCCGCGGCGGGCAATCCATCGGCAACGAAGATCCAGGAGACACGCATGAGCCGCAGTTTCAAACCCTATCCGTTCACGCCGCGTCACTATGCGGGCGAGGTGCCGCCGCTGGTCGACGGGTGCGACCCTCAGCGGCGCGCCGTAGCGATTGTCGGGGGCGGTCCGGTCGGCATGACGCTGGCGCTTGCGCTGGCTCGCCAGGGCGTACGCTCGGTGCTGATCGAAGCCGATGACGGTGTCTGCACCGGCAGCCGCGCGATCTGCATTTCACGCCGCAGCCTGGAGATTTTCAAACGCCTCGGCGCCGTGCACGGTTTCCTGAAAAAAGGCTTGCCGTGGACGGGCGGCCGCAGCTTCTACCGCGATGCCGAAGTGTTCCGCTTCGCCATGCATCAGGACGACGAGCAATCGCTGCCGCCGATGATCAACATCGCGCAATACCAGATCGAACAGTTGCTGCTCGACGAAGTGGAACAGCATGCCGATCTGATCGACATCCGCTGGCAAACCCGCGTGACCGGTATTGAACAACATACCGGCAACGGCGCCACTGGTGCAACGCTCGACCTCAGCACCGGCGATACCGCCTGGACAATGCACGCGGATTGGGTCGTCGCATGCGACGGCGGCCGCAGCACAATTCGCGAGGCGCTCGGCCTCAAGCTCACCGGCACCACGTACGAGGGGCGCTACGTGATTGTCGATATCGAACTGGAAAGCGAGCGCGCCACCGAACGTCTCGCCTATTTCGATCCGCCCTCCAATCCCGGCTCCACCGTGCTGGTGCACAAGCAGCCCGACAACGTCTGGCGCATCGACTACCAGCTTCGCGACGATGAAGATCCCGAGGCCGCAATCAAGCCTGAGAACGTGATGCCGCGCGTGCAGAGCGTGCTGGACTCGATGGGCGAAACGGGCGAATGGTCACCGATCTGGATTACGGTCTACAGGGCCAACGCATTGACGCTCGAACGCTACCGCCACGGCTCGGTGCTGTTCGCGGGCGATGCCGCGCATCTCGTGCCGATTTTCGGCGTGCGCGGCGCGAATTCCGGCATCGACGACGCCGACAATCTCGGCTGGAAACTCGGTTGCGTCGTCAACGGCATTGCGTCGGACCGCCTGCTCGACAGCTACAGCGACGAGCGCGTGTTTGCGGCGCGTGAGAATCTGAGCTACGGCATGAAGAGCACCGAATTCATGGCGCCGCCCTCGTTCGCGTTCGACCTGATGCGCCAGGCAGTTCTCGGACTTGCCGTTCATCATCCGGCCGTGCGGCCACTGATCAATCCGCGGCAAACGCATGCGATTGCATATGCTCAATCGCCGCTCAATTGGGTCGCAGCGGCTGCATCCGGCGCGTTCGCCAAGGGTCCGGCGCCAGGCACGGTACTACCGGAGTGCCGACTTCAACGCACGCGCGACGGCGTACCCGTCGATATCCATCTCACCGATCTGCTTGGGCCATGCTTCACCGTACTTCGCTTCGGCGCGGACACGGCGCAAGACGAGGCGTGGCAGCAATTGCACCATGCGCTCGCCGAACACGGCATCCCGTTCAAGGCGATCACGCTGGTCACAGGCGATGCACCGCGCGCGACCGTCCCGCACGTAGTCGATCCGGCGGGACGCTTGCATGAGATGCTCGATGCCACGCCGGGCACCGTCTATCTGATCAGGCCAGACGGTCATGTGCTCGCCCGCTGGCGCAACGGCAACGCGACGGACGTGCAAAGCGCCGTGACGGCCAGTCTGACGAATTGACGCAAGAGGAACCCACACCATGACCGATAGCGAACTCGACCTCGTCTACACGACGCTCTGCAAGACACTGACCGCTGAAGGCGAAGCGCAAGCGTCCTTATATCTGGCCCGTCTTGCGCTACTGTGCATGACGGAACTCGGCGATACGCAGCGAGCGCTGTCGTTGATCGAAGCGGCGAAGCTGCCGGCCTCTTCCGCCGTGACTGCTTGATGCGGCAAGCCCTTTAAATAACGCGCGAAACATAAGACGAAAAAAACCGCCCCGTTGATCACATGGGGCGGCTTCTTTTCGGAGGTCGTCGCAACCTTCACTGCCGCGGATACAACCCCAACGTACTCGCGTGCAAGCGCGCGAGCCCGAGCAATGCATCCGTGTAGGGAGTCGGCACGTCGGTGAGCTGCCCCAATTCACGCACCGCAGCCACCAGCGCGTCGAGTTCGACCGCCTTGGCGGCTTGTACATCCTGCAGCATCGAGGTTTTCATCGCGCCCAGTTTGAGCGTGACCTCGTGACGATCCGCCGGCGCCTGTTCGATAGGAATACCGAAGCGCGCGCCGATCTCCTTCGCTTCCAGCATGATGCTCGTGACAAAATTGCGCACCAGTTCGTCGCTGAGAATCCGGTCGGTGGTCGCACCGGTGATGGCGCTGATCGGATTCATCGTCATGTTGCCCCACAGCTTGTACCAGACGTCGCGCTGAATCTGCTCCGACATCGACGCGTTGAAGCCCGCTGCGGCCAGCGCGGCGGTGAGCGTTTTGACGCGCTCACTCGCTTGCCCCGACGCTTCGCCGACGATCAGCCCATTGCCCTGGTGATGCCTGATGACGCCCGGCGCCTCGATCAGACAACTGGCATGGACCACGCAGCCCACGGTCTGCGCGGTCGGAATCGCGGCGGCGATCGCACCGTCAGGATCGATCGACTTCAGCCGCTTGCCGGCAAAATCACGGCCGAGCCCGTCGCAGAACCACCATGGCACGCCGTTCATGGCTGTCAGCACAATCGTCTGCGGGCCGAGCAGCGGCGCAATATGCGCGGCCACCGACGCCATCGCGGGACCCTTGACCGCCACCACGACGAGGTCCTGCACGCCGAGATCCAGCGGCTGTTCACTTGCCGTCACCTTCACCGCATGGGTCACGCCGCCTTCGATCAGACGCAAGCCGTGCTGCTGCAACGCGCCGAGTGTCGCGCCGCGCGCCACCACGCTCACGTCGTGGCCGGCCTGCGCGAACTTCACCCCCATCCAGCCGCCGATCGCGCCGGCACCGTAAATACCTACTTTCATTGCTTCAATCCTTGCGTTAATCCCTGGGTCAATCTTTCGGCTCAATGTCCGCATTAATCCTTGTAGCTCGTGTCGATGCGATCCACGCGCCGCACCAGCGCATCGAATAGATCCTGCCCCGCACCGTGACGCGGATCGAATTGCAAGGAGTCGCGCGAGCAACGGATCGCCACGTCCTCCGGCACCGGCCGCGCGCGGCCCATCGAAAACGTGGCCATCTGGATTTCGCACGCGCGGTTGAGCGTCCACAGAATAGCGAAAGTCTGCGGCAAGGTGTGGCCCCATGCCAGCAGGCCATGATTGCGCAGGATCACCGCTTGCCTGTTGCCGATATGTTCGAGCAGACGCGGCCCTTCCTCCGCATGCACCGTGATGCCCTCGAAGTCGTGATACGCAATGCGGTCATGCAACTGCGCGCTATAGAAGTTGGTTTGCTCCAGGCCGTTTTCGAGGCAGGCTACCGCGACGCCGGCCGTGGTGTGCGTGTGCATCACGCAGTGCGCATCAGCCAGGCCTTCGTGAATCGCCGCATGGACGACGAAACCTGCAGGGTTCACCGGATACGGCGAGTTGTCGAGCACGCGGCCTTGCGCGTCGATCTTCACGAGATTGCTCGCCGTCACTTCGCTGTAGTGCAGGCCGAACGGATTGATCAGGAAGTGGCGCTCGCCGCTGCTCACGCTCGACGGCACACGCAGCGTGATGTGGTTGTAGATCATCTCGGTCCAGCCGAGCATGTCGAAGATGCGATAGCACGCGGCCAGTTGCACGCGCGCCTGCCATTCGTCGGGGTGCATCGCGGCGGCCTTCGCTGGGCTCGCCGCTTGCATTTCAAGAGTCGTCATCAGGGTCTCCGTATTTATCGTTCGTTATCGTCAAGCCGTTGCGAATGGCAGCCGTTATGCGCCCGCCACTACCGACGCGATTGACGACGCCACATAGTCGGCGTTGCGCGCATTCAATCCGGCGACGCACATGCGTCCCGAACGCAGCACATACACAGCGTGTTCGCTGCGCAAACGCTCGACCTGGGCTTCGCTCAAACCCGTGTACGTGAACATGCCGCGCTGCGCAACGTAACGTGCGCGCATCACTTCATCGACACGGCCTGCGAGGCCTTCGTGAATCGTGCCGCGCATGGCGAGAATCCGTTCGCGCATGGTGGCGAGTTCCGCTTCCCACGAGGCACGCAAGGATGCGTCGGACAGCACGTTGGCGACGAGGCGCGCGCCATGCGTCGGCGGATTGCTGTAGTTGGCGCGCACCGTCGACATCAATTGACCGAGCACGCGAGCTGCTTCCTCCTTGCTCTTGCACACCACGCTCAACGCACCGCAGCGCTCGCCATACAGCGAGAAGTTCTTCGAAAACGAATTCGCGGCGATCAAGGGCACGCCCGCATCGGCGAGCAGGCGCACGCAGGCGGCGTCCTCTTCAAGACCTGCGCCGAAACCCTGATACGCCATGTCGACAAACGCAATCAGTTTGCGGCGCTGCAATACCGGCACCAATTCTGCCCATTGCGCCGGACTCAGATCGACGCCGGTCGGGTTGTGGCAGCACGCGTGCAGCAGCACGACGCTCTGTTCCGGCAAGCGGCTGATCGTGTCGAGCATGTCAGCGAAACGCAAGCCGCCGGTGTGTTCGTCGTAATACGGATACGTGTTGACCGTGAGGCCCGCGCCTTCGAATACCACACGATGGTTTTCCCAACTCGGATCGCTAATCCAGATCTGCGAGGCCGGGAAATAACGTTTCAGAAAATCCGCGCCGACTTTCAGCGCACCCGAACCACCGATGGTCTGCAAGGTCGCGATCCGACCCGCCGCACGCGCTTCGTTGTCCGCGCCGAACACCAGCGCCTGTGCTGCGTCGCGGTAAAGCGGCAGGCCCGCCATCGGTAGGTAGGAGCGCGGGCCGATCGAATCGAGCAGCGCGGTTTCGGCGCGCCGCACGGCGTCCATCACCGGCAGCTTGCCGGCGTCGTCGAAATAGATGCCGATGCTCAGGTTGACCTTGTTGGGTCGCGGATCGAGTTGAAAATCCTCGTTCAGGCTCAGGATCGGGTCGCCCGGATAGGCGGGAATGTGGTCGAACATGGCAATTCCTTGAGTGGAGCCCTGCATACGGCTTGATTGCGGCCTGCGTATACCCTGAGTGTGGACTGTTGCAGGCTGGTCGTAGCAGCTTGGGCGAGTCGGAAGTCTAAGCGGGTTTCCAGCTTCGCGTCGATCGGGACAAGTGTCGATCAATGGCACGCTATCTACAATCAATCGATTTTTCACCATTCGTAAGTTTTTCTTTAGAATCGCCTGATGCCACTCACACGCGTCACCATCCGTCAGTTCGAAGCGTTTCTCGCCATCGTCGATTTGCACAGCATCGGCGCGGCGGCGGAACGACTCGGGCTGACCTCGTCAGCGGTCAGCCAGTTACTGGCCGAACTGGAAACGGAACTGGGCTTTCGCCTCTTCGACCGTACGACTCGGCGCGTCAATCTGTCGAGCGCGGGGCAGGATTTCCTGTCGTCGGCCGAATCGGTGTTGCGCTATGTGCGCGCCGCCGCCCAGTCCGCCGACGACATCCGCAATCGCGCGGCCGGGATCGTGCGAGTCGGCGCGCCGCTGGTGCTCGCGGCGACCGCGCTGCCGGTAGCCATCGCCGAATATGCGCGCGACAAACCGAAGGTGGTTGTGCGCATTTGCGACACCGTGGTCGAACAGTTGGTGGAGCGAGTGGAAAGCGGCGACGTGGATCTCGCGATCGGCCCGGATCGTCAGAGCGGCACGCGGGTGCGTTGCGATCCGGCCTTCGCGAGCCCATGGGTGATGTGGTGCGCGCCGACGCATCCGTTGAGCACGCGGCGCCGGGTGCAGTGGCAGCACCTGCGCGGCGTGCCCATTGTTGCCACCGGCCGCGACCACGAGCGTGCGGTCGAACAGATGCTGGCTAATCTGCCGGCGGAGGCGCGCATCATTCCGGTGGATGTGGTGGACAACGTTACGACAGCGTTCGGGCTGGCGTCACAGGGGCTTGCCGTGACACTCGCGCCCGCCTATGTCGCGCCGCTTGCGCGAACCTTTGGCCTCGTGATGAAGCGGATCGTGGATCCTGAAACGATCCGTGAAGTGTGTGTGTATCGTTCGACCGAACGTGCACTGTCACCGCCCGCAGATGGTTTCGCGGAATTCATCATGCCTTGGTTGAAGCGCTGGGATCGCGAGACGCAGGTGGATGCGCGGGCAAAGCGCGGATGATCTTTGGTGCGAGTTCCACGGCACCTCGGCAGTTCTTCTTCGGCCGTCTCGCGATTAATCTACGGCTGCAATTTAAGCGCGCCGGCTCAAGACCGCTCAGGCTGCAAACATAGCGCGAACAACTGGCGCTGGCTGGAAATCCCCAACCGCGCGTAAGCACGCTTCTGATACGTAATCACGCTGGTAGCCTTGACGCCCATTTGCTCGGCGATCTCGGCCGCGCTTGCGCCTTCGAGCGTGCCGCGCAGCACGTCGATCTCGCGCGGTGTCAGCGCCGGGCAGGCACGTCTGACCCGTGCCAGCATCGCGGCTGCCGCGCCTTGCTGATGCTGCCCATTGAGCGCGTAATGGGTTTTTGCAGCGTGCGCAAACAGATGCGCCATGCTTTCCACATGCTCCAGTTCGCCTGGCTGAAACATGCCGTATGCGCTGTCACGATACAGATTGATCGACAGCCAGACGCTTTCCATGGGTTGCAAAAGCAACGACAAGCGGTCGGACACGTTGGGCTGCGCGTAGCAGGCCGCGCGGTAGGCTTCGTTTTCGATTTCTTCGCTTTGCTGCTGATGCAGCACTAACGCCTCGCGCGCCTGCTTCGCTTGCGAGTCGCCGACGATGGCGCGGTTTCCGTCGAGCGCATAGAAGTGCGTGGCGTAGCGATCGGCGACATCGCGCAGGAACCGGCCGCCGCGATGGTCGGCGGCGGAGACGGTGCGCGGTCTCGCGTCGAATTCGTACGCGAAAATCGTGCACTGCGACACGGGAAGCGTGTCGCCAACCGTCTTCAGAATGCTTGCAGCAAGCGCGTCCGGATCGTCATGTGAGATCGACATGACGAGGTCGGTCACACGCGAGGTGTTGATGTGCCCGCTACGGGCCGATGTGGATATGCGCCAGGAACGCATGATGATGGCAAGGTCACGCTACGTGGAGTTTGGTCTGGCAAGCGTAGCACAATGAAGCATCGCACTTGATGCTGCGTTGCCTTCACGGCGAAATCCGCTCACGCCGCCGAGTCCTCCCAAACCCTTCGGCCGGCGATAAAACTACAACGCTCCCAACTTGACAGCAAGGAAATCGACCTTGCCTGCCTCGACCCATTCCCGAATCTGCCAGAGGGCCACGATCCTGCGTGCGGCAGTTCGCGCGGGTCAGGAAGTCTCGGGAGCGAGTCCGGTTATTCAGCACGCAAAAAAACTGGCCGGTTCGCCCCGGCCAGTTCTGCTTGATCAATCCGATTGCTTGACCCTTGCCCCTTGCTGCGGCTACGCCGGCACCGTCTCCGCCTGGGCGGCACGCGACCACACGCGATGCTGTTCGGCCACCTTGATGAAGGTCTTCAGCACCTCGGCAGCCTGCTTGTCGTCGCCGGTTGCCACACCATCGGCATTGGCTGGCAAGTGAGCTGCAGTCAACACGTCACGCCCCGCACCGATGGCCGCAATCGCCTTCAGGTGCTTGAACGCTTCGAGCACGAAATGCCGTGCGTCGCCCGATTGCGCCAGCTTCTTCGCGCCCGCCTCACCACCCACCACGATCACCGCATCGAACATGATCGACGGCAAGCCGGCAATCGTTGCGTCCGGCGCCATACCGTCGATGGCAGCAAGGTTCGGTGCGATCAACATCGGCGCTGCACCCTCGGCCTGCAGCACCTGTTGCAGCTTTTTGATCGCGGCACCATCGGAACCCGGCGCAGCCAGCAAAGCAATCTTGCAGGTCTTGATGCCGGGCTTCACGCGATTGAGCAGACTGAGTGCAGCCGACGCTTTGGTCCCCTTGAGCTTCGCCGTGCCTTTCTTCGGCGCGGGCAAGCCGAGACCATCGGCCACCTTCGCGGCAAGCCCCGCATCGAAATTGGCCAGAATCTCGTTGACCACACGCGCGCGAATCTCCGGCTTGGTGACCTTGCCGAGTTCGAACTGGTAAGCCGCGGCGATATGGTCTTTCTCTGGCTCCGACATGCTGTTGTAGAACATTGCGGCCTGCGAGAAATGATCGGCGAACGACTCGCTACGCACGCGAATCTTGTTGCCTTCCACACGCTCCGGATAGCTTTCGAAGCCACCATCCGCCGGCGCCGGATCGGTTTCCTTCGGCCAACCGCCACTCACCGAATTCGGCTCGTACGAGGCCTGCCCGACGTTGATCGTCTGGCGGTGCATCGCATCGCGCTGATTATTATGGAACGGACATACCGGCCGGTTAATCGGAATCTCGTGGAAATTCGGCCCGCCGAGGCGGCTGATCTGCGTGTCGGTGTACGAGAACAAACGACCTTGCAACAGCGGATCGTTCGAGAAGTCGAGACCCGGCACGATGTGGCCCGGATGAAACGCAACCTGCTCGGTTTCGGCGAAGAAATTGTCCGGATTGCGATTGAGCGTCATCTTGCCGATGATCTTCACCGGCACCAGTTCTTCCGGAATCAGCTTGGTCGGATCGAGCAGGTCAAAGTCGAACTTGTGCTCATCTTTTTCCTCGACGATCTGCACGCCGAGCTCGAACTCGGGGAAGTCGCCTCGTTCAATCGATTCCCACAAGTCGCGCCTGTGGAAATCCGGATCCTTGCCGGCGAGCTTCTGCGCTTCGTCCCACAGCAGCGAATACGAGCCCAGCACCGGGCGCCAGTGGAATTTGACGAAACGCCCCTTGCCTTGCGCATTCACGAAGCGGAACGTGTGAATGCCAAAGCCTTCCATGGTGCGAAGGCTGCGCGGAATCGCGCGGTCCGACATGGTCCACAGGACCATATGCGCGGACTCCGGCACGAGCGACACGAAGTCCCAGAAGGTATCGTGCGCGGAGCCGCCGGTCGGCATTTCATTCGGCGCTTCTGGTTTTACCGCATGCACGAAGTCCGGAAACTTGATGGCGTCCTGAATGAAGAAGACCGGCATGTTGTTGCCGACCAGATCGTAATTGCCTTCCTGTGTGTAGAACTTCACCGCGAAGCCGCGCACGTCGCGCACGGTATCGGCCGAACCGCGCGGGCCCTGCACCGTCGAGAAACGGACATAGACCGGCGTCTGCTCGTTCGGGTTCTGCAGGAATGCAGCTTTGGTGTACTCGCTCATCGACTCGTACACCTGGAACACACCATGGGCTGCCGAGCCTCGCGCATGAACGATGCGCTCGGGGATACGTTCGTGGTCGAAGTGCGTGATCTTCTCACGCATGATGAAATCTTCAAGCAGCGAGGGGCCGCGCGGACCGGCGCGCAAGGTGTTCTGATTATCGGCGATCTTCACGCCCTGATTGGTTCGCAGCGCCTCACCTTCGGGACTGACTCGAAACTGTTCGAGATCCTTCGACTTCGGATCGTTGGCGTGTCCGGGTTTCACTGCGGGCTTCCGTGTATTCGTTTTTCCTGCCATGAGATCTGCTCCTTGCGTTCGGGCGCGCCGGGGAATGTCCGGTTTAACGCACCCGAAGAAGGCAGCAAGCGATGTACCCGCGAACATTCAATCGCGGTTTGGATTTGCTGCTGGATCAGACTGATGACTGATGGACTAAAGAAGCGGCGCGCCTGAATCACGCGCCTGCGTCCATGCGGTCAATGTCGTCAAATAGAGAACCGCTGCGTCAGAAGCGATAGTTGATAGAGATGTCGGCCACGCCGGTGGCCCTGGTGTGTGTAATCGGACTATTGCCCGCACTGCCGACCAGTTGTTCGAATGCGCCGTCGGCAGTGGCGAACCAGTGCTTGTCGAACAGCCACACCGCGCTAATGCCGAAACCCACCGACTTGAAACCGGCACTCGCGTGATACTGCGAATATTGCGAGTGCGCCGCCTGGTTCTGATTCACACCGTACCAACTGTTCATGTAAGTGGAGTCCGCGAGCGTCACGTTCGGCCCGGCGAACCAGAAGAATTTTTTGGTGCTGCCCGGCATCGGCATATAGGCGCCCAGATCGCCGATCCAGCCGTTCGAGCCGCCGAAATAGCGTCGCACGTCGGCGCGTAGCACGAGCGGGAAATCTTTCGACACGACGTATTCGCCGGAGAGTTTGACGCCCGGCGCCGGGTTGATGTTGCCGAGGCCGTTCAACTCCTGCGGATCGTCGTGCGCACGACGTCCGAGATCGTAGACGGCCGCGAGACTCGCGCGCCAGTTTTGCCCCTGCGCGAAGTTAACCCCGAGGCCTTCACCGCTCGAAAAGAAGAACAGATCCTTGTAGCGCACGTCGATGCTCGGACCGGCCATCACGTGATACCGGTCGGAGCCCTCGTAACGCGGCTGGAACGATGTCGCCGCGCCGACGCGCAGCTGCCAGTCCGGAATGTCGGGCTGCCACATCTTCTGCAGCGGAATGCCCACGGAGTACTGCCATTCGCCCAATGGCGAGGGGGTTTGGGCGAAGGCCGAACCCGGCAGAATGCCAATACCGCCGAGGGTCACGGCGACCAGCGATGTTGCCGCGATGCTTGTTTGTTTGTTGCGGATCTTGCCGATCCGCTTTCTACGGCTGATCAACACCAGAAGCCTCCGTTTCTCGCGTATCGCGAAGAGGTTTATGTTCTCGCCCGAAGTCCACAACGGATTGGACACCATTCGGGCAACCGCCGCATTGCTACGCACGGCATGTAATTTTTTCAGCAAACGACACACCTTGCCCAGCAAAACGCACCATTCGGTCCTGATGCCGCCCCGTCAATGGGGCAATTGTATGAACAGATGCGTGCGAAAGATTTGCCGACGCACGCTGCTGTGCAAAATGCGGGCCTGGTCGCTGGGGAGCCAACTCTGATCGGAGAAACGGAAGGACAGACCGACGGACGCTGGCAAGCATGCCGTGGCGATGATGACAGGCAGAATACAACCACAAAAAAAGAGTGGCCGGCGCCGCGCGATGCGGCGCCGGCAAGTTCAGCGAGGGAAGATAGCCGCCGGCGTGGCGCTCGCCCTGTTACTGCGCCGCTTCGACCAGCACCGCCTTGTCGCGATAGAGATTCGGAAACAGACGCTTCAGGTTGGCGACCTTCGGCATGTCGTTGATAGTGATATACGCCGAGTTTGGATGCAAGGTCAGGTAGTTCTGATGGTAGGACTCAGCCGGATAGAAGCCTTTGAACGGTTCCGTTTTCGTGACGATCGGCGCCGGAAAGGCATGCGCCTTCTCGAGTTGCGCGATATAGCTTTGCGCGACGTGCCGCTGCGTGTCATTCAATGGGAACACGGCCGAGCGGTATTGCGTGCCGCTGTCCGGCCCCTGGCGATTCAACTCGGTCGGGTCCTGAATCACCGAGAAGTAGACCTGCAGTAACTGCCCGTAGGTGACCTTGGTGGGGTCGAACGTGACCTGCACGGATTCCGCGTGGCCGGTTTCGCCGCCACTGACGGTCTCGTACTGTGCGGTATCGCGCTGACCGCCCGAATAGCCCGATACCGCCTTTGTGACGCCTCGCACGTGCTGGAACACGCCCTGCACGCCCCAGAAACAGCCGCCCGCGAACACGGCGGTCTCTTCGTGTGCGGTCGTGGCGGAGATTGGTTCGTCGACCGCGGGCGGCGCAATGACAACCCCGGCTTCCGACGAGAATGCCATGCGCTGCGCCAGCAGCAGCGCAAGCGCGCCAAGTCCGACCGAAAGCGCTATAGCCGCCCCGCGCGAGCGGGCCGGTTTGCCGGTGATGCGTTTTTCGATGTTCATGATGTCCGTCCTGATTCGATCAACTCGTGCCGTGCGCGGCAGGCGTAAAAGTCAACGCGAGGCCGTTCATGCAATAGCGCAGGCCGGTTGGTTTGGGGCCGTCGTCGAATACGTGACCCAGATGACCGCCGCAGCGCCGACACAGTACTTCGTCGCGCGTCATGCCGAACGATTTGTCGGTATGCGTGATGACCGCGTGATCCATCGGCTGCCAGAAACTCGGCCAGCCGGTGCCGCTATCGAACTTTGTTTTCGACGAAAATAGCGGCAGCGCGCAACCGGCGCACGCGAATGTGCCGACGCGGTGCTCGTCGTTCAGCGGGCTGCTGAATGGGCGCTCCGTGCCCGCTTCGCGCAACACGCGGAATTGCGCGTCCGTGAGCAGCTTGTGCCATTCGGCGTCGCTGTGCGCAACCTCGTAGGCCGCCGCTGTGCCCAACTCTGCCGCGCCTCCCGTACGCCATGCCGCGGTGCCGCCGGCGAGCGACGCCGCGCCGATTAACCTGAAGAATGTCCGTCTGTTGCAAGCCATGATGATCGCCCCGGAAAGTCCGTACCGCCCACCCGCTCAGGCACTAAGCGCGTCGCCCGCGAGTGGTCCCGACACTTAGTCGTCCGGCAAGGGGATTTATGACAGCATGCGCGTCTTTTAACTTGGCGGCAGCGACTACAGCGGAAATTTGGTGGTCGACAGGATTTCCTTGAGTACCATAAACGAGCGGATTTGCCGGACGCCCGGCAAATAGAGCAACTGTTCCGCATGCAGACGATTGAAGCTGTCGCTATCGCGCGTGCGGATCGTCATGAAATAGTCGAACTCGCCGGTCACGACGTGGCATTCCATGCATCCCGCCACCTTCTGCGCCGCTTTTTCGAACTCGGCAAACGACTCCGGCGTGGAGCGATCCAGCACCACGCCGATGATGACCAGCATGCCCGCCCCGGCCGCCTTCGGGTCGATTAACGCGACGACGCCGCGAATCAGCCCCGATTCCTTCAGCCGCTCGACGCGCCGCAGACATGCCGGCGCACTCAGTTTGACTTTGGCGGCGAGCGCGACGTTCGAGATCGACGCGTCGGTTTGCAGTTGACGCAGGATCGCCCGGTCGATGCGATCGAGCGCGTGAAGCGGATCGGCTTCCGCGGATGAAGCGGCGGCAACTGCGGCGGCAGTCATCGGTGCCTTACGAACTTTTGTTGCGTTCATTGATTCCTGCCTGGCTGTTTATTAAGTCATTTTTGAGTGCGTCGCTCTAAAAGTAGGCGGAACAGAATTTATTTGCAAGCTCATTTCTAGCGCTTTTCCCTACCATTTGTTGTAACGCGACTGCTTGTTGCTCGCGTCAAACCTACAAATTCGGAGCTGCCATGAACCTGCAACGTTTCCCTCGCTACCCGCTGACTTTCGGGCCCACGCCGATCCAACCGCTGAAGCGTTTGAGCGACCACCTGGGCGGCAAGGTGCACCTATATGCGAAGCGCGAGGACTGCAACAGCGGCTTTGCCTTCGGCGGCAACAAGACACGCAAGCTGGAGTATCTGATTCCCGAGGCGTTGGCGCAGGGTTGCGACACGCTGGTGTCGATTGGCGGCATCCAGTCGAACCAAACCCGCCAGGTGGCGGCCGTTGCGGCGCATCTGGGGATGAAGTGCGTGCTGGTGCAGGAGAACTGGGTCAACTATTCGGACGCCGTATACGACCGGGTCGGCAACATCCAGATGTCGCGCATTCTGGGCGCGGACGTCCGCCTGGTTGCAGACGGCTTCGACATTGGCTTTCGCAAGAGCTGGGAAGATGCACTGGAGAGCGTGCGCGCCGCCGGCGGCAAGCCCTACCCGATCCCGGCCGGTTGTTCCGACCATCCGCTGGGCGGCCTCGGCTTCGTCGGCTTTGCCGAAGAAGTCCGTCAACAGGAAGCCGAACTGGGCTTCAAATTCGACTACATCGTGGTGTGCTCCGTGACCGGCAGCACCCAGGCCGGCATGGTAGTGGGCTTCGCCGCCGACGGCCGCGCGGACCGAGTGATCGGCATCGACGCATCCGCAAAACCGGCGCAAACGCGTGAGCAGATCACCCGAATCGCCAGGCAGACCGCCGAAAAAGTCGGCCTGGAGCGCGACATCACGAGCAAGGACGTGGTCCTGGACGAACGCTACGCCGGCCCCGAATACGGCCTGCCGAACGAAGGGACCCTGGAAGCGATCCGCCTATGTGCGCGCCTCGAAGGCGTGCTGACCGACCCCGTGTACGAGGGCAAATCGATGCACGGCATGATCGACATGGTCCGAAACGGCGAATTCCCGGAAGGCTCACGAGTGCTGTACGCGCACTTGGGCGGCGTGCCGGCGTTGAACGGTTACAGCTTCATTTTCCGGAACGGCTAAGCGGCGGTAGGCTTGGGAGTGGCGGACGGCGGCGGCGGCAGCGGGCGGCAGCGGGCGGTGATTAGTCTGCCGTGACAAGGTCCGCCGCTGCTCCGCGAAGTGTCGCTGATCAGTGGCGAAGCCGGGGACTGAAACGCAGCGATCGGTTTTATGAATTACTCTTCGGCGCGCGCAGCGCCGCCGGAAGTATGACGCCCTTGTCACAAGCTTATGCAGGGGCACGAACACAGATTCCAGATGCACCACTACCCCTAGCAGACCACGGTGCCCACTTAGCAGGGGCTTCTAGCCGCTTTCTTTGCTTATCTTTCTTTGCGGCGGCAAAGAAAGTAAGTGCCGCCCCGCACAGGGGCAACGCTAATAGACCACTAACAAAACAAGGAAAGGCACGAAAGCCAGAACAAGGAAAGGCCAAAGCCCCAGGCACACAGACAAACAAGCGCCGCGCCGGCAAAAAACATCAACCCATCAACCTCTTCCTCAAACTCTCCCGCAAAAACTCAACAAAAACCCGAAT
Organism: Paraburkholderia sp. SECH2; assembly: GCF_030464795.1. NCBI lineage: Bacteria > Pseudomonadati > Pseudomonadota > Betaproteobacteria > Burkholderiales > Burkholderiaceae > Paraburkholderia > Paraburkholderia sp. SECH2. The sequence continues at coordinate 128,651 of NZ_JALPRH010000005.1, forward strand.
ACTGACAGAGCTCTGCCGATGCTGCGGATAGACAGCATAAACAGTAGTCGCCGAAGGCAAGAACTCCTCGAGAACAGTCACAAGCAACCCACTCCCCACCGCCTCAGCAACAATAAAATCAGGAAGCCGAACAATCCCCAACCCAGCCACAGCCGCATCGCGAACCAACTCCCCATTATTAGCCCGAAGCGGCCCACTAACCTCGACTCCCTTAGAAACCCCATCAACAACAAAATCCCAACTCACAACCCCACCATGCCCATACAACAGACATGAGTGCCGCGCAAGATCAGCAGGCACAACCGGCGCCCCCCGCCTCCGCACATACCCAGGACTACAACACACCACCATCCTGACATCCACAAGCTTCTGCGCAATCAAAGTGGAATCCGGCAACGCGCCAATCCGAATCGCCATATCGAACCCCTCGCCGACCACATCGACAGTACGATCGCTCAACTCCATATCGAAGCGCACATCTGCATGCTCGCGCAGAAAGCTCGCCACCAATGGCGACAGATGCATCATCCCAAACGACATCGGCGCACTAACCCGCAAGAGCCCGCGCGGCCCGGCGCGCCGCAACGACATCGCCTGCTCGGCGTCTTCCACCTCACCCAGAATGCGCCGCGCACGCTCATAAAACTCTTGCCCGAGTTCGGTCACAGCCAACTTGCGCGTATTGCGGATCAGCAGTTGCACGCCGAGCGCCTCTTCCAGCGCCATAACGCGCCGGCTGACGAACTGCTTCGACAGCGCCAGCCGTTTTGCTGCGGCGGTGAAGTTATGGGCGTCGACCGTGGCGACAAAGATCCGCATATCATCGAGTTGCATCGTATTGTCCACCTTACGGAGACAGTGTTTCCTATATACATCCGATTATAACCATCCTGATTGACCTACACTGTCATTCATGGATCGCGGCCAAACATCCGGCCGGATCGCACAACCGGAAACAAGGAGAAATACGATGCTCGAAATCAGACACGCCAATCAACGCGGCCGCGCGGAGCACGGCTGGCTTAGCTCGCGTCATACGTTTTCCTTCGCGAACTATCACGATCCGAAGCAGAACGGCTTTTCCGACCTGCTCGTGATCAACGACGACCGTGTCGCACCAGCGCAAGGATTCGGCAAGCATCCGCACCGCGACATGGAAATTTTTTCGTACGTGCTGGAAGGCGCGCTGGAACATAAGGACACGATGGGCACCGGCTCGGTGATCGTGCCTGGCGACATCCAGTTGATGAGCGCGGGAACCGGCGTCGCGCATAGCGAATACAACCATTCGAAGACCGACCCGGTGCACTTCATGCAGATCTGGATTGCGCCGGCGCAGAAAGGCACCACGCCGCGCTATCAGCAACGGCGCTTTGGCGCGGACGAGAAGCGTGGAGTGCTGCGCCTCGTGATGTCACCGGACGGTGCGAACGACTCGCTGGTGCTGCAACAGGACGCGCGGGTCTATGCCGGTCTTTTCGACGGTGACGAAACTGCGCGCCTCGAACTGGCCAGTAATCGCTATGCTTATATTCACGTGGCGCGCGGCAGTGTCACGGTAAACGGCGTCGAGCTTGGCGAAGGCGACGGCGCGCGGGTCCGCGGCGAAGAAGCCCTGACCTTCACGCAAGGTCACGACGCGGAGGTGTTGGTGTTCGATCTGCGTAATATTGAAGTATCGGAGTTGTGGGCTTAAGCGGCTCAATCCTGTCGTTAGATCTGGCCGGCTCAAGCGTGGCTCGCCGCGAAGTTTGCGGCGAACCGCACCGTCCCTTACCTACAGAGAAAAATCATGCGCTATACGCTATTTGAAAACCAGAAAGACACGGTCCTTCTCATCGCCCGCATCCTGTTGATGGTGCTGTTCGTGATGTTCGGCTGGTCGAAGCTGACCGGTTTTTCCGGCACCGTCGCTTATATGACGTCTACCGGCGCGCCTGCGCCTGAGTTGTCGGCGGCCATCGCCGTCGTGATGGAACTAGTGGTGGGCATCGCGCTGCTGGTGGGCTTCTATACGCGGCCACTTGCGTTGCTGCTGGCGCTCTATACGCTCGGCACCGCGATCATCGGCCACCACTACTGGAACATGACGGGCGCGGTGCAATACGACAACATGATCCACTTCTACAAGAACATCAGCATCATGGGTGGACTGCTGTTGTTGTGTGTGACCGGCGCCGGCAAGTACTCGATCGACCGGCGTTAAAGCCACGCTGCCGCAGTTCGATAAACTCGATAAAAAAAGCCGCCCGACACTGCCCGGGCGGCTTTTTCTTTGCAAGAAGCAATCCACGTTAGCCGGCAAACTGCGCCAGCACGCGCTCACGAATGGCCGGCCGGATATTCGACTGCGCCATGTTGCCTTGATAATGCGCGACCACACGCGGGTTCATCACGCGGAACCACAGTGGCGGCACGTACGCGAGCATGATCATCGTCGCGTAACCGGAAGGCAATTGCGGTGCGCCATCGAAATGACGCAGCGCCTGGTACGAGCGCGTCGGATTCGCATGATGATCGGCATGACGCTGCAGCTGATAGAGAAACAGATTCGTCACGATGCGATTACTGTTCCATGAGTGCTGCGGCTGGCAGCGCTCGTAACGGCCGCTCGCGAGTTGCTTGCGGCCGAGCCCGTAGTGCTCCAGATAGTTGACCACTTCCAGCAACGAAGCCCCGTACGCTGCCTGAATCAGCAGAAACGGAATCACCGCTTTGCCGAACAGCGCGATCATCGCACCCCATAGCACTACCGTCATGGCCCACGAGTGCAGGACTTCATTGCGCCATGTCCAGGGCGATTTGCCGAGGCGTTCGAGCCGATGCTTCTCGAGACGCCACGCCGACGCGATGCTGCCGAATACCGTGCGCGGCAGAAACCGCCAGAATGATTCGCCATAGCGCGCGCTCGCCGGATCGGGCGGCGTAGCGACGCGCACGTGGTGTCCACGATTATGTTCAACGAAGAAATGGCCGTAGGCGACCGGCGCCAGCGTGATCTTGGCGAGCCATCGTTCGAAGCCATCCGTCTTGTGACCGAGCTCGTGCGCGGTATTGATCGATACGCCAGTCGCCGCGCCCAGTGAGAGCGCAAAGCCCAGATAGTCGTACCACGTCAAGGCGTGCGTGCCGACGATCCACAGCGCGCCGAAGAACGACACGTATTCGATGAAGGTAGCCAGATAGACCACGCGACGGTAATAGCGCTCCCGTTCGAGCGTGGCGACGACTTCCTCGGGTGGATTGCTCGGATCGTCACCGATCAGATAGTCGAGCACCGGGATAATGCCGAACACGAAGATCGGCCCGAACCACCAGAAAATATGCCAGCCAGTCTGCAACGCCAGATTGGCCGCATGCAGCGGCAAGGTGATGGTCAGTGCGCCCAGCAGCCACAGATAGCGCTTGCTGTCGACCCACCGAGCGGGGGCCGCCTGCGATGTTGCCATTGTCTCCCTCCTTGTTTTATGTCGCCTGGCATCGGCAAGCTGCGCGCTTGCGAGCCAGTACGCATGTCGGCGGGACCGTGCCCGACTCCCAGATTTATATGGCCTGACGGGTGGGATAGCCAAGGAATTAGCCCAGGTGGGAGGCTCCAAACGAAGGGGCTGTTGATGGGGCGTTCGGGGTGGGCGTTGAGCGGGTGAATGAAACGGGTGTTTGGGTGCGGCAAACGCTGCCTGCGAGTTGCAGCCCAGCGTGGGCCTCCACCTGCTGCAGTGCGTCGCGCCCTCGGCCGCTTGACCGCGGCTGGTCAAATTCATATAATCAGACCTCAAAACTACGTACGAGCGGGTGTGAAAAACGTAGCGCCGCCCGGGTCACCGGGTTCCACCTGGAGTGGAAATTTCACCGCAAGGTGAATAGAGAGTCCCGCATGCGACGGCTGCCGAAAGGCAGCCGTTGGTTTTTGTGGCTTGCCATCGCGGCTAGGGGCGTATCTTGCGCCCCTCATACGTTGCCCGCAGCAGGGTTCTGAACGCAACCTTTTTCGCTTGCCGCTGACGCTTCGTCAGTTCTTTCTCAAGAAGATAGGCAGACTGAACTCGTAGAATCAGACGCTGCTTTCTTGCCCTATCCTTCTCCACTTCAAAGAACACGGCGTATAGCGACGATGTGCCATCGGCATTCGTTTGCTGCAGCGTCATGAAGTTCGGCTGCTTTTCGTCGGCGACGACAATTGGGCGCTCACCCATCGTCACAACCAAATCCCGCAGCAGGTTCTTCGACAACTCATAGCGGACCGGATCAAGAACTCGCTGCTCACGACCGTCGTTATAGATCTCGACGCTCGGAATTTCAGCGCGCACTCGTCCATCCCGAGCAAAGCTGCGGGAAAAGCAATGACACGAGAACATCACGAGCACGGTTATCGCGCAACCCCGACCAAGGTCGCATTTAAAGGCAAAAGAATCGAGGTGACTCAGGTCCCACGTCGTCCCAAGGTGAACAACGGGTTGAAAGCAGTGAGTGGCATATTCGGGCGATTCAAACACTTGTACTTCAAACTTCGGCATAGATAATCGACGGCTTTGGATCGGTCAATATTCTACGTCTGTCGAAGTCGTTCGTTTTCCGAAATAACACTGTCAAATGGCATAGGAATCTGAGCTTTTTTCAAAGCACACTCAAGACCTCCGAGAAAAGCGATTCCTCAGCAGGGCGGCGGTCAGATTGTCCTGACAGACTGCCGTCCCATCCTTCGCTCAGCCAAAAACAAATCCCGCTCAAAAGCGGTCCTGATCTCACCGCAAACAAAAACGGCGGCCCTCAGGCCGCCGTCCATTACGCACACAACACCATCAAGCTGTCGCTTCAGTTTCCACTTCGCTCACCACTTCGTCCACGTCGCTGCTACGGATCAAATGATCGAACGCGGAGAGCGATGCCTTCGCACCCTCGCCCACAGCAATCACGATCTGCTTGAACGGAACGGTGGTTACGTCGCCGGCGGCGAACACGCCCGGCACCGAAGTCGCGCCACGTGCATCGACGATGATCTCGCCGTGCTTCGACAATTCGACCGTGCCCTTCAGCCATTCGGTATTCGGCACGAGACCGATCTGCACGAAGACGCCTTCGAGTTCGATGCTCTTCGTTTCGCCCGAACGCAGGTCCTTGTAGACCAGACCGTTGACCTTCTTGCCGTCGCCGGTGATTTCCGTGGTCTGTGCCTGCGTGACGATCGTCACGTTGGCAAGGCTGCGCAGCTTACGTTGCAGCACTTCGTCGGCACGCAATTGCGCGCCGAATTCGAACAACGTTACTTCGCGGACGATACCCGCGAGATCGATCGCCGCTTCGACGCCCGAATTACCACCGCCGATCACCGCAACGCGCTTGCCCTTGAACAGCGGACCATCGCAGTGCGGGCAGTAAGCCACGCCATGGTTACGGTACTCGCGCTCGCCTGGCACGTTGATTTCGCGCCAACGGGCACCTGTTGCCAGAATGATCGTCTTCGCCTTCAACACCGCGCCGTTCGCCAGACGCACCTCGTTGATGCGGCCCGGGATCAGCGCTTCAGCGCGCTGCACGTCCATGATGTCGACTTCGTAGCTCTTCACGTGCTGTTCGAGCGCCGTAGCGAACTTCGGTCCTTCGGTTTCCGTTACGGAGACGAAGTTCTCGATCGCCAGCGTATCGAGCACCTGACCGCCGAAGCGTTCCGCCACGACACCCGTCGCAATACCCTTGCGCGCCGAGTAAATCGCCGCAGCCGCACCCGCCGGGCCACCGCCGACGATCAGCGTATCGAACACCGGCTTCTTTTCCAGTTCCTTCGCCGCACGCGCACCGGCATTGGTGTCGAGCTTCGCGAGGATTTCCTTCACACCGCTGCGGCCCTGGCCGAACACTTCGCCGTTCATGAACATGGTCGGTACCGCCATGATCTGGCGCGCTTCGACTTCGTTCTGGAACAATGCGCCGTCGATCGCCACGTGGCGGATGCGCGGGTTGATCAGCGCCATCACGTTCAGTGCCTGGACGACTTCCGGGCAGTTCTGGCATGACAGCGAAAAATACGTTTCGAATTGATAGTCGCCGTCGAGACTGCGGATCTGTTCGATCACCGCGTCTTCGAGTTTGACCGGATGGCCACCGACCTGCAAAAGCGCGAGGACGAGCGACGTGAATTCGTGCCCCATCGGAATGCCTGCGAAACGGATACCGGTTTCCTTGCCCGGCTCGCCGATCGAAAACGACGGCTTGCGTTCGCTGTCGCCGCGACGTTCGACCACGGTGACGCGCTCCGACAACGTCGCGATATCGCTCAGCAATGCCAGCAGCTCTTGCGATTTCGCGCTGTCGTCGAGCGAGGCGACGATCTCGATAGGCCTGCTAACCTTTTCGAGGTAGGATTTCAACTGAGTCTTGAGATTGGCGTCCAGCATGGCTATTCGATTCCGTGACGAGGGGTGTTGGATCCCGGGCGCCGCACGCATCCGGGTAGGAGGCGTGCAGTCCGGGGACGTGCGGACCGCTGTATCAAGCGGTCCGCACGGCGATGCGCCGTGAAGCGCGTACTGCGAAAGGCTTTTAAACCTTAGATCTTGCCGATCAGGTCGAGCGACGGCGTCAGCGTTTCTGCGCCCGGCGTCCACTTGGCGGGGCAAACTTCACCCGGGTGAGCCGCGATGTATTGCGCAGCTTGCACCTTGCGCAGCAGTTCGCCAGCGTCACGGCCAATGCCGTTGTCGTGAATTTCGGCCAGCTTGATTTCGCCTTCCGGGTTGATCACGAACGTGCCACGCAGTGCCAGACCTTCTTCTTCGATCAGCACGTCGAAGTTGCGCGAGATTGCCAGGGTCGGGTCAGCGATCATCGGGTACTTGATCTTCTGGATCGTGTCCGACGTGTCGTGCCATGCCTTGTGCGTGAAGTGCGTATCGGTCGAAACGCTGTAGATTTCGACGCCGAGCTTTTGGAATTCGGCGTAACGATCTGCCAGGTCGCCCAGTTCGGTCGGGCAAACAAACGTGAAGTCAGCCGGGTAGAAAACGAAAACCGACCACTTGCCCTTCAGGCTCTCTTCAGTGACGGTCTGGAAGTCGCCATTGTGATAAGCCTGTGCCTTGAACGGTTTGACTTGACTGTTGATGATCGGCATTTACTGAGTCCTCTTTCGGAGTGGTTGGAAAGTGGAGTCAGTATGTCAGACGTCGCTTAATAGGTAAAGCGGTGTGTTTAAATTATTTCAATAGTTTATTGCTATTTGACTGGCTACCGGTGACTATTGCGTTGCACAAATCCTGGGATCAGTCTCTCATGAGCCGCCAGAGGGTCGTGCGGCCGATTCCCAGCGCCCGGCTTGCTGCAGCGCGATTGCCGCCAGCCTGTTCGAGGGCCCGAACGACATCCTCGCGGGTGGGTGAGCGACGGGCCGAGAGGTCGCCGGCGGCGTGGGCAGGAGCCACGGCTCCAAGCACGTCCGCGGCTGTCTGCCGCATGCGCCCAAATTCCGGAAACACGGCCTGCAGATCCTGCCACTCCTCGCTGGCCGAATCGCTCAGATAAATCGCGGCGCGCGCCAGCAGATTTTCCAGTTCCCGTACATTGCCGGGCCACGCATAGTGTTCGAACAAGGGTGTGAGGAACGCCAGCACCCGTTCGAACGCTGCGCCCGACAGCCCATACTGGAGCGCGCTGCGGTTCAACAAATGCCGCGCCAGTTGCGCGACATCGCCGCGTCTTGCGCGCAGCGGCGGCAATTCTATCTGAAGCAGATTCAGCCGGAAATACAGGTCCGCGCGAAACGCACCCTGCTCGACCAGCGCGTGCAGATCGCGATGGGTGGCGGCAATCACCCGCACGTCGACGGGGGTCGCGCGCCCGGAACCGAGCTTCATGACTTCGCGCTCCTGCAACACCCGCAGCAGCCGGCTTTGCAGCGCCGCCGGCATCTCGCCGATTTCGTCGAGGAAGATCGTCCCGGTGTGGGCGATTTCGAATAAGCCCGGCTTGCCGCCCCGGCGCGCGCCGGTGAACGCACCTTCCTCGTGACCGAACAGTTCGCTCTCGATCAGCCCTTCAGGAAGCGCCGCGCAATTGAAGGCGACAAACGGATTGCCGCGCCGCCGGCTGGCATTGTGGATACCCTGCGCGACCAGCTCCTTGCCGGTGCCGCTTTCGCCGCTCAGCAGCACGGTGGCGTCGTGAGCCGCGCCTGCGCGGGCCAACCGCCGCGCCCGCTCCAGAGCCACCGAACTGCCGATCAGATCGTCCAGATGGTGCCGCGCGACCAGATGCTTCGGCCGCTGGCTGGTACGCAGCGAGCGGTCGATTCGTTGCGCGACCAGCGCGTCCTGCACCGTGACCACCGAGCCCGAACGCACGCCTTGCTCGAGGATCGGCACACAGTTGACGATCAGCGCGCGGCCGCCGATCTGCTCGATACGCTCCTCGACCGGCAGGTCATGCTCAAGCGTCTCGCGCAGTAACGGGCCGACAGAGCGCGTCAATTGCGCCGGAACGTCCTGTTCGCGGTCGAGGCCGAGCAGGTCGAGCATGGCCGGATTGACGGCTTCGAGCTGGCCGGCGTCGTCGAAGGCGGCCACGCCATCGCGCAGATGGGCGACGATCGTGTTCAGGCGCACCCGCTTCGATTCCTTCTGGCGGCTCACACGCGCCAGCTCGACCGAGCGCTCGAACGCTTCTTCGACCGCGCCGAGCGAATACAGGAAGACGCCCTCAAGACCGGCTTGCTGGGCAAAATCGCAGGCCATGCCGGGGCCGATGATGACGCTGCAGCCCTCTGCGGCGAGGCCCGCAACCGCGAGCCGCACTTCATCGATCGAACGGTAGGCGCGCTGTTTCAGGCCGACATTCAGCCATGCGCTCAGGTCCGCAAGTTCGTGCGAGATGGTTTCGTGCAGGACAAGGCCGATCTTTGCGCCGGGCCAGGTGGTCGTGGCGCGGGTGATTGCGCTCAGTACGTCGAAGCCGTTCACCTTGACCATCACCACCGGCACGCTCAGGTTGTCGCGCAGGTAGGCGCCGTTCGATCCGGCTGCCAGCACGACATCGACCGAACCCGCGTCCACATAGGCTTGCAGGGCCGTGACGGCGGCGCCATAACCTTCCCGGACCGAAAAAAATCTGGCCCGCCCGGTATAGCGCGGCGCGACCGTCTCGCAAAGCGATTGCAACCGGCTGATACTGACTAGGGCGACGCCTGGTCGGCCGGAATTGGAACTGGCAAGGGACGACGTGAACGTGGACACTGCGACACTCCGCTCGTAGCTGAAACGTTCCATGAAACGTTTCGTGGAACATATTGGCTATTCTGCCACGAACAGCGGCACGGCCCCTTTCCGCCTAAGCTTTTGATTGTCCGGCACAAATCGTGAAACGCGGCAAATGGCATGCTTCCTGCAAATTGAGCTCAGCGTTCTATCACCCACTTCCCATCTGGAGAGACACCGTCATGAGCACTTCCGCTAATCGCCGCGCCGCGTTCCGCGCCAAAGTCAATCAACGCCAAGGCCTGCTCGTGCCGGGCGCCTTCAATGCGATGAGTGCGCGCGTGATTGAAGACGCCGGCTTTGAGGCGATCTACATCACGGGCGCGGGCGTCACGAATATGTCGCTCGGGCTGCCCGATCTTGGCTTCATCGGTCTCGCTGAAGTCGCCGAGCATTGCGCGCGGATTCGCGACGCGGTCGCGCTGCCGCTGATCGTCGACGCCGACACCGGCTTCGGCAACGCGCTGAACGTGCGCCAGACCGTACGCGTGCTCGAGCGCAGCGGCGCCGACGTGATCCAGTTCGAAGACCAGATCATGCCGAAGAAATGCGGTCACTTCTCCGGCAAGGAAGTCGTCAGCACGAGCGAGATGGTCGGCAAGATTCGCGCCGCCGTCGACGCCCGCGAAGACGGCAATCTGCAGATCATGGCGCGTACCGATGCGGCTGCCGTCCACGGCATCGAAGACGCGATCGAGCGCGGCCATCGTTTCATCGAGGCCGGCGCGGACATTCTGTTTGTCGAAGCGACTGAATCGCTCGCCGACATCGAGCGCCTGCCGGGCCTGTTCGACAAGCCGCAACTGATCAACCTCGTGATCGGCGGCAAAACGCCGGTGCAATCGCGTGAAGCGCTCGCCAAGCTCGGCTACGGCATCGTGCTGTACGCGAACGCGGCGCTGCAAGGCGCGGTGCTCGGTATGCAGCGCGCACTCGGCACGTTGAAAAGCAATGGCCGCCTCGATGAAGACGCGACGCTGGTCGCGCCGTTCAGCGAACGCCAGCGCCTTGTCAACAAGCCGCTGTACGACAAGCTCGATCGCGAATACGCAGCGAAGGACTGAGCGGCAAGAAAGCCGTGTTTCCGGCGCGGCCCCGCCACGCTGGCGCCGCGCACCGCTGTCTGCAGCGGCTTGTTGCGTTACGATGCAGAGCTGGCTGACGCCAGACAGGCCGCGACCTCGTTGCCCGTCCATCGAGGAATGCCGGAAACACGTTTTCAAAAGGTTGTCGCAAGAACATGAAGTCATCACAATCGCGCGGGACACGCCGGCACGCTAAGGACGCCAAACGCGTCATCGAATCCACCCGCAGCAGCTACGTGTCGAGGACGGCGCCATGACCGGCGACACACGTAATTCACATGTCGGCTGGCTGCCGTACATCGTCGCGGCCACCTTCTTTATGGAGTATCTCGACACCACGGTGATCGCCACTGCTTTGCCGCAGATGGCGCACTCGTTCGGCGTCGGGCCGAACAGCCTGAGTCTCGGCATGACGGCCTACATGCTGGCGCTGGCGATTTTCATCCCGGTGAGCGGTTGGGTTGCCGACCGCTGCGGTTCGCGCACGGTGTTCTTCAGCGCGATCGGCGTATTCACGGTGGCTTCGGTGTTGTGCGGCTTGTCGCAGAACGTGACCGAATTTACCGCCGCGCGGCTGCTGCAAGGCATGGGTGGCGCGATGATGGTGCCGGTGGGCCGTTTGATCGTGGTCCGCAGCACGGAAAAGAGCCGGATGATGCAGGCGATCTCGACCATCACCTGGCCGGCCATTGCCGCGCCGGTGGTTGGGCCGCCGGTCGGCGGCTTCATCACCACCTATGCGTCATGGCGCTGGATCTTCCTGCTGAACGTGCCGTTCGGTCTGGCAGCGATGGCCGTTGCACTCGCGCTGGTGCCGAACCTGCGCGGCACCGAACGCAAGCCGCTCGACGTCGTCGGCCTCCTGCTGAGCGCCACAACGCTCACGGCGATTCTGTACGGCGCTGAACTGGCGAGCCAGCCCGGCGAAAATCCCTGGGTGGCGGGCGCGTTTATCCTGGGCGGATTGCTGATGGGCGTGGTGGCGTTCCAGCATGCGAAGCGGCACCCGCATCCGCTGATCGACGTCTCCACGCTGAAAATCCCGACCTTCTCCGTGACTGTGGTAACCGGCTCGTTCACCCGGATCGGCATTGGCGCGGTGCCGTATCTGATGCCGCTGCTGTTCCAGATTGGTTTCGGGTTGTCGGCGTTCAAGTCGGGCCTGTTGCTGCTCGCGAGCGCGCTCGGCAATCTCGGCATGAAGGCGCTGACCACGCGCATCCTGCAACGCTACGGTTTCCGCATGGTGTCGATTATCGATGTGGCCGTGGCCGGTGTTTTCATCATTGCCTGCGGGCTGTTGACGCCGAACGTGCCGCTCGCGCTGGTGCTGTTCGTCGTGTTCATCTACGGCGTAGCGCGCTCGATGCAATTCTCGACGCTTGCCACCCTCGCCTACGCTGATGTCGCACAACCGCAGATGAGCGCCGCCAGCACGCTGTGGAGCGCCGCCGCGCAGATGACGATCGGTCTGGGCATCGCCTTCGGCGCCGTCTCGCTGCGCGCGGCGGCGTTCTTCAACGGCGAGACGACCGGCCGCGTATTCACCCTGGACGATTTCCGCCTCGCGTTCCTGTTTGCCGGCGTGCTGACGCTGGTGTCCGTGACCGGCTACCTGGGCCTCGCGCGCGACGCCGGACAGAGTATTGGCGGCGGTTCGCGCGGCACCGAAGATCCGGCGAAGGGCTGAGCTCGCAGCGGGCCGGAAGGATGAAAAGGTTTGAAGCGGAGTTGAAGCAGCGGCGCAGTGCCCAACCGGCACCGCATCCTTTGATTGCTTGATCAGAACCAGCGGGGACGCGCAGTGCAAGCGAACGATTTGACGATTTCGAGCAGCAAGGCCGACCTCGACATAGAGATGGTCTACGCGTTTCTGTCGCAGGAAACGGCGTGGGCGAAGGGCATGCCGCGTGAGACGTTCGACCGGGCGATAGCGGGGTCGCTATGTTTCGGCGCGTATATCGAAGGCAGGCAGATCGCGTTTGCCCGCCTGATCACGGACCAGGCAACATTCGCCTACCTGTGCGATGTATTCGTGCTGCCGGCGTACCGTGGCAAGGGATACGCGTCGGCGTTGATGAAGCATGTATTCGGCAGCCCGTCGCTGACCGGTTTGCGCAGAATTGTGCTGGTGACGACAGACGCTCACCACGTCTACGAACCGCACGGCTTTAAGGGATTGGCAACGCCGGAGCGTTATATGGAAGTGCACAACCCGGACGTTTACAAGACGGCTTAAGCGGAGCGCGGGCGGCTGCTGACGGGACCGCCTATTGACATAGCACGCGCGCAGGCCGGGCGCCCTGTTCGCCTACGTCCGGGCGGACGAACTGCTCCTGATCGCCGGCAGCCGTTGCAACACTGTCATCTGCGCGCCACGTTCGACGGGTACTTTTCGGCGACAACATAACCCGTCCCGACCCGATGCCACAGCCTACCGTGCGCGACAGCCACAGCCGCACCACACAAGGCGGCCGCCTTGCTTAAAGCCGCCTCCACCAGTGCGCTGCTCAACGCCTTTCTCATGGCGCTGCAGATTGCCATCGGCCTGACTGCGCATTCGGACGGGCTGGTCGCGGACGGTGTCCACACCTTGAGCGACCTGGCCGCAGACGGCGTCGTGCTGATCGTGCTGTACCTCAGTTCGAAACACCTGAACGCAACGCCGCGTGAAGGGGACGGCAGCACCACTCAAGCCTTGGCATCCCTCTTCATCGCCGTCCTGCTGATTGTTACGGCAGCCCAAATGCTCTGGCACAGCATCGGCCAAACCGCCACGTTGAGCGGCAACACGACCATGCAAGTCGGCGCGCTCGCCGTCAGCGGCTTCGTCACGATCGCCAAGGAAATGCTGTTCCGCTACCTGCGTGCCGAAGGCCAGCGCACCGGCTCGGCGATTCTGCTGGCAAGTGCATGGCACGCGCGAATGGATGCGGTGTCGGCGCTGGTCGCGACATTGGGAGTGGCCGGCAGCATCGCGGGCATGCCGATGCTCGACCACGTGGCCGGCGCGGCGATCGGCCTGATGATTATGCGCATGGGCTGCGTCGGCGCGCGCAGCGCATTGAAGCAACTGTTAGCAGCCGGTGATCCGGGAAAAGCAGCCGCACCGCACGCAGCCGAATAGCGCGTCTCAGCCGTACGCGCGCTCGCGCATCCACTTCGTCATGATCCATTTGTCGCCGCCGAGCACCGGCGCGCCGCCGTGCAAGGTCAGAGGATCGAGTTGACGCTGGCCGTTCATATAGCGGAAATACACCGCCCCACCCTTGACCGCCGCGACTGACATGCCCGCTTCCGGGAAGATCGTTTCGCCACCATCGGGCACGTCGTTCAGATAGATCACCAGAGTCGACACGCGCTGGCCGCCCTGGGCGGTGTGCACCGCGCTGCCGGGCTGATCGGGCGGGAAATAATCGAAGTGCGGGCGATATTCGCCGGTGGTGCCGTAATGCAGAATCTGCAGCCCCTCGCCGTTTTCAACCGGCCAGTTCATCAGGCTCGAGATGCGGCGGTCCATCTTTTCGATGAACGCGTCTTCCCCGCGCTGGTACCAGATGCCTTCGCTGGTGCGGTTGCGGATCACGTCTTCCTTGCCGGTGGCGGGATTGACCGTGGTTGAGCGTTTCAATCGATGACGCGAACGCTCGATCATCTCGTCGCATTCGTCGGGCGAAAGCACATCCCCGAACACGATCACCTGGGGCCGCTCGCAGCGCATCAACACGCGGACGTCGCGATCGTGCGCACGGATCACATTGCCGCGTGCAACGGGCGACTCGTCGTATTGGTAGGTTTGTGGCGAGGTTTTGACGAGAGCAGCCTCGGTCGCTACGGCCTCCGACGCCGCTCCTGCGTCGGCCGGGCTCATGCCGAACGCTTTGCGCACTTCCGCGCGCGCGGCTTCCGTGGCGAAGCCGGCTTGCACCATCGCGTCGATCATCGAGTCGATGCTGCAACCGCGCGCTACGTTGCTGCTCAGCCACGCTTCCCATGACGCATCCACTACCGGCATAGAACTCCCCGCTTGTCGATATCACGAAATACTGCATCAACTGGCCGGTTCATAGCAAGACTGGGGTATGCGCCGGGATGCCCCCTGGTCGGCCCCGGGGCTCACCCGTTAAGCGCTGCGCTGCCGGCGTCGATAGAGGTCGAGGCCTTTTCTCGCCTGCGCCCTGATCGCGCCCTGTACGAACGGTGTCCAGCCGAGCAGCAGGCCCTTGAATCCTAAAGCCTGACGGGCCCAACGCCAAAGGTCGAAGGTATCGCGATGTTCGACGATGCGGCCGTCGCGGAACACGAAGCGGGCGTCGATGCTGTTCACCACCGTGCGGCCCGTCTGACTGAACGTGTAACGAGCCACCCAGTGGGCGCGGCCGTTGAGCGCGTCCGCTTCGACGCCGTCGAACGTCAGCGAGAAGTCCTGCGCGCGCGACACCAGCATGCGCCACATGTCGCGGGCCTCTTCGCCACGCAGCTCGCCAAAGGCCGGATCGCTGAAGACCACATCGTCGGCATAGCAGCCAGCCATCGTTTCCGCGTCGCGTTGCTGGAACGCGGTGTAAAACCGCTCGATCAGTTCGGTGTTGGGATGGCTCATTTTCTTGTGTTTATGCGTTACCCGGGCAGCCGGTCGTGGAAACGGCCCGGAAAGGAGCGCGCGCCTGAGCGCGCACGCTGCACACGATATCGGAAAATGGGGCCGCCGGGTCGGCGACGCCCACCCGGTAAAACCGCCGCGGCTACCCTCACGCCGCCTTTCGTTATATCCTGTCGAATATCACGGTATGCTTTTGTGCAGCGCAGCGACCCGCCCGCCAATCGCGTACGACCAAGCGAAACAAGCAAGCAGGAGCCAGCAGCAGTGCCTAGTCGATCCACATCGCGACCCACATTGCGATTCCCGTCGTCCGACCCGGCGGGACGTCGCCCGAAAGGACTTCCGTCGACCATCGTCGCGGTGAAATCGGCGTCCGAACGTGGCCGCGCCGAACTGATTCGGGATGTCGTCGATGCTTACCGGCGCCTTTACGGCAGCGTGCAGCGCTTCGTGCTGATGCTGACGGGCGACCAGTTGAACTTCGCGTCGGTGGGCACGTCGGGTTCGCACTCACTGAACCAGTTGCTGTCGATCCTGGCCGAACAGGCCAAGGCGACGGCCTTTGCCCGTCTGCGCGATCTCAAAGCGTCAATCGAAGAGGCGCGCTCAGCCGAGCAACTTCGCGACGCGATCTTCTCGGATGCGTTCAGCAACGACCTGGCCGCATTACGCAAGGTGGTGGCGGAACTCGAACGGCTCGATACCGCGTTTATCGGTCTGTGCGTCGGGCATGTTCTGGATCAGCATGCACGGGCAGCCGGCGGCGCAGCGCCGGCCGTCACCCGTCGCGCCGCCGGCCGCACCACCGCGGCAGTTCCCGCCGCCGGTGCCACCACTGCTTCTGTCACCGCTTCAGCCACGATCACGCAGCGCAAATCACGCGCAGAGCGGACGCTCGTCCACCCGAACGACTAATTCGTCATTGCCGCATATGAACGTTTTCTTTCGCCGATCGCTATATCTTTTCGAATATATCGCCGATATCAGCAGCAGCGCCTGCATGGCGCGGATGTCCAGCACGCACGTTCAGTCAGCCTGACGCCAGATCCGGATTCGAGGTCCTCATGCACACGCCGCCGTTTCGTCTCGCCCAGCCTTCGCGTCTCAAACTGTCCGGCGACGAGCTTGCCGGCGCCGGCTTGCGCGTAGCCGATCCGTGCTGCACGCCCGCCAAGGAGTCGTTTTCGAACACCAAACGGCGCGCGCGCCTCGCCGAGCTCGATGGCCAGCTGCATTGCTCGATCATCGGCACCTGTCTCAGCACGCATGAGCTGCGCAAGCTGGTGCCTAAATTTACCGGCCTCGATCGCCGGGACGCGAGCGATCTGGAGATTCATCACTCGGCAGTCGAACTCGCGATCGATGGCGGCGCGGGCGCCAAAGCCCTGCACAAGTTGCTCGACGAGCACTATGCGGTGGCGATCCGCCGTTTCGACAAAGCCGCCGACGATGTCGAGTTGCTGAAGCTCTGGGACGAAGCGCTGAAAAGCGGTGAGATCCCGCCGGCTTACTGGGCCCTGATGACGCATCCGTGCGCGACTCTGCATGTGCGCCAGAAAGCGTTCGGTGAATTGCACATGCTGTCGCATCTGGTCGGTGCGGCGAATCGCGCGGACATCCGCAGGCTGGTTGCGCTCGAAGCGGAAAACGCCGAGTTGAAAGAGAAAGTCGAGCGGCAACAAAGCCGCTTGCAGGAACTCAGCACGCAGCGCGACGCAGCGATCGCCGCGCTCAACGAGCAGATCGCGCAACTCACCGCCCTCGCCACACGCCAGACGCCGACGGATCCTTCCGATCTCGAAGTGGAGATATCAAGGCTGCGCGACAAGCTCGCCGACAGCGACCAGCGGGTGGCGTTGCATACGAGCCGCCGTGAGGCCGCTGAACAGCGCGTGCTGCAAGAACAAGGCGCGGCACTCGCGTTACGCAAGAGCCGTGATGAAGCGTTGGCGCAGCTCCTGTTGGTGCAGAACGAATGCGACGCGCTGGAACGCGCGACGATGAATTCAACGGACGGCAACCATGGCGCGCAGATGCGGCAAGCCAGCCTCGACAGCGTGCGCGGCAAACGGATTGTCTACGTGGGCGGCCGCCCAAGTTCGAATGCCGCGCTCAAGCGGCTGGTGGAGGCCGCCGGCGGCGATTTCGTGGTGCACGACGGCGGCGTGGAAGATCGCAAAGGTCTGCTTGCCGCCGCGCTGCCGGGCGCGGATATCGTCGTGTTTCCGGTCGACTGCGTCGATCATGATTCGATGAATACGCTCAAACGGGTGTGCGAGCGCCATCAGATCGACTATCACCCGTTGCGTACGGCAAGCGTGGCCAGCTTTGTGGAATTGGTGGACCGGCTGCGCCCCGAGCATCTTGCCCAGTTGGGCAATCCGTCGCCCTCGGCGTTTTGCCTCCGCCACGGCTGAGCGGCGAGTACGAGGGGCCGTTCTCAGGAACGAATCAGCCGGGTCAACTCGGCGATCTGTTTCGCGCAGCTTCGCTGGGCCTCGTCTTCGACATCGCGGTACAGATGAATGATGCGTTCGCCGACCGGCGTTAGCGTACAACCGCCGCCGCTTTGACCGCCCTGCTCCGAGTGCGTGGCAGGCGTTTTGAGCGAGCGGTTCAACTCGTCGATCAGCAGCCAGGCGCGCCGGTACGACATGCCGAGGCTGCGCGCCGCAGCCGAGATCGAGCCGTACTCGCGCACGGCTTCCAGCAGTTCGACTTTGCCCGGTCCGAGCGCGACAGCGTCGCCGCTGCGGATGCGCATTCTGAAGCGCACTTCGGGGCGTGGTTTCGCGGATTTTGTCGCGGGGCTTGGTTTGGTTTTCGCGGTATCAGCCATGCGCGAAAGCATACACGAACCGTCTCGCGCTGCCATCCTGGCTGAATGGCCTTCATCGGCGGTCGGGAAAGCAATGCCCATAGTCTTCGCAGCCCGGACAACCGGGTGCCGGGCCGGGCTGAAGCCCTAAGGAAAACGCGCGTTGCTGAGCGAGGAATTTCTTCCAGCGCAGATTCTCGACATTCAGCAACACGAGCGTGGGGAAATAGCGCGTCAGCATCCATGTGACTTCTTCCCGGCCCGCAAGACCGAGGTCACGCCATAGGTGATCCGGCCGCAAGCATGCGTGAGCGATGATTGAGGCGAGGCAGCGAGCGTCGTTCGTGTCGACGGCGGTACTGGCGTACGTGAGCAGGAGTGCGTGCAGCGTGGAGACGAATGCCGCGTGTTCGCTGGTGTCGACAGGTGGCAATGCGGGCAAGGAGGCAAACACGGGCGCAGAGGCACGCACAAAGTGCCGCTCCAGCAGCGCGCGCCACGCTGGCTGCGACAACCCAAGCAACACAAGTTCGTCGCGCACGTCGCGCGCGGCAATCAGCTTGGCGAACAATCGCGTATCGGGTGACGCGGGGTCCGTGGCTGCAACCAGCCACTTCGCCGTGCGCTCGGCAATCCGCGCATCGAGCGACGCGAACAGCGGTTCGGGGCTGGGCGCGGCAGGTTCCGCAACAGGCGAAAGCGGTTCGTCAGACATGGCGGCAGCACGATGAAGAACATCGAACCATATTACGCTCGTCATTCGAATCGCCTACGCCAAAGGCTTCAAAACATGCGCTTCGATACGCGCGAGCCGTTTGACGTGGCGTGGCGCGGGCAGAATATCCGAGCCGGAAAACAGAATCGGCACACCGTCTTCAGCGTCGAGAGCGCGGCCGTCGCATTCATACGCAACGAGCACGTTCTCGCCGATCGGCGTGTTGAACAGTTCGTGCCATGAGAATGTCACAACGTAGCCATCGTGTCCCACCGCCACGAACACCGTCCGCTTGAACTCGCCCGGCACCTCGTTCGGCAAACCTGCTTCCGAGATCAAGGTCGTCAGACGCACACCGCGATAAGGCTCAACGCTACGAATGAAACGATTCGTCGTGTAACAACGCAAATCGAATGGCCTGGCTAGCACGCTTTCGTAACGCTTGAGCCGCTCGAGGTCGAAAGACAGCGTCCGCTGGAACCGTCCACTCAAGACGAGCGCGCTTTCAACGGCAGGCGCGGCAATCACATTCACACTATCCATACGCGGTTATCTCCAGCATTGAAGCCTGACCAGGTTGTCCACCCGTTATTTCCGTGTGTATATTACGCTGCGATGGCCGCCTCGGTGCAAAAGCGCATCGATACGCAATATATCGCCAGGCATATCGGCCACTCCGCCGGCGGTGTCCACATCCATAGACCACACAGAGCGCGCAGCATCCCACAACGCAACGCGATGGCGTCGTAATATAGCGCTCTTAATAACGCATCGGGGTTAATCGCATGATTCGCAAGCTGCTTGCATCTTTCGTGGTCGTCGCCGGCGTGGTGACGGCCGTGCCCGCCTTCGCGCAGGACGACACGGTCAACGTGCTGTACGCCGGTTCGCTCGTCAACCTGATGGAGCGCAGCGTCGGGCCCGCCTTCGAAAAGGCCACCGGCCAGCACTTCCGCGGCTACGCGGCGGGATCGAACAAGATCGCCAACGAGATCAAGGGCAAGCTGCGCCGCGGCGACGTGTTCATCAGCGCGAGCCCGAAGGTGAACACCGGCCTCATGGGTCAGGCGAACGGCGATCACGTCACGTGGTACGTGAACTTCGCCGAATCGCCGTTGATGATCGGCTATAACCCGCAAAGCAAATTCGCAGCGGACTTCAAGAGCAAGCGCTGGGACCAGGTGTTGCAGGAGCCGGGCATCCGCATCGGCCGCACCGATCCGAAGCTCGATCCGAAGGGCGCATTCACCGTCGAGATGATGACGAAGGCCGCGGAGCTCTACCATCAGCCGGACCTCGTCGAGAAGACGCTGGGCGACGCGGAAAATCCCGCGCAGGTTTTGCCTGAAGAAACGCTGGTGGGCCGTTTGCAATCTGGCCAGCTCGATGCCGGCTTCTTCTATTCGACCGAAACGTCCGACCTGAAAATTCCGGCGCTCCGTCCGGCGCCCGAATTGCAGGCCAAAGCGAGCTACACGCTGACGATTCTCAGCGACGCACCGAACCATGCGGGTGCCAGCAGCTTCGTCGACTTCCTGCTGAGCGCGCAAGGCCGCGCGTTGCTCAAGCAACACGGCGTGGACGTGATCAAACCGACCATTTCCGGCAATGTGCAAGCCATGCCGCCTTCGGTGCAAGCCGTGATCGACGCCGCCGCGCAATAAGGCGGTGGAACAAGCAGTGGAACAGGCGGTGAAGCGGTCCGCCGCGCGGCCGTTGCTATGGCTGGCCGCGCTGCTTGCCGTCTATTTGTGCGCGCCGTTTATCGCGAGCGTGCCGCAACTCGGCGCGGCCGATTGGCCGAATGTCGATTGGCGCGCGGTGTGGTCGGCGGTCGGCATCTCGGCGGCGAGCGCCAGCGTGGCCTCGTTCGTGATTCTGCTCGGCGGCGTGCCGCTCGGCTATCTGCTGGCGCGCTCGAACTCGCGCAAGATGGCGCTGCTCGGCTTCGTCGTTCAGTTACCACTTGCGTTGCCGCCGCTCACGAGCGGCGTGCTGCTGCTGTTTCTGCTTGGGCCCTATAGCTGGGTCGGCCGCTTCACCAACGGAGCGCTGACGGATTCGTTTGCCGGCATCGTGCTCGCGGAAATCTTCGTGGCCGCGCCCTTCCTGATCATCGCCGCGAAATCCGCGTTCGCCGCCGTGGACCCCGTGCTCGACGACGTGGCCGCGACGCTCGGCCATCATGCAGGCAGCCGATTCTTCCGCGTGATGTTGCCGGTTGCGTGGCCGGCGATTCGCGCGGGACTTGCGCTGGCCTGGTTGCGTGCGTTCGGCGAATTCGGCGCGACGGTGATGGTGGCCTATCACCCGTATTCGCTGCCGGTGTACACGTACGTCGTATTCGGTGGCCAGGGCCTGCCGGCGATGATGCCGTTATTGCTGCCGACGCTCGCGATTGCGATTGTCTGCGCGGCATTGTCGATATATAGCCTTCGGCAGAAAGCCTCGCTCGAACAAACCGAAAACGGCGACGACGCGCTGGAACCCGGCACGGATCTGACGACGAGCCGGGGCGAAACTTCCGACCTTCGCCTCGCCTTTCATTTGCAGCGCCGATTAGGCGCGTTCGAACTCGACATCGCATGGGCGCCTGCCACGCGGCGGCTTGCGATCATCGGCCCTTCGGGATCCGGCAAATCCCTCGCATTGCGTCTGATTGCAGGGCTCGAATCCAACGCAGCCTGTTCCGTCCGGCTCGGCACAACCGACTTGAGCACACTGCCGCCCGAGCGCCGCCAGATCGGCTACATGCCACAAGACTACGGCCTGTTCCCGCACATGACGGTGGCGCAGCAACTCGCGTTTCCCGTCGACGCCGACGCAGCCAGCGCGCGTTACTGGCTCGATCATCTCGGCCTCGCGCAACTGGTTGCGCGCTTGCCGCATCAATTGTCGTTCGGTCAGCGGCAACGCGTGGCGCTGGCACGAGCACTCACGCGTCACAGCGAATTGCTGCTGTTCGATGAGCCGTTCGCGGCGCTCGATACGCCCCGGCGGCGTCGTTTGCAGCAGTCCCTGCGCGCGTTGCAGCGCGAGATCGCGGCGGTGACGATCATCGTCACACACGATCCCGACGAAGCGGCTCTGCTTGCCGACGAAGTGCTGGTTGTCGAACAGGGCCGCGTGCTGCAGGCGGGTTCCATCGATGAGGTGTTCGAACGGCCGGCATCGATGCGCGTCGCCGAACTGCTCGGCTTGCACAACGTCGGCGAAGGTTTGATGACTGCGCCCGGGCGAGTCGAGATTGGCAATGGGTTGACGATCGCGACCGGCGATAGCGGTTTTGCGATTCCCGCCGGGCAACGGGTGATGTGGCGCATCTCGTCCCACGCCGTGCTTATTTCACCCGGCGGCGCCTATTCCGGCAAGGTGGACGCAGTCGAATTACGGCGCGGCGAGCGGTATGTCCGTCTGAATATCGCGGGGGTGCGCTTCGACATCGCGAACGAAGATGCCCGCTTGCGGGAAGGCAGCCCTTGTCGGATTGACGTTGATGCCAGAGGCTTATCGGTCTGGTATGTGAGCTGACATGTTGGGCCAAACAGCCGGCTAACCTTCAGCCGCGTGAGCCCTCTTCCTGATTTCAGAAAACGCCGCGTCGACGAGCAATTTTCCAGAATCGAAAACCGTGACGAGCGCCTCGTCCCAATCCCCTTCAACGGTACGGTCATCCCACGCCACCGGTAGCGTCACTGTCCGATACTCGCTTGTGTGACGATTCACCAGCAACGTAAGCCGCCCTTTCATCGACCGCTTGCCGGCATCTGTGACCGGGTCCTTGCGTACGTCATGCCATTCATCGCCGAGCCGGATGGCCGAACACTTCATGGCGAAGCGCTGTGTATCGCGGTTGATCTGCTGCAACAACGCGCCGCCCATGCCGAAGACGATGTTGTCTGCCGCAAAGCCGGCCTCATCCATGGCCGCAAGGATGGCCCCGATCGAATCCGGATTCACGCCGTCGCCCTGAATCACGCGCACGTTGTTGAGCACGCGCCGCCCCTTGCCGTTCACCGTCGAACCGAACGACGCCTCGAGCGCCCGCATGGTCTGCAGGACAATCGTCAGCGGATCGCCGGAATCAGGCCGGATCACCAGCGTGCCGCCGGAGTCGAGCACGACCTGCTTCAGCGTCGTGCCCCAAACCTCGAGCGCGGCGAACAGGTCGTAGGAATCGGACACCACCGAAACGATCGCGCCAGGCTTGCCGAACTTCGCGATCATGTTGCGGAATGCGTCGGTCTCACGCTCGCGCCCCCATGAGGTGATCGTGCTGTGCTCCGCGGCCGGCACGGAAAACGCCGCCATCGGTTCGTTGTAGTAGTGGTTTGCCGCAACCACACCGAGCACCGTATCCGAGCCCATGAAACTGACCAGATGCGCCGAGCCGCCAATCGCCGCCGACTCCGCACTCGACACGCCGCGCGCGCCGAAATCGTGCAGCTTGAACGGCAATTGCGTGAGGTCGTCGCTGCTCTTCTCCAGATACGCGCGGATCGTGTTGCGCAGATGCCAGCTTTGCGTCGCGACCGTAATCGGATACCACACGCGCAGCAACATCGTTTCCAGATACGAGGCCAGCCAGAATACCTCGGGATCGTCGCATTCGACCGTGACCAGAACGTTGTGCGTGGGCACGACCGAGCCTTCCGGCACCGCGCGAATCCGCACGGGCAGATAGCCCTCATGCTGCTGGACGATGTAGCGCCAGCCGGCTTCGTTGAACGGTTCGCCATGCGCCGTGAAGAACGCCTTCGCCTGGTCGATCATGGCCGGCGTGATGGGCCGGCACAGATACTCCTTGATCAGCATCTGCAGGCCGAAGAACAACGTGCGGTCGTAGCGCCCGCCGCGCGACTCGATGTATGAAAACATCGCCGACGCTTCCGGCGGATACTGCAGGTAGTGCGACGCCTTGTACGAATCCGTGTTGAGGATCGGATTGGACAGAATCGACGCCATGTCGTGGAACGGGTTTGGATCGCTTTGCATGGATGATGTGGCGCTCGTGCGGATCGATCAGAGGTAGTCAGGCGGATTGGGGGTTTGCCGTTTAGCGCCGCTCATTGCGGCTCATTGCGGCTTGCACCGCGAGAAAAACTACACGATACACCGTCAAAACACGCCCGGAATCACCCGGAACCGCACCTTACCCCTGTACGTCCGATACCGCTCGTCGTCGGACAGGAGCCGCTCCTCCCGCACAATGCGTCCAACCTGCAGCGCAAACTGGCATCCGTAGACAATCACGTTCTGAATCCCGAAGTTCGCCAGCAAGAACCCCACGTCCGTCACGAAATACCCCAGATACATGGGATGACGCACGAACCGGTAAGCCCCGCGGGAAACGACTCCGCGATTGGCGGGCAAAATGCCGAACGACCTGCGCAGCGACACCTTCGCGAACAGTTGCCACAAAATCCCCAGCAGCTGCAGCGAAGCGCCGGCCGCCTCCGGAATAAGTTGGGTGCCGGGCGAAAGCCGCACCGCAAGAAAATAGAACGTGCCGCCCACCGAGCAGATGAAAGCGAAAGGCGTCCAGTCACGGTGCATGGGTACCCGCGCAAACAGCGACAACCCCAGGGTCATGAACGCACTGACCACCAGCAGCAGCAAGGTGATCCGTGTGGGCGCCGCGAGCCATTGCTTGACCGCGGCGTAAGTGAAGAGACTCAACATGAGCGCCGCGGCGACGCGCGCGAGGATTTCGACCAACGCCTCACGCATGCCGCCAGCCGGCGCCACGCCCTCTCCACCGTCGGCGCCGGGCGCCGCGCCCGCCGGACCCACGATCGTGGCATCCTGGAGACGGCCCTCACCATCGAATTCCCGCGAAGGTGTGGTCTTTGTCATTGCACACTCGTTTCGATATGCGAATTATTATTCAAGCCTGCTTCATGAAGGCTTCCGGTCCGTCAGTGTCGCAGCGTAGCAGTCACACCGGACGAATGTCCATATCATGCCACGCCCGCCTGAATTCGATTCTGGCGGGCGAGTTTCGGTGATCGGGTGGGTTCCGCGGCGGAATTGAGTTGCGAAGGCGGCGACGACCGGCGGCCTGAAGCCATCCGGCCGACAAGGCCGCGCCGATAACAGTCGAGATTCAGATGTAATCGTCGGGTCCGGCTGGGTCGACGTCCGCACCGCGCTCGCAGCCTCGTTCGGGCGACGGCGGCATCTCATGGATCGCGTCGCGCAGCGCATCGCGCTGAATCTCGGGTTGAGCCTTGCGTTTCATCGCCTCGGCGATCACCAGCGTGAACAGATCGGCCGGCGGTGCGGCGAACAAGCTACGCGGCCGTGCGACAAGACGCTGATAGGAGAGAACGGCGCCGTGCGCCATGGTGTGATGGTCCAGCCGCGGTGCGGCCAACTTGCTGATCGTTTTCATGACAACCCCCGAATGGTGAGCCATTTCAAGCCTGCGTCCAGGTAGGCCGTGCCCGCGCAATCGCGCCGGCACGGCGCCCAGTCCACCTCGTGAAGCGCGCCCCTCTATGGAGACTAAGACCATCCTCCCCGCATCGTCGCGCCGGCTGGTCCTGACCGTGCGCTGCCCCGCCCCTGCTCTGTGCTGTACGTCGCGTGCCCGCAATGTGCTCGAGCACGGTACCTGTCGCTATTGCGATCAATTTAATTTCGGCCATCAACGCCAGGTCCGTCCAGTCTGACGGAAAAATGGCGAGGTCAGCGTTTTACGTCGTCCGGTGAAGAATGACCGATGCTCCGCATCGACCATTCAGCCCACTTTTTTGACGTCCGTTTTTCAGTGGCCCCGCCACACCCTCGTAAGACACATTGGCTTCCCCGGCCGCGCTTACGAAGACGATGTTCACCGCCGGGCTCCGGCTGCTTTCCCCGAGCTACCGGAGCGGGCGGCAATGCATTCGCTTGTAAAGCTCCTATTGCAATGGCTGTGCCATGCGCTCTCAACCCCTTGATGCACGGTGAATTTCGCTGCCGCGCACCCCGCTGGACCCTGCCTCACGGCACACGTTGATTCGGATTTGACACGCGCGGCGTTCATCCTCCAACGCGCTGCAGAAGGATCTACCTGTCGGCGGGCCTGGACGCGCGCCTGGCCGCCCCCTGTCCGGCCACGCTTTGCGACGTAGCCCGGTCAAATATGCCGATGCTTCGGGCCACGAAACAGCTCTCGCAGCCCTTGCCCAAAATGTCGCAAGCTTGAGACACGGTGATTCGACGGTGCGGCATCCGTTGCACGACGACCACCCTGCGATTTGCAACGCTATGTGGGATTTCGCACATAACCGAGGTTGACCAACCATTTTTGAACCGCAAAAAGGCGCGTTAAAGCGGGAAAAACGTTTCTGAATCCAGATTTGTTTGTATGGCGCTCGAAAGCACTTTCGCTTATCGTTAAGCAATGCGCCACGTAGAGCGCGTCTGCCAGACCATGGAGGTAGAAAACGGCTTTTGTGATTCGGGGATGAAATAGTCAGGCGGCCTCACCGTTAAATGCTGTCCTGCTATCTGTCCGACGCGTAGCACCTCGCGGTTTATGCCGCCGCTCTGCGTCCCCGCCATTGCCGCTACCGTGAATTCGTCATTGCCGGTCTGTCCAGTTCGTCGAAGAGCAGTTCTGAGAGCAGCAACAATCCGGGGGTCACATGAACACGACTTGCACGCCTGTCGACACCGAACGCACCGTTCTATACGTGTCGAACTCGCCCGATCGGGATCTGGCCAGCTTCCTGGCCGCATCCGGCTGGCAAGCTGTGCACGCCAAAAGCACGGCAATCGCCGAACGCATGATCGAGCGCGACAATATCAAGGTCGGCCTCGTCGAATTGCCGGGTGACTGCACGTCCCAGCATTTGTCCGCTCTCGCCTCCTGCATGCGTCGCGTCGAAACCAATTGGGTCGCGCAGATCGCGCCGGGCCAGTCGGACGACGAACTGGTCAGCCGCTTCATCCTCGATTATTGCTTCGATTTCGTCACCCGGCCCTGGCTGAACGAGCGGCTGGTCTTCGCGCTCGGCCACGCGCACGGGCTGTCGAGCCTGCGGCACGCGCCGGCCGCCCCCGAGCCTTCGCTCGGCCGGCACGGCATGGTTGGGCAATGCGAGGCGATGCAGCAGTTATACCGGCGCATCGACAAATGCGGCGTGACCGATGCACCGGTGTTCGTCGCCGGCGAATCCGGCACTGGCAAGGAACTGACCGCCCGTGCGATTCATGAGCGCTCGCCGCGTGCCGGCCGCGCCTTCGTCGCGATCAATTGCGCGGCCATTCCGCCGAGCCTGCTGCAGGCCGAATTGTTCGGCCACGAGCGCGGCGCCTTTACCGGCGCGTTGCAGCGCAAGATCGGCCGGATCGAAAGCGCTAACGAAGGCACCCTGTTTCTGGATGAAATCGGCGATATGCCGCACGAATGCCAGGCGGTGCTGCTGCGCTTCCTGCAGGAAGGCACCATCGAGCGGCTGGGCGGCAATGGGCCGATCAACGTCGACGTACGGGTGATTTCGGCGACCCACGTCGATCTGGACAAAGCTGTCGAAGACGGCCGCTTCCGCTCCGACCTGTATCACCGCCTGTGCGTGCTGCGGCTCGTCGAGCCGCCCTTGCGCGAGCGCGGCGGTGACATCAAGCTGCTCGCCAACTATGCGCTCAGCATGTACCGGCAGGACGGCGCGCGTAAATTGCGCGGGCTGTCGAGCGACGCGATCGTCGCCATGTCGAACTATCCGTGGCCGGGCAATGTGCGCGAGCTGATCAACTGCGTGCGCCGGGCCGTGGTGATGAGCGAGGGCCGCTTTATCACGGCAAGCGACCTCGGCCTGCCGGAAACCGACAACGGGCCGGCCGTGACGCTGGCGGAGATCCGCAGCAAGGCCGAAAAGGACGCCATCGAGCATGCTTTGCAGCGGCACGGCTACAAATTGTCCGAAGCCGCGGCCGAGCTCGGCATTTCGCGGGCCACACTGTATCGCCTGATGCACGCAAGCCGGCTGCATCAGGACCCGGCGGCCGGACGCGCGTCGAACGTCGACGGCGGCGGTGCGGATGCCGATGACGAGGCAGAGCGGCAGGCGCCTTCGCTGGTTTGACCTCGCAGGTTTGACCTAAGGTCGCCTGAACGGGCAAATCTCCGCAAATAGCGCCGCGACCGCGCCGCCTCACGCGGCTCGGCCGGCCTGGCGCCGTAACCGCCTATCGGTTCTCCCTTGGCGTTGGTATGCTGAAAGCCGTTCATCCACCCTGGAGTGGACGTGGCCGATCAGCACGCCCCGGCGCTCGTGCGCCGCCCTTCCTCCGCGCTCCCCGCCCAGGCGAGCCCGTGCGACGCGTTGGCCATCCACGCTCAGCCCCTCAGCTTCGATCATCCGTGCCGGCGCAAAAAGCTCGCGCTCGCCGCGACCATCCTCGGTTCGAGCATGGCGTTCATCGACGGCTCCGTGGTCAACGTCGCGCTGCCGTCGATCCAGACCGAACTGGGCGCGAGCGTCGCGGCGATCCAGTGGGTCGTCAACGCATATCTGCTGTTTCTCGGCGCGCTAGTGCTGGTGGGCGGTTCGCTCGGCGACAAGCTCGGCAGGCGCACCGTGTTCATCGCGGGAATCGGCTTGTTCACGCTGGCCTCGATCGGCTGCGGCCTGGCGCCTGGCGTCGGCGCCCTGATCGCAGCGCGCGCCGTGCAAGGCATCGGCGCTGCAATGCTGGTGCCGAGCAGTCTCTCCATCATCGGCTCGGTATTCGATGACAAGGAGCGCGGCAAGGCGATCGGCACCTGGGCCGGCGTCGGCGCGATCACGTCGGCGGTCGGGCCGGTGGCGGGCGGCTGGCTCGTCGATGCGTTTTCGTGGCGGGCGATTTTCTTTCTGAACGTACCGATTGCGTGCGCAACCATCGCGCTGGCGATCGTCGCCGTGCCGGACAGCCGGCAGGAGAACGATCCATCGGACCCGGATCCCGCGCACAAAGGGCAAGCGCTGCCGAGGCTCGACTTGCCGGGCGCGATCACGGCAGCCGCAGGGCTCGCCGCGCTGACCTACGGCCTGACCATCGCCTCGGCGCGCGGCTTCGGCGACCGCTGGGTGCTGGCGTTGATCCTCGGCGGCCTCGTCGTGCTGTCCGGCTTCGTGATGCTCGAAGCGAAGGCCCGCAATCCGATGATGCCGCTCGACGTGTTTCGTTCGCGCGACTTCGTCGGCGCGAATCTCGTCACGCTGCTGCTCTATTTCGGGCTGGGCGGTGCGCTGTTCTTCCTGCCGTTCACGCTGATCCGCGCGTATGGCTATAGCGCGACCGAGGCGGGGGCCGCTCTGCTGCCGGTGCCGGTCACGATCGGCCTGCTGTCGCGTTTCACCGGTGGTCTGACGAGCCGTTACGGCGCACGGGACTTGCTGGGCGTCGGGCCGGTGATCGCGGCGATCGGCTTTGCGATGCTCGCGCTGCCGTGGGTCCGCGGCGACTATTGGCGCGGCTTCTTTCCGGCGCTGGTCGTGCTCGGGCTCGGCATGACGATTACCGTCGCACCGTTGACGACGACGGTGATGACATCTGTATCCGCCGCCCGCACTGGCGTCGCCTCGGGCATCAATAACGCCGTCGCCCGGGTGGCGAGTCTGCTGGCGATCGCGGTGCTCGGGATCGTGTTCGTGTGGTCGCACGACGCGGCGCTCGACGCGCGGTTCGCTGCGTCGAACGTGCCGCAAGCGGCGCGTGAGTCGGCACGGTTGACGCAGGACACGATGAATGCGAGCTCGGCGGCGCTAGGCGCAACGGACGCCGCCACACGAGCCGAAGTGGCGCGCGCGCAAGCCGAAGCGCTCGGGGCGGCCCTGCGGGCGGTGGCGCTGGTATCGGCGATGTGCGCGCTGGCCGGCGCGGCGCTCGCGGTGTTGACGATCCGCAAGGCTAGTGGAAAAACGACGGCACCAAGTTAAGAGGTAGGCCCCGAGGCACCGCGCCGCTTGCGATCCGAGCGGGCCTTCATACCGCCATTGAGCACGGCCATTAAATGCCGCCCCCCGCTCAACGACCGTTCAGAACGCAGTGAAACGTCGCAGTCGAGCAGTCTTCATACTGCTACTCACCTGCTTCAAACCACCCCCACCCGATCGGGAGCCTGCACATGACGATTACCTGCTTCATCCGCTATCAGATCGACCCGTTCCAACGCGAAGCCTTCAACGACTACGCTCGCAACTGGGGCCGCATTATTCCGCGCTGCGGCGGCCATCTGATCGGCTACTTTCTGCCGTACGAAGGGACCAACGACGTCGCCTGGGGATTGATCGCGTTCGACAGCCTCGCCGCGTACGAAACGTATCGGGCGCGGCTGCGCTCCGACGCCGAAGCCCGGGAAAATTTCCTGTTTGCGCAGACGAAGCGTTTCATTCTGCGCGAGGAGCGCACCTTCACCGAGGTGGTCGAAGGCACGCTCGGCGTGGCCGCGACGGATTCGGTGGAAGCAACGGAATAGGCATTGCCGGGCCTGAGCACCCTGTAGTGCGGAGCCCGTGTGCTTTCGCGCCAACCCTTTTGACGACGCAGCCCCGCGCGGGGCTGCGTCCGCGCATGGCCGCTTGTCCCACGGCGCCTGCCGCCTCAGTAGGTTTCAAGCCGCGCGACCTTGCGCGCTACGCCGCGGACTGCGCCTCGGTCGGGCAAGCTTTCTGCTGCCTGACGTTACAATTCGGACCAACTGGCCGAACCTCCGTGTGAACACCAATACCCGCCGCGGATGGAACTTGTACGACTAAACGCGTGTCGGTCCAAGGTCACCCCGCCGAATCGACCTGCGCGTCCCGGCACCGCCGTCCGCACCTGGTACCCCGCCTTACACCCTATGCGCAAAAAACTCCAAGCCTGGCTTGTCATTTTTCTCCTTCTGAGCGCCTCGCCGGTCTTTGCTGCCGCGGCGCAACCCGCCGCCTCAGCCGCATCCGGCGTCGCGCCTACCCTGACGCCCGAACAGGCCCGCCAGGCCCTCAGCGTCCTCAATGACCCCACACGCCGCGCGCAAGTCAGCGACACGCTACAGGCAATCGCCGCAGCGGGCGCACTCAGCGCTCCACCGGCCTCGACGGCCGCGGCTGCGTCGGCACCCGCCGCGGCCAGCAGCGCCAGCGCGCTCGTCCCAGCCGCCTTCAAGTCCAATGGCCTCGCCTCGCAACTGGCGCGTCAGGGCGCGCATTGGGCTGTACACCTCGGCAAGTCATTGCGCAGTTCGGTCGCCGCGCTGCTTGACCTCGCTTCGGTGCGTGCCTGGTGGCATTGGCAATCGACCAGCCCGCAAGCGCGCGGCGTGCTCGGCCAGGTCGCATGGTCGCTGCTGGCGGCACTGCTGCCCGCGCTCGCGCTCGAATGGCTCGCGCGCCGCCTGTTGCGCCGTGCGTACATGGCCCTTGCCGCGCGCCGCGAACGTGGCGATGAAGACGGGGCATTGCAAGCCGACCTGCCCGTCGACGTCCAGCCGCAACCGGCCGATGCGCCGAATGCCGCGCCGCCGCTGCCCGTTTCACCGGCTTCGCCCGATGCAACGGCACAGGCGGCGAAGCCCGGCGCGGCCATAGCAACGCCTACGCCCACCACCGGCAAAGCCACCGACGCCAAAGGCGAGCAGAAGGCCGTGCATCACCTGACGCTGCTGCAGCGCCTGCCGCGCGCGCTCCTGACGATGGTGCTGCGCCTGTTGCCGCTGGCGGTGTTCGTCGGCGCGGCGAGCGCACTGATGTCGATCGTCACCGAGGACGGCACGCCGCAAGATCGCGCGCTCGATTCGCTGATCGACATCTACGTGCTGTGCCGCCTGATTGTGATCGTCAGCGGCTTCTTCCTGCAGCCGAGCGCACCCCGCCTGCGCCTGTTGCGCATGAGCGATGCGTGGGCTGCTTTCGTGCAGCGCTGGATCGTGCGGATCGTCGCCGTGGTCGGCGCCGGTTCGGCGATCGCGGAGATCGCGCAGTCGCTCGGCTTGAACGACGCGGCGCATCTCGCGCTGATGAAAGTGGTCGCGCTCGCCGGCCACATCATGATCTCGATTCTGATTCTGAAATGCAGGAAGCCGGTCGGCGAATTGATCCGCAGGCGCTTTGCCGCGAGCGAATCGCTGGAAATGTTCGGCAACGCGCTCGCCGATGCGTGGGCCGGATTCGCGGCGTTCGTGGTGATGGCGCTGTGGTCCATCTGGGCGCTCGACGTGCAGAACGGCTATCGCACCCTGCTGCATCTCGGCGGTATTACGCTGGCGATTCTGGTGGGCGCGCGAGTCGTCGCGATCGTAATTTTCGGCGCCATGGCGCGGCTCTTCAACGTACAGGGCGACGCGGAGAAGTCGCTCGTGCAACAGCATGCCTACCGCTATTACCCGCTGCTGCGGCGGGTCGTCGCGTGGCTCATCGGCATTGTCACCGCGCTCGCGCTGCTGCAGGTTTGGGGCGTCGACGTGGGCGAACTGTTCCGGGCCGGGTCGATCGGCCATCGGCTGGCTTCGGCGCTGGTCACGATCGGGGTCGCCGCGGTGATCGCGCTGGTGGTGTGGGAAGGCGCCAACGTGTCGATCGAACGGCGGCTGGACCGTTGGACCACCAGCGGCGACCTCGTGCGCGCCGCACGTCTGCGTACCCTGCTGCCGATGCTGCGCAGCGCGCTCTTTTGCGTGATCGCGCTGGTCGTGGTGCTCACCGGCCTGAGCGAACTCGGTGTGAACATCGGGCCGCTGCTGGCGGGCGCGAGTATTTTCGGCGTGGCGCTCGGCTTCGGCTCGCAAAAGCTGGTGCAGGATTTCATCACCGGCATGTTCCTGTTGATGGAAAACGCCATGCAGGTCGGCGACTGGGTCACGCTCGCGGGCGTATCGGGTACGGTTGAATATCTGTCGATCCGCACCGTTCGCTTGCGCGGCAGCGACGGTTCGCTCTTCACCGTGCCATTCAGTTCGGTCACGACAGTGAACAACACCAATCGCGGACTCGGCAATGCCGCGGTGAAAGTGAATATCGTGTTCGGCGAGGACGTCGATCTGGCAATCGCCACGCTGAAGGAAATCGGCGCCGCGCTGCGCGAAGACGAGAAGTTCAAGGACGGCATTCTGTCCGACTTCAGCTTCTGGGGCGTGGACGGCGTGGACGGTTCGGCGGTCACGCTGGCCGGGCAGATCCAATGCCGCGACACTGCGCGCTGGGGCGTGCAGCGTGAATTCAACCGGCGCATTCTCGACCAGTTCAGCGCGCGCGGCATCGAAATCGCGAACCCGCAGCGGCATTTGCTGACGTGGGACCCTGAGAGCGTACCGGCCAAAGTCGAATCGAACGGCGCGCCGGACGTAGGCCCCAACGCTGCTGCGAAGAGCGAACCGCCTTCAACGGCGCCTGCCGACGCCTCGCTGAAAGCGGCGGCCGGCAAGGCCGACGCACCGGTTGAAGATCAAGTGCCGGTCGACCCTAAACCGGCCGGTGGCCCAGGAACGCCAGCAAATCCTGGTTCAGCTTCTCCGCATGAGTGAAGTACAGGCCGTGGCCGGCGCCTTCGTAGACGTTCAATGAAGCGCCTTCGATCAGCGCCGCGGTCGGCCGTCCGGTCAGCTCGAGCGGCGCAGAGGCGTCCCGATCACCGTGCACGACGAGCGACGGCACCCGGACGCGGGCCAGCTCCGCGCGGAAATCGGTGATGGTCTGAACGCGGGCGAGTTCGAGCATGGCCTGATGCGAGGTTTGCAGCATCATGCGGATCGTCCAGTCGAGCGGCGCGCGCGACACACCCGGGCCGAAGTACGGCGCGGCATTCGCCTCGATCCAGTCGGGGAAGGAACGGCTCAGCGCGAGGCGGCCTTGCTCGAATAGTACGGCGTCGATCCCGTTCGGGTTGTCTTCGGTTTTCAGCAGATACGGCGTGGCTGCCGGCGCGATGAATGCAATCCGGGCCACGCGTTCCGAACCGTGCCGCGTCAGGTAACGCACCGCTTCGCCGCTCGCGATCGAATGCGCGACCAGTGTCACATTGTTCAGATCGAGTGTGCTGAGCACGCTGTCGAGATCGTCGGCGAGCGTGTCGAAGTCGTAGCCACGCCCGGGATCGCTCGAACGGCCGTGGCCGCGGCGGTCATAAGCGATGCAGCGGCAGCCGAGGCGCGATAGCGGCTCCATCTGATACGACCACATGTCGGAATTCAGCGTCCAGCCGGACAGGAACACGAGCGGCGCGCCTTGCCCCCAATCGCGGTAGAAAAGGCGCGTGTGATCGGCGGTGCGGATCGTGTTGGGCTCGTCGGTGAGATACGGTGCGGTCGCGTTCATGGAAGTCTCCTTACCTTGGGTCGGAATCGTTGTGCCGTGCCGCCACTTTGCCTGGCGGGTGTAGGCAGGTCGATTACCTGGGAGGTAAAGAGATGGGCTTGCGAGCCAGAGATGAGCGGCTCATTGCGCTTGCTTATTGCACCTGCCACCAGCGCGGCAACAGCCGCCGCACTTCCGGCCGCCGATACCGGTCGTCGATCAGATGCACCACCCCTTGATCCTGCTCCGTGCGAATCACGCGGCCGGCGGCCTGCACGACCTTCTGCAAGCCCGGATACAGATACATGTAGTCGTAGCCGTTGCCGAACTTCGCGTCCATCGTGCGGCGCATCTGCTCGTTCACGTCGTTCATCTGCGGCAAGCCGAGCGTCGCGATGAAGGCGCCAATCAGCTGCTGCCCAACCAGATCGATACCCTCGGAGAACGCGCCCCCTAGCACCGCGAAGCCGACGCCCTGGTTCATGGTGCGAAAGCGCGCTAGGAACGCGTCGCGCGCGGCCTCGTCCATGCCCTGTTCCTGTGCCCATACCGGCAGTTCCGGATGACGCGAGCGCATCAAGCTCATCACCTGTTGCAGATACTCGAAGCTGCTCAGGAAGCCGAGATAATTGCCCGGCTGCGCGGCGTACTGCTTGGCGATCAGATCGACGATGGGCAGGAGCGAGCGTTCGCGATCACGCCAGCGCGTGGATACGTTGCCGGCCACACGCACCTGCAACTGTTCGGCGCGAAACGGCCCTTCGACCTCGAGCCAGTTCGTCCGCTCCGGCAAACCCAGCGTGTCGCGATAGAAATGATGCGGGTTGAGCGTGCCCGAAAACATCACCGTGGTCCGCGCGGCAGCATAACGCCCTGCGAGGAACGGCGCCGGGATCACGTTGCGCACGCACAGCATGCTGCTGCTTTTGTCGCGCGGCGCGTAGCGATCCGTGGTGAGCGTGATGTCGAAAATCGAATGCTCGCCGAATTGCTCCGCCAGCGCGACGAAATGCATGGCGTCGAAGAAAAATCGCAGCGAGGCTTCGTCGATGGAAAGCGGCGCTTCGGCGAGTTGATCCGTCACCGCGCCGATCAGATTCTGTGCAGCCGAAAGCAGTTTGCCTGGCACATCAGCGTAGACCTGATACGTGTCGGTCTGGGCCCGCTTCACAGCATTCCACTCGCGCTGAAGCCGATCAAGCGGCTTCTTCAACGTCGCAGGCGCGGTTTTACGGGCGAGCCGGAACGCCGCCTGGTCGAGCGACGCGCTGTACATGCGCCGTGCCCGCTCGAGCAGGTTGTGCGCCTCGTCGACCAGCACGCCGACGCGCCACTGATTGATCTGCGTGAGCGCGTACAGCATCGCGCTGCTGTCGTAGTAGTAGTTGTAATCGCCGACCACCACGTCGGACCAGCGCGCCAGTTCCTGCGCGAGATAGTACGGGCAGACGTCGTGCCCGAGCGCCGCTTCGCGCACCGACGCCCGGTCGAGCCGCGGTCCGGCCAACGCCGCGCTGCGGGCCGCGTCGAGCCGGTCGTAGAAACCGCGGGCGAGCGGACAGGACTCGCCATTGCAGGCCTTGTCGGGATGCTCGCAGGCCTTGTCGCGCGCGACCAGTTCCAGGGTTCTCAGCGGCAAGCGCGCGGAAGTCGGCTCGGCGCTTCGATGGAGCGTTTCGATCGCATCGAGGGCAAGCGCGCGGCCCGGCGTCTTCGCGGTCAGGAAGAACACGCGGTCGATCTGATCCGACGCACACGCCTTGAGCAGCGGAAAAATCGTCGCCAGCGTCTTGCCGATGCCGGTCGGCGCCTGCGCCATCAAGGGCGTGCCGTCACGCGCAGCGCGATACACCGACACCGCCAGTTCGCGCTGACCACTTCGGAACTGGCCATGCGGAAACTGCAGCGCACTGAGCGCGGCATTGCGCGCGGCGCGGTGCGCCTCTTCCTGCACGGCCCAATCGAGAAAGCGCTCGCACTGCTCGACGAAGAAAATCTCCAGCTCACGCGCGGTGTGCGTTTCGGTCAGCAAGGTTTCCTTCTGACTGCCAACATCGAAATACACCAGTGCGACCGTCAATTCAGCGAGCGAACGGGTCTGGCACAACAGGTGCCCGTACACCAGCGCCTGCGCCCAATGCAGCGTGCGGTGATTGGCGGGCATCCGTTCGAGCGCGCCACGATGGGTCTTGATCTCTTCCAGCCGGTTCGACACCGGGTCGTAACCGTCGGCGCGGCCACGCACGGTCAAACCGCGATGCGTGCCGGTCAGCGTAATTTCGGCTTCGTAGCCGCTCGCGCGCCGCCCGGCGACCGTCACATGGCCGGCCATGCCCTCCAGCGAGGTGGGCGCGGGCGTGAAGCGCAGATCCAGATCGCCTCGCCGCGCAGTGAATTCGCACATCGCCCGGACGGCGACCACGTAGGTCACGGCGTGATCTCCGTCACGACTTCCGACGCGACGATCTCTTCATCGGCCCATCGCACGTCGAGCACGCGCACCGGCATGCCGTGCTGCGCGCAGTACGCGAGCCAGCGGATCTGGTTGTCCTGCAAGCGGTCGCCGGGGCCTTTCACTTCGATCAACTCGTAACGGCGCTCGGCCGGCCAGAACCGGATCAGGTCCGGCAGGCCCGAACGGTTGCCGCGGATGTCACGCAGCAAGCGCTCGAACCATAGTTTCAGATGCGCGGCAGGCAGGCAGTCGAGCGCCAACTCGACCAGTTCCTGCGTCAGCAAGCCCCAGAATACAAACGGCGATTGCAATCCCGCCTTGCTTTGCAGATGCCGCAGAATCGTCTCGCGATAGGCGCTGCTGTCGAGTTGCGCGAGACACGCGGCGAATTGCGCGGCGCGGCGCGCATGAAAATCCGGCGCATGCAGATCGGCCGGTCTGCGCTGGAACGGGTGAAAAAACGCGCCGGGCAGCGCCGCGAACACCGGCTCCCAGCACAGCAAGCCGAACAGCGAGTTGATCAGCGCGTTTTCGACGTAATGAACCGGCGCCGCGTCGCAAGTCAAATGATCGCGGGCGACGTATTCGACCGGTTGTGGCGCGTCTGGCCTCGGCAGAACCAGTGTGCTGCGCTCAACCGGGCGAGCTGCAGCCACACGCGCCACACGCTCGCCGCGCTTGCGCTGCAAACGCAGCAACATGCGCTCGATGCGCTGCGCTTCCTCTTCGCTTTCAGGTTTCGCAGCGGCTTGCAAAGCGAGGGCGAAGGCTTCGTCAAATCGCTCACTGCGTTCCAGCACTCGCAAGCGCCGATGGCGCGCGCCAGGCCACGCGCAGCGCTCATAGACAGCGAGCGCTGCGCGCCAGTTCTGTTGACGCTCACAATGCTGGCCGATACGAAACAGCAGTTTCGCGCGACGCGTTTCGAGCCACGGGTTTGAGGTTTCGATCGCAGCAATCGCGACGACGAGCTCGTCGATCGCCTCTGACTCCGCGTCACCCGCGGGGAGCCATTCGAGCGCTTCGCGGCATGCATGCAACGCAAGAT
This sequence comes from Paraburkholderia sp. SECH2, assembly GCF_030464795.1. NCBI lineage: Bacteria > Pseudomonadati > Pseudomonadota > Betaproteobacteria > Burkholderiales > Burkholderiaceae > Paraburkholderia > Paraburkholderia sp. SECH2. The sequence continues at coordinate 165,865 of NZ_JALPRH010000005.1, forward strand.
AAACGTCGACGTCCTCGCGTTGCTGGAATGCGCGCGACGACGGCGCGAACGCAACCTTCTCGTACTGGAACACGCCGAGATCGGCAAGCACGAACTCCGACCAGTCCTGCTGCAGATTGCCGAAGAACATGAGGCGCAGACGCTCGCAAAGGGGCGCGATGGCGACGTGGAAGACGCGGTCGGTGGTCTGGGCGTGCCACGCGGACAACGGCTGCGCGGTGGCGCCTCGTTCGTCGCATTCGCCCTCACCCGCTCCTTCGCTTTCGTAAAACGGCCGCAGCGTTTCCAGCAGATCGGGTTTGCGCAAGCCTTTCGCGCCGGGAATCAACGCGATGGCGTCCGCCAAGATCAGCAGCAACTCGGGGCGCGTGGTGAGCGCGAACAGATCGTCGAGCGTCAGAACGGGTTCCGTGTCGACCCAACCGAGCATTGCCAAGGGTGCAACTGCCTGCAAAGGACAACCGATCTCGTCATAAGACAGGCGGCTGGCGCGGAACAGCGTGCCCTTGCGCATCAGCATGCGAACCAGCAACGCGCGCGAGGGCTGCGGCAAAGCGGCGAAATCGCGCAGGAAACCGTGTTCGTGCGCGTCCAGCAGATCGTCGTAACGCTCGGCGAGCCACGCCAGCGCACGCTCGAAGTTCAGCAGGTAATAAGGGACACCAGAACGGGGGTCCGACGGAGCATCTATCGCCACGGAGCGTTTACGAAACCTGTATGTTTATACAGTGATGATATCAAAATATAAGTACGCGTCGATACCCGCTCCGTATGCGCATGGAGAATCCGCTCACTGGTCCTCGTCGCCCGAAATCGCCTGGGCCGGCCCCGGCCAATCCAGAAAGCGCGTTTTCCTATATGTGGGCAGAATGTCACGCATATGATATAGATCGTTCTACAAAGACGGCAACGAAGCTGAGTTACGTCTGGTGTTAAGATTTTTTGAAACAAGCCCTAGTGAGAGCGTGATCTGCATGCGTGCAAGCAAACGACAACTTGTCGTCGATAAAGCCACCCAACTGTTTTCGATGCACGGTTTCCAGGCCGTCGGCGTGGACTGGATCATCGACGACTCCGGCGTTGCGCGAATGACGCTATACCGCCACTTTTCAGGCAAGGACGAATTGATCCGGGAGGTGCTGCTGCAACGCTATGCGCTGATCGTCGGCAGTATCGAAGCCCGTCTGCAGACGCTTGAGATTCCGGAGGAACGGGTCAAGGCAATTTTCGACTGGTATGGCGATTGGTTCGCGACGCCAGAATTCGCGGGTTGCCTGTTTGAACGCGCACTGGCGGAGTTTGGCACCGAGTACCCCAAGATCTCGGGCGTAGCCATCCAATATCGGACAAAGATGACCACCTGGATAGCGGAACTGCTGCAGGGTCTCATGCCGGCGTCTGAGGCAAAACGCCTTGGGGATGTCTTCATGATGTTGCTCGATGGGGCAACCGTCAACGCACGCGCGGCGAATGATCCCGGGCCGGCTTCGCAGGCTTGGGCTGCCGCCGAAGTTCTGCTGCGATCGGCCAAAGCCAAAGCGGCGTGAGCGGGAGCCCGCTCACGCGCTAGATTCCTCGCTGTGCCTGCGGGGCCTCCACCCACACCACTGTCAACGATCGCACCCCCTGCGCACCACGAATCAGCACGCCTTCGATATCCGCGGTGGCCGAAGGGCCGGTAACCAGCGCCGCATAGCGCGCATCGCGGAAGTCGTCGCGACGGTACACGTCCTGCAAGCCGTCGAGCAACTGCGCCGGATCGAGCAGCACCACCAGATGCTGCACGATGTACCCCAGCGAGTTGACCACATACTCGCGCTCGCTGAACCACACCGAGCCGGTTTCAGCCACGCCGAAGCGCCCCCGCACCACGCCCACCTCGATATCCTGCAACGACGCCGGTTCGGTTTCGGCCGTGATCGCGCGCGTGCCGGGCACTTCGGGCGTCGCCGACGCCACCGACGCCGCATCGCCGAACCGCTCACGGATCAGCGCAAGCACGTCACCCGCAGCCCGCGCTTCGACGCACGTGCCGCCCATCGCCTGCAATGCTGCCGTGAAGCGCGCCCGCAAGTCCCCGCCCGCCGAAGCGAACAGCGGCGCATCGGGCCGTGGACGCGCCGGCGGCTGCGCCTCACGCACCTTTGCCAGAAAAGCCTCACGCGTTGCCATCGCCACCTCCACGATTCTTCTTGTACCAGGCGTGGAAGGTCAGCTTCGGCGCCTCCGGCAACTCACGCTGCCGGCCCCAGATGTTGAGCGGGTTATACAGCACGAAATTCGGCAAACGCCGCAGCGCGCCGCCCATCGACGACACTGTCGCCCGATACAGCGTCGGACTCGCAAGCAGGCGCCCCGCCATCTTCAGCACTTCCTGCTTCACGAATGGCACCTCATGACGTTCTGCGATCACCGTTCGCCATTTGTAGATCTGCTCGTGAATATTGATCTTCACCGGACACACATTCGTGCAACTGCCGTTTAGCGTCGACGCGAACGGCAACGCGCTATAACGCTTCAGGTCGAAGGTCGGGTTGATGATTGCGCCGATCGGCCCCGAATACGTGCCGCCATACGACAAGCCGCCACTGCGCCGATACACCGGGCACGTGTTCATACACGCGCCGCAGCGAATGCATTTGAGCGAATACCAGAAATCCTCCATCGCCAGCCGCTCCGAGCGGCCATGATCGACGAGGATGAAGTGCATCTCGGCGCCCGGACGCGGCGCACGGAAATGCGAGGTGTACTGGGTAATCGGCGAACCGAGCGCGCTGCGCGACAGCATGCGGATAAATACGCCGAGGTCCGACACCTTTGGAATCAGCTTCTCGATACCGATCGACGCGATATGCAACGGCGGCACATTCGCCGACAGGTCGGCATTGCCCTCGTTCGTACACACGACCACCGTGCCCGTCTCCGCCACCGCGAAATTGCAGCCCGTCATGCCCGCCGTTTTCTCGCGCACGAAATACGGCCGCGTATTCATCCGCTGGCTTTCAGCGAGGTAGTGAATATCGCTGTTTTGCGGATCGGTGCCGATGGTTCGACCGAACAGTTCAGCCACATCGGCGCGTAGTTTATGGACCGCGGGCACCACCATATGGCTCGGGTCCTGATGATCGAGCTGCTGGATGCGCTCGCCGAGATCGGTCTCCATCACCGTGATGCCGCGCGGTTCGAGATACTCGCGCATCTTGCATTCGTCGGTGAGCATCGACTTGCTTTTGACGAGCGTGGTCATGCCGCGCTCGGACATGATCTGGTGGACCAGCGCATTGTGCTCTTCGGCGGTCGCGGCCCAATGCACCACGACGCCATTTGCTTCGGCCGCAGCGGCGAACTGTTCGAGATAGTCGGACAGATGCGACAGCGTGTGTTCCTTGATGCCCGATGCCAGTTCGCGCAGCGTCTGCCACTCCGGGATGCCGTGCGCCTGCGCATCGCGCTTCTCACGCAAATCCCATAGACGTTTGTCGTGAAACGCGACGTGCTCCGTCTTCCTGATGAAAGCGCCCGCGGCTTTCGCGTGATCGATGCGGCTCATGCGCGTGCTCCGTTGAGAACCTGCGCGATATGGATGAAGCGTGCGTCGGCTTTCATGCGTTCCGCGCAACCTTGCTGGTGCATCAGGCACGACATGTCGCCCGACACGATGTACTCCGCGCCCGCGTTGAGATGATCGCGAACCTTGTCCTGCCCCATGCGCACCGACACCGGCTCTTCGGTCACCGAGAACGTGCCGCCGAAACCGCAGCATTCGTCGGGCCGCGACGGTTTGACGAATTCGATGCCTTTCACACCTTCAAGCAAGGTGCGCGGTTTCGAAAACGGCAGCGCGGAGATCTCCGAGACCGACGCTTCCTTCAGATGCCGTAGCGCGCTGCAACTGTTATGCAGGCCGACGCGATGCGGAAACTCCGCCCACGGAAACTCACGCGCGCCGAGCACGTCATGCAGAAACTCGACGAGTTCGTAGGCGTTGGCGCGAACCTTTCTGACTTCATCAGTCTGCTCGAGCGCGGTCAGATGCTCGCGTACGTGATGAATGCAACTCGCCGACGGTCCGACGATGTAGTCGTAGCCGGCGAAGTTGCGCGCAAACACGCGCTCGGCGCCGGCTGCCTCGGTGTGCGCGCCGCTGTTGGCCATCGGCTGGCCGCAGCAGGTTTGCTCCTGCGGATAGTCGACCTCGATGCCGAAGCGTTCAAGCAATTCGAGCGTGGCGATCCCTACTTCGGGATAGAACGCGTCGATGAAGCACGGGATAAACAGGGCGACTTTCATAGGCTCATTTGAATGAAATGCGGCGGCCGCTGATTCACTTACTTTAGTGCGGAATCATGGCGGCGCAGGCATTTCCTGCCGGCAGCGTGTTCGCGGCCGGTCAGTAAGACTGGTATTGTTGGTCTGACCAAGAAATATAAGGAAGTCGCCGGGCGGTGTCAACCGCGAGAACGTTGATGAAGCAGACTGGACAGGCCTCAGCGCGGTTATGGGCGCACGCAACCCGCTGCCCGCGCGTGGGCAAAAGCGGTGGTCAGGAGGTCGGCAAATCAGGAAATGAGGCGTCGGCCAGAGGCCGGCAACTCAGGAAATCACGCTCGGCGACGGTCTCGCCGCGTCGTCCTTGTACATCTCGCGCACATAGGTCAGATGACGCTCGGCGGCCTTGCGCGCCTTTTGTGCGTCGCGGGCGATGACTGCGTCGTAGATGGCCTGATGCTGGCTCATCAACTGCTTTTCCATCGCGTCGTCGTAGTCGATCAGACGATGGTACTGGCGCATGCCTTCGCGAATCAGCGTATGGATGCCGTGCATCACATGCGCGAGCGCGATGTTATGTGTGGAGTCCGCGATGGCGAGATGAAACGCGGCATCCAGTTCCGCGAGATTCACACGGTCTTGCGACTGCGAACCGGCCTTCAATGCTTCGAACGCCTCGGTGATCTTCTGCAGATCGGCTGGCGTGGCGCGCTCGGCGGCATACACCGTCGAAATCGATTCGAGACCCTGGCGCAGTTCGAGAATATCGGCACTGGTGCGCGGATTTTGCAGTAGCAGTTCCGCGAGCGGCTTGGAGATGATCGGCGCGGTGACGTCGACGACCGTGAAGCCGCCCCGCCCCGACGTTTCAATATACCCGTCCGCTTCCAGCCTGATCAACGCTTCCCGCAACGACGGCCGCGACACCCCGAGCTGCGTGGCCAGATCGCGTTCGGCCGGCAAGCGGTCACCGGGCATTAGCGCGCCGTCCGAGATCAGTTGCTTGATCTGGTCGGACACCACGTCGGAAAGTCGTTTGCGCGTGAACGACTGGATCGGGAGAAATGGCATGGGCGGCGCGGGGCGAATCCTGGTTGATCAAGTCTGGTTGGCGAAGCCGTGGACAACGGCATGGACGCGCCTTCGAACGGGGCGCCAAAGTGCAGGAATTATACCGTTCAACGACTTTCCGCTGCCCGCCAGGCTAGCTCGTGTCCGCTGCGTACGGCAGCGGCTTTCCTGTTCACAGCCTACACGTTCGTACGCACCGGCAATCCACCGACGAACGCAGCAATCCGTTCGCAAGCATCGATCAGGCTTGCCTCGTCGACCACAAAACCCAACCGCACAAAACCATTCGCGGTCTCGCCGAAGGCGCTAGCGTCGAGCAACGACACACCTTGCGCGCGAAACAGTTGCCAGGTGAAATCGACTGTATCGAGGCCCGTGCCGCTGACGTCGACCATCATGAACATGCCGGCTTCCGGCAACAGGCAACGCAAGCCCGGCACGCGGTGCAGGCGCTCGAACACGACATCGCGGCGGCGCCGGTAAATCTCGCGCATCTCGGCGACGATCGGCGCCTTGTTCTGCAGCGCGGTCAATGCAGCCTGCTGGATGAAACCTGGCAAGCCATACAGCATTGCCAAGGCGAGCCGCCCCATATGCTCGATCAGCGTGGCGGGCCCGATCGCCCAACCCACGCGCCAGCCCGCCATGGCATGCGATTTCGACAGACTGCCGAGCGTCACCGTGCGCTCCGCCATACCTGGCAACGCGGCGATGCTCACGTGCTCACGCTCGAACGTGAGATCGGCATAGACCTCGTCGGAGAGCACCCACAGATCGTGCTCGCACGCGATCCGCGCGATGCGCTCCAGATCGGCGCGTGGCATCACCACGCCGGTCGGATTACACGGTGTCGCGAAGAAAATGGCTTGGGTGCGCGGTGTGATGGCCGCTTCGAGCGCGTCGCAGTCGAGGTGAAACGCCCGCGCCGGATCGACCGGCACCGGCACAAGCGTGGCGCCCGCGGCGCGCACGCAGGCTTCGTATGTGAGGTACATCGGCTCGGGGACGATCACTTCGTCGCCCGCTTCCAGCAGGCACAACGAGGTGGCGAACACGCCGTTCTGCGCCCCCGCAGTCAGGATCACGTTGGCCGCGCTTACGGCGCAACCCGTGGTGCGCGCATGGTCTTCGGCAATCGCCGCGCGCACCGGCTCACGCCCGGACACCGCGCTGTAATGCGTATCGCCGCTACGCAACGCCTCGATGGCGCGCTCGACGATCGGCGCGGGCGTCGCGAAATCGGGGTCGCCGACGCTCAGCACGATCACATCTTCGCCATTGGCGAGCGCCTGCTGAGCGACGCGATGGATTTCCCACGCCGAGGTACGCCTGCCCTGCAAACGCTCAACCAGATTCGAATACTTCATGGAACTCACCCCGTTTCGACTTGAGCCGCCAATGTAATGGGGCGCGTGCGAAACGTCCAGATACGAAAAAGCGCCACGCGAGCACTGAGACTCGCGTGGCGCTTCGCTGAAGCCCTGGCCCCGAAGGGCAACGCGTTTAAACCTGGCGACGCAATTCCGCCGGCGGCACTTTCATCAAGTGACGATATTTCGCCACGGTACGCCGTGCCACCAGTACACCCTGATCCGCGAGCATCTTCGCAAGCGTCACGTCCGACAGCGGATCGTGCGTGTTCTCCGCGGCGATCATTTCCTTGAGCAGCGCGCGCACGGCCGCGGCCGAACAGGTACCGCCGCTTTCTGTGCCGAGTTCGCGCGGGAAGAAGTGCTTGAACTCGAAAATACCGCGCGGCGTGGCCATATATTTGTTGCCGGTCGCACGCGAGATGGTGGATTCGTGCAAACCGAGTTCCTCGGCTACATCGCGCAGCACCATCGGCTTGAGCGCGATTTCACCGTACTGGAAGAAGGCTCGTTGATGCGCGACGATGCACTCGGCCACGCGTTGAATCGTATCGAAGCGCTGCTGCGCATTGCGGATCAGCCAGCGCGCTTCCTGCAATTGCTGCGCGAGCGGCGAGCGGCTGGCACCGGCCGACTGCGCGAACAGCTCGGCATACATGCGATGGATGCGGGCGCGCGGCTGCACGGCCGGGTTGATCGTCACCGCCCATTTGTTGCGCACCTGACGCACGATCACGTCCGGCACCACGTAGTTGTCTTCGGTACGGCCGTAGTTGTTGCCCGGCTTCGGATCGAGCTTGCGCACCAGCGCGCAGGCCACCCGCAGTTCCTCGGCGCTGCAGCCGATCTGCTTTTGCAGTTCAGCCTGTTCGCGACGCGCGAGGCGCTCCAGGTGATGGTCGACGATTTGCCGCGCCACATCGCGTCCCGGCGTGTCAGCGGGCAACGCGTTGACCTGCAGCGACAGACATTCGGATAACGAGCGGGCGCCAAGACCGGGACGATCGAGCGATTGCACGAGGCGCAGCGCCACCAGCAATTCTTCTTCAGTCAGTTCGGGTTCGAGGTCGACGCTGTCGGCGAGCTCGGAGAGTTCCTGACGCAGATAGCCGTCGTCATCGAGCGCCTCGATGATAAAACGGGCCACCGCGCGGTCACGGTCGTCGAGTCGATAGAGACGCAGCGAGTCGTGCAACTGCTCGCGCAAGGTCGGTTGGGAACGCGCCCATTCAGCGGGATCGCTACTGTCGGAGTCGCCGTTCTGGCGCGTCGAACTACGGGTGCTGTAGTCGCCCGAAAAGTCGCCGGGTACGTCGTCCTGCCCTGCGCTTTCCATTGTGTCGCCAGCGCTGTTGTCGACCGGTGACGATTCAGGTTCGGCCGCGGCGACCGTGTCCGTGGCGGGCGTCCCACCGACGTCATCGCCTGGCGTTGCAGTGGCGAGCGCGACGTCTTCCGTGTCGGTCGAGTCGTACTCGAGGAACGGATTGGTGTCGAGCGCGGTGCGCAACTCCTGCTGGAACTCGAGAGACGACAACTGCAACAGACGCACCGATTGCTGCAGACGCGGCGTGAGTGCGAGGGACTGCCTTGCGCGTAGTTCGATTGACGGCATTGTAGTGAGGTCCCGTTAATAGCTTGGAAAAGGTATCTGGCCTCAGTAGAGCAACTGTCATACCAGCTCGCCCAACACACTGTTTTTTCTAAGTTTTGCCTTTTCAGGCCCGCCAATTGCGCAGTGGGCGCGCGCCCTTTTTACAAGGACCCGGCAATTTCCGGTCGCCGGCCTTACGGACCGTCGAACAGCCCGCCGCACGTGGCCGCCCCTCTATTCCTCAGCCTAAACGCATGTGCAGCACCGGCTTGTCCCGGCATCGGGCATTCGTGCGGTGTACCGGGCACACAGCTTGCGAATCAACACGGTGTGGACGGACGTGGGTCTTTGCACGCGAGTCGATCGCGAGGTAGCGCAAGCAGCAACGTAGCCACGCAAACGAAACACATGCATAGACCGTCGTCCGGTGTCGATAACGGGCCCTGACGGAACCGTAGCGGCAACGACCCCACGCGAGTCATCAACGGTTTCGGCCGCGATCGACCGCAGGTAACAAGACCGCATTTTTTATCAACACCCGAAGGAGAAACCATGAAGACCATCCAACTTCTGAAGACCGCAGGCAGCATCGCTTGTGTCGCATTCGCTCTGAACGCTACGGCGCAAACCAGCGGCTCGGCCCCGTCGGCAGCATCCGAAACTATCGGTCAGCACGTCGACGACGGCACCATCACCACCAAGGCCAAGGCCGAACTGCTCAGCGCGAAGAACGTCAAATCGACTCACATCCACGTGAAGACCCGCAAGGGCGTGGTGTGGCTCACGGGTTCAGTGCCTTCGTCTGACGACAAGGCCGCAGCAGGGGAAGTCGTGAAGGGCGTAGATGGCGTCTCGAGCGTGAGGAACCATCTGAAGGTCGTAGCGGAATAACTGCGCGGAACAACAGCAGCGTCTTCGCTGCTGTTGTTGTCCAGCTTCAAAAAACCGGCGTTCTTGTGAGCGCCGGTTTCCTTTTCTACCTGCAGTTTTCTATCTGCAATTACGGCCTGGCCGCAGCGTACTGATCGCGTAAGTCACGCACGCGATCATGGTTTTGCAGTACGCCCTGGTACTGACGCTCAACCAGCGCCCGGACGTCCAGCGGCAACTCCTTTTCAAGCGCGTCGTGATAGCGCTTTTTCGCAACGTCTTCGCCCTTTTCGCATTCGGCGAGGATCTCGTGATCACTGCGATCCGACACAGCCGACTTCACGTCGACCCAGCCGCGATGCAGCGCACCGCTCATACTGCCGCCTGTTTCGGGCTTGCCGCCCAGCGCCTGAACCGCATCCTGCAATTCACGCGCACCACGCGTGCAGTCTTCGGCGCGCGACAGAAACAGCGATTTCAGCTGCGCGTCATGCGCGTCTTCTGCCGCCTTGCGAAAGCCCTTCTCGCCATCCTTCGACGTTTCGACCAGATCGTTCAGCACGGAGACAACGTTCGTAGCCATTCAATACCTCCAGGGGTTTCGTTAATCGAGGAATCCGCCGCTACGCACTTCCATGTAGCCGCGGGGTTCGCATGTCTATGCGCATGAGGCGTGCCCGGCTCGCGAATACCCCGGCATGAATGCAAAACGGCCCGACATTTGCCGGGCCGTTCTGTGGGTTGCAGCGTCTCCACTCAAGCGAAAGCGATCGCCTTACTCATTGCCTCATTTATTGCCTCATTTATTGCTTCACTCAGGCATGCCGTTCGCTGAATTCGCCGAACTCGTTGAGTGGTTCGGGCGTTTTGAGCGGATCGAAGTCGGCCCAGCGCCCTTGCTGCCAGCGCCCGCTCGCGCGTTCGATCGCGAGGCCCCCTGCTTCGCGCAATACCTTAGCCGCGTCGAACTGATTGTCGGGCGATACATGCACGGCAACCAGCACGCCGGAGTCGCGCAATTCCTGATGGAAGCGCAAATGGTGGTGGCCGGCCTCGCCGCCTTCGCGCGTGCGCGCCATCGCCCCGGCGAGGGAGCCTATGTATGCGCCGACGCCGGCCGCGATCAGCGAGACGAGAATCGGCGCCGAAAACGCCGCGAAGATCCCGACGCCGACCACAGCGCCCACTACCGCGCCGATCGTCACGCCCATGCCGGCGCCCTTCGGGGCTTCTCTCGCGCCCGGATCGGTGCCGGTATCGCCGCCGATCGGATAGCGCGCGTGCTGGCCACGCGGATTGACAAAAAACAGCGTGACGTCTTCTTCGACGAAACCTGCGTTGAAGAGCTTTTGCGCCGCATCTTCGGCGGCGGGGAAAGTCGTAAACCGTGCTGCGACGATGAGTGACATAAGGCCTCCTTACATCGTTGAAACGCGTTTTGCGGACCCTGCCGCCACACGGCATCGCGCTGCGCTGCAAAAATCCACGCGGGAGGCAGGCGTGTGCCCGGACTACGCGGCGGTGCCGCGATCGGGCTCCATGCCTTCCACTCTGAACAGTCCACTATGCAACACTACGCCTTCACCGGCGTTCTGGTCGAGTGCTTCTGCGCAAACCGAGCGGATGCGATTGCGCCCCTTGTCAAAAGCAGCCATCAGGGCGGATTCGAGCGCGGAATCGGCGCCGAAATGATCTTCCAGCGCCTCGGCCGTAATCGCGCACACAACCGCTTCGCCGTCGACGCGCGCCATGAAGCGCACAGTCAGATTCGCTCCGTCGAAGAGCGGCTTGTCGTCGGGAAAAGTGATCTGCATAAGGGAGTCCTCATAGGCCGGCCGGGGCAGGATCGCGTTCATGACGAACCCTTCATTGAACCGGCCAGTTGCTGCGCCATCGCGAGGTGATGTTTGATCGTCGGCAGCGCGTGCGCGGCGGCCGCCTTCAGTTGTGAGTCGGTGCCGCTCTGGCTCTCCTGCTGGAACAGGTCGACCGCTCGCTGATGCGCTTCCACACCGATCTGCTCGACGTAGGCCTGATCGAATTCGTTGCCCTTGAGCGTCTGCAGTTTTCCGACCAGCGCCGAATCGGCGGACGGCGTCGTGGCAAGCCCCTTCTTCGCGACGATTGCGGCCATGCCGTGCGAGAGTTTCGTATGGTCGGCGATCATTTGCTGCGCGAATTTCTTGACGTGCGGATCGCTCGAATTCTTGAGTGCGATTCTGCTTGCCGCGATTTCGGTGGCGTCGGCCTGTGAGGCATCCTGCACGAACTGCTGGTCTGCAGGCGAGAGCTTTGTGCCGCTCACCGGCGCAGCGCTAGCGGGGGCGTCACTGGCTTGTGCGTATGCAGGCCCGATCGACGCTGCGCCAAGCCCCAGCGCAACAGCCATCACTTGTACGGAATATCGGAATTTCATACGTTTTCTCCCTGGTCGATCTGTCTTCCGAAGCGGGCTGAGCTATGAGCTCGCGGTATTTCAGAACCGCTTCTGCGTCCCTTGTCTCTGTCCGTTCGTTACGTCCCTAGTCAGCAAAAGACGTGCCCATGCCTGACCGCCGCCTTCAGCACCGGTAGCAAGGTGCGTAAGGACTGTTCCGTCCAAGCGCGCCACCATGCGCAAAGCGCGCTGCGGGCATCGCTTTTGCTCGCGGCCAGTCATCGGCGCATTCGCGCTTCATGCTTGAAACTTCTACCTGCAACCATGGCTGCCACGACCCAACCGATGCAACGCCGCACGGAGCGCGCTGGACGCGCGGACGAAACCGCCGCGCAACGAGCCACTCCTGCCGACCTGCCGCCGGGCCTGCGCCATGCCGACGACAGCAAGCCCGGCTACACACGCAAGCGTGAAAAAGACGGCTTCATCTACATCGACCTGAGCGGCAAGCGCATCGACGACGAAGAGGAAATCAAACGCATCAATGCCCTCGCCATTCCGCCCGCTTACGAAGACGTCTGGATCTGCCCCGACGCGCGCGGCCATATCCAGGCGACGGGCCGAGACGCACGCGGCCGCAAGCAATACCGGTATCACCCACGCTGGCGCGAGACACGCGACGCCGACAAGTACGAACGCATGGCCGAGTTCGGCCGCGCGTTACCGAAAATCCGCGCACGCGTCGCTCGCGACCTGAAGCTGCCGGGCATGCCGTGCGACAAAGTCTTCGCGGCGATCGTGCAGTTGCTCGACACGACGCTGATCCGCATCGGCAGTGTGGAATACGCGCGCGAGAACCAGTCGTACGGTTTGACGACGCTGCGCAAGAAGCATGTGAAGATCGAAGCGGGCCAATTGCGCTTCAAATTTCGCGGCAAAAGCGGCATCGAGCATGACGTGACGGTGGACAATCCGCGCATCAAACGCATCGTGCGCCGCTGCGCCGAACTGCCGGGCCACGACCTGTTTCAGTACCTCGACGAAGACGGCACGCGCCGCACGATAGGGTCGGCCGACATCAACGACTACCTGCGCCGCGCGAGCGATGCCGACTTCACCGCGAAGGACTATCGAACGTGGGCCGGCAGCGTCTATGCCTTGGCCGCGCTACGGCGGCTGGTGTGCAGCAGCGCTACGGAGGCGCGCCGCCATATCGTTGCGACGGTCAAGGATGTGGCGGCGCTATTGCGCAATACGCCCGCGGTTTGCCGGCGCTGCTACATCCATCCGGCGGTAATCAGTGCGTTCGAGGCGGCCGAGTTGCAGAGCTTGCCACCTGGCCAGGCACGCCGTGGATTGAGAGCGGACGAAGTGGCATTTGCCACGCTGCTTGCCCATGCGGAGAAACGTGCGGCAAAGCTGGCACGCACGGCCGGCGCCAAGGGCCGCAAGATGCGGGAGACGGCGGTGACGGACAGCATCAACGGCTCCTTGACCACTCTGTTGAAAAAATCTCGCGTGGTGGCGCGCAAAAACGCTGCGGCGAAGACCGGCACGCAAACCGCACGGCGGTCGGCCGCGTCGCGCGAGGTCACGGCATCGCGTGACGCCAAGCAGGCGGCTCGCTGAGCAAAACTGAGGTTCGGATCTCCGACCAACCTCTTATTGACTGGCGCCGGAGGCCGCTGAGGCTGCGCCAGACCTACTCGCCGCTTCGGTTGCGGCAGCCGCCGCCGCGCCGCTGCTCGTATCTGCAGTACTGCCGGTGGCCGCGTTGCCGTTCATCACGCCGCTGCTGGCCAGCGCGGAACTGGCGGCAGTAGACGTATCCGCGCTGCCGTTATCGGACCGTTTGCAGCCTGCGGCCGCGGTCAATAACACCACCGCTGCCACGATCAGCACCTGCATGCCCGCGCATTGTCTGGATAGCTGTTTCATCTTTCTCCTCCGTCATCGGTCAGGTGAATCCGCAACTGCATGACGCGAGCGCGGATTCGCCTGCCATCATTGATGTTCATCGCCTGCGTTATTGGCCGTTCGTGCCGCTGCCCGCGTCCGCACCCGGTGTACTGGTCGAATCGCTCATCGGCTTCTTGGTCTTCGCCTTCGACTTCGACATGTGATGCGTTTTCGAGCCGCTGGCACTCATTGCCCCCGAAGTCGACCCTGCGGATGCCGCATCATGTGCGGCGTTGTTGCTCGAGCCAGCGGATCCGCCTCCGCCCGCGCCGCCGTTACCGTTGCCGCCCGCTTGCGCGAAAGCGACGCTCGACATCGCGACCAATGCCGACACCAGCAATGCTTTTGAATAGTTCATCGAAGTCTCCCTAAGTGAATGGACGGCGTTTGCCGCTTGCAGCGCGAGCTTGTCCAATCCGTGCTTCTGCCGCTCGAGCTGGGCACTGGCACTCATGCTGTTGGCCAAAGCCGCAGCAAGGGCTATGCCGCGCTGCTGCGAATCGAAGGAACGCCGATTGCTCAGTTCTCTCCACACATCGAACCGGTAAGGAGAAACATCATGCTCAACCAGACACAGACCCAAGGCGGCACGCGGCAGGGCCAAGGCGCACGTATCGTCGGCAAAGGCAGCGCGACTGCAGACGGTCCCGGCCCGGAAGTCATGGCCGCGGCCACCCTGGATGGCAACAAGGTGATTAGCAGCGATGGCGAAGACATCGGCAAGGTCAAGGACATCATGCTCGACGTCGGCTCGGGTCGTATCGCCTATGCAGTGCTATCAAGCGGCGGCTTTCTCGGCATCGGCGACAAACTGCTGGCGATTCCCTGGCGTGCCCTCACGCTCGATACACAAGAGAAGTGCTTCGTCCTCGACATGACCGCCGAGCGCGTGAAAAACGCACCGGGGTTCGACAAGGACCACTGGCCGGCCATGGCGGACCAGACATGGGCCACGTCGGTACATCAGTACTACGGCAGCGAGCCCTACTGGGGACGCGACCCGTATGACCGGCGCGACGATCTGGGTGCCGGGGACATTCCGGCGGGGTCGTCTGATGCACCGGAGGCCGGCGGGTTGAAGCTGTAGATCCCGTTGTAAATCCTGTCGTTCGCACACAGGTTGCGGGCAGGTGCGGCTCGTTGCTTCGAGCCGCACCTGCCTTGATGTGCCGGCCGCGCATGCGTCACCTGCATGCCGGCCCCAACCGGATCCTCATGCACGAAACACTGTGGTTTCTCATCGTCGGCGCCGTGCTCGTGTTTATGGGCGTGGCAGCGACGACGCTGCGGCGCCTGCCCGTTAGCGCCGCCATGTTCTACCTCGCGATCGGCTACGCCCTCGGGCCGTCCGGCATCGACCTGTTGCGCCTCGATATCGTCGCCGATGCACATTTGCTACGAGCCGTCACCGAAGTCGCGCTGCTGGTGTCGCTGTTCGCCATCGGGCTGCGTTTGCGGCTCGGCGTATTCGAGAAGCTCTGGACCATACCGCTGCGCCTCGGCTTCCTCGCCATGCTGGCGACTATTCCTCTACTCACGCTGTTCGGCGTCTACGTATTGCATCTTGGCTGGGGCCCGTCCCTGCTGCTCGCGGCGATCCTCGCCCCGACCGATCCGGTACTCGCTCATGACGTCCAGGTGCACAATCCCGGCGACCACGACCTGCTGCGCTTCGCGCTCTCCGGCGAAGGTGGCCTGAACGACGGCGTCGCGCTCCCCTTCGTCATGCTCGGCCTCGCGATATGCGCGGCGCCTGCCACTCCAGTCACCGACGTGCTGAGTTTCCGGCTCGCCGGCAGCATCGTATGGGGCGTGGCCGGCGCAATCGCGATCGGCGGCCTGCTCGGCTGGGTGACAACACATGCGGTCACCTGGCTGCGTACGCGCCATGCGCAGGCCCTCGGTCTCGAGGGCTTCTTCGCGTTGGGCCTGATCGAACTCTCGTTTGGCGCCGCGCAACTCGCGCATACGTATGGCTTTCTGGCGGTGTTTGCCGCGGGCGTCGCGATGCGCCGCGCCGAGCATCGCGCGAGCGGCGGCGCTTCACCTCGCGAGGCGATCGGTACGGTCGATTCCGAAGACGTCGAAGCAACCGCGGCAAATCCGAGCAAAGCCCATGCGTATATGACGGAGTCGGTGATGGGCTTCACGATCGAACTAGAACGCATCGCGGAGGTGGCGGTGATGGCGATGGTGGGCAATGTGCTCGCCACGCTGCAAGCACCGCTTCTCACCTGGCAGACGGTCGCGCTCACGGTTGCTCTGTTCGTGCTCGTACGGCCGGCGTCGGTGGAATTGTCGCTGCTGGGGTCGAGCGCGACGCTAGCGCAGCGGCGTTTGATGAGCTGGTTCGGCATCCGCGGAATCGGTTCGTTTTACTACCTGGCGTATGCACTCGAACACAGCGTGGCATCCGACGTCGTGCCCCTGGTGCCGCTCACGCTGGCGGTCGTTGCGGCTTCGGTCGTGATTCACGGCGTCTCGGCTACGCCTCTGATGAGCTGGTACCACAGCCTGCGCAGCAGCGAAAACCACGATGTCCGCCGTGGACCTCGCTAGAATACGAGTCCCTCGTGCTGCAACAAGCTCCTCCCCATTCGATGACCGCTCCCGACGAATCAAGACGTGAAGCGCGGACGAACGCCGCCAATTCGCTGTTCGCTTTTCTCAAGGCGCTGCCGCTGGGCGACCGGCTGGCCGAAGGCAGTGTGATGGCCGCGCAGGCGGTGGCCGGCGGCAGCCTCGCCTTCGTAATCGGCCGTTGGCTGCACACAGAGCAAGCCTTCTGGGCCGCGATTACGGCGATTGCGGTCAGCCAGCACAGTTATATCGACACGCGCAATCTGTCGCGCGATCAGTTCATCGGCGCGATGGTCGGGGCCGTCTGCGGGCTCATCGGCGCAACCCTCGGCGGTGGCTATCTCGCCGCTTACGCGGCCACCGTTGGCGCGGCGATTCTGATTTGCTGGGTCGTGAACGTGGGCAGCGCCGCGCGTCTGGGTGGCATTACGGCGACGATCATGCTGCTGGTGCCGGGCGTCGGTTCGCCGTGGGACAGGGCCTTGCTGCGCCTCGGCGAGGTCACGTTAGGCACCGTCTGCGCACTGCTCGTGACCTTGATCATGTCAAGGATAGAGAAGCACTGGTTCGGCCGACCCGACAAAGCCTAGCCGGACTTCTGATCGTTCTCTTGCGGCTGACGCCGGTAACGTCCCGGCGTCGCGCCGACGCTCTGCTGAAACGCCTTGCCGAAGGCGGCTTCCGATTGATACCCCACGGCCTCACCGATCTCCGCGGCGCTGCGCTGCGTGCGCAGCAGCAGATCGCACGCGATCGTCATACGAATCTGCGTGAGGAAATCCATCACCGTCATACCCGCACGCTCGTTGAAATGGCGTGCGTAAGTCGCGCGGGACATCGCCGCGCGTTCGCCCAGTTCGGCAATCGTCCAGGCCCGTTCGGGGGCGCTCAACATGCTCTGTACGGACGCGCCCAGACGCGCATCGGCCAACAGTGCCAACACGCCTGCAGTCGATGCATTCTGTTCGCCGTGCACGCGCAAGGCCATTGCGAATAGCGCGTGGCTCAATGCGGTGACGATCGCGAGCGCGCCGGGCTGACGTTGCTCCGCTTCGGTTCGCATCAATGCAATCACCGTCTGCAACGCGCCGAGCGTTTGCACGCTGCCGAGCGACACATGAAATGGGTCGGGCAACGCGTTGAGCAGCAACGCCGAGGAACCGGGCGCGTAGACGAACCGGCCGCATAGCAGATCGAGATCGGCGCCGCCCTCGTGCTCGTCATTGCGGCGCAACGGCAGCATGCCGTCATGACTCAACGTCAGCGGCGCGGTGGCAACTGTCCGCCCGATATCACGCACCCGATGCGCGGCGCCACGCGGGAACAGCATGAAATCGCCCGCCTGCAGCACAACCTGCGCGCCACCCGCAGTCTCGACGACGCATTCGCCGTCCAGCACCAGATGAAACGGTGCAATGCCCGCCTCCATTGGCGTGTGATCGATGTCGAAGCCCCCCGTGAGCAGGCAACGCAGATCGAGGCTGGCTTGCGGCCGGGCGAGGTCGATCAGTCGGCTGAGCGTATCCATGAGACGGTCGCGCTAAAAGTTGAGCGAATCGAGTATTCAGGATATCGCGGCACAGCGCAATACTTTGCCTAACGACACCGGCACCCGCCGGAGCCTGGCAAACAAAGGAGCACTGTCATGTTGAACTGGATCGATTACCGCAAGGAACTGTTCGGCCGCATCGGCGAGATCGCCAAACTGTCGCCGGATACGGTGAAGGCCTATCAAACGATGTCGAGCGCGGGCCAGAAGGCCGATCTTCTCGGCGCGAAGACGCGCGAGCTGATTTCGCTCGCGGTGGCCGTGAGCTTGCGATGCGACGGCTGTATCACCGTGCATACCGCCGAAGCGCTGAAACACGGCGCGACACGTGAAGAGATCGCCGAAGCGCTCGGCGTGGCGGTCGCGATGAACGCGGGCGCCACCATGGTGTACTCGGCACGCACGATGGACGCCGTCGCCGCTTATCAGGCGGATAGCAAGCCGGCAGCGTGAGGCAGGCGGTGTAGCGACGTGATGGCACGCCGCTGCACCGCTCACCCACGACCTATCCGCCGTGCAACGCGAGCCGCGCACGCCGCGGCTTGCAGCTGGCGCTACGCCGGATGACGCGCCTCTTCAAGCTGCTTGCGGCGCACCTCGCCCTGGCGTTCCAGCATCCAGCCCGGGTACTCAGCGGGCAGCGTGCTGACCTTATCGAGTTTCGCAAGGTCATCGGCGGTCAGCGTGACCCCCGTGGCAGCGATGTTGTCGTCGAGTTGCTCGATTTTCTTCGCGCCGACGATCACCGAGCTCACCACGCGTTGATGCAGCAGCCACGCAAGCGCGATCTGCGCCACCGACACTTTCTTCGTCTCCGCGATATCGCGCATCACGTCGATACAGTCATAAGCGCGCTCGCGATTGACCGGCGGGAAATCGAATGTCGTGCGACGGCTGCCCGCCTCGCCCTGCTGTTCGCGCCCATATTTGCCGCTCAGCAAGCCGCCCGCGAGTGGACTCCACACCATCAGTCCAAGCCCTTCGCTGTGCAGCATCGGCACGAGTTCGCGTTCGAGGTCGCGGCCCGCCAGCGTGTAATACGCCTGTAGCGATTCAAAGCGCGCGAGGCCGAGGCGCTCCGCGATGCCCAGCGCCTTCACGATCTGCCATGCGGCCCAATTCGACACCCCGACATAGCGCACATGGCCATGCTGAACCAGCGTATCGAGCGCGCGCACGGTTTCTTCGATCGGCGTGGCCGGATCGAAACCGTGGATCTGATACAGGTCGACGTGATCGAGTTGCAGGCGTTTCAGGCTCGCCTTGATCCCGTCGATGATGTGATAACGAGAGGCGCCACGCGCGTTCGGAAACTCTGCCGTCTGACCGAAGACTTTGGTTGCGACCACAACCTTGTCGCGCGGCACTTTCAGGTTCTTCAACGCCTGACCGGTGATCTCTTCGGATAGGCCATCAGCATAAACGTCGGCCGTGTCGATGAAATTGATGCCCGCATCGAGCGCCCGGCCGACCAGCCGCTCCGCGTCCCCCTGCTGCAGATCGCCGATCTGCTTCCAGATGCCCCCGCCACCGCCGAAGGTCATCGTGCCCAGGCACAGCTCCGAAACAAACACACCGGTACGGCCTAACTGGTTGTATCGCATCGTCGAGACTCCATCGTGGATTCGTGGATCGGTGAGCCGTACAGGGTACTGCACCCGGCAAATTTCGGCAGGACCCGGCGCGCGTCCTGATCCGCCGCCCGACGAACGAATGTTTCAAACCACTTACGGTTCCCGCAGGAGTTACCGCAGCGCTTTTTCGGTCCGGAAAAAATGCCTTCTCCTGCGAAGAGCGAGGCGCCATGCGGGTCTCGGTCAAGCGTCGGCGATTCGCAACATATTCGTAATGTTATGTCGGGGACGTTTGGAAAGTTTTGGTAAGGCGTGTATAAGTCGGACCATTCCGCTCGTATGGTGCAGTGCCTTTAACAAGGACCGTGCGTATGAAGAAGAAGAAAACGTTTGGAATCGGCCTCGGCAGCGTCGTGCTGCTCACAAAGGCATTCACCCCCTCAGCCATGGCCGCGTGCAGCAATACCGCGCCGCCGAGCAATACGACAGTCACCTGCACGGGCAGCGGCATCGCCGCCGTGATTGCGCAAACCGGCAGCACCGGTGTGACGATCAATGCCGATAGCACCGCCTCGGGCAGCTTCGTGCGCAGCGCCAATCCGGTTATCTTCAGCGTCGACACCAACAGCACGATCAACAGCAGCGGCAACTTCACACTGACGGGAGGCGGCGGCACGGGCACCGTGCGCGGCGCGGTATTGCTCGGCGTGGGCAATGGCAATCAGATTACCAACGCGAGCGGCGCCGTCATCACCACGACCGGCGCCTTCAACGACGGCATGGCCGCCAACGGCAGCGGCAACACGCTGACCAATCGCGGATCGATCACCACCAGCGGTCCCAACGCTTACGGCATGACGGCCGCGTGGGGACAAACGAACGTCGGCCAGTTGAACAACACGTTGATCAACAGCGGCAGCGTGACGACCTCGGGCAGCAACGCGCGCGCGGCATCGATTCTGGGCGGCAGCGGCACCATCAACAACAGCGGCACGTTGACTACCACGGGCTCGGCCAGTCCAACCGCTTATCTGCAAGGCAATAACGACCAGTTGATCAACAGCGGCACGATCAGCGCGAGCGGCAGCGGTTCGGATGCGGTGTTTTCCAACACCGCGGGATCGAGCTTCGTGGCGACGATCCAGAACCTCGCGGGCGGCAGCATCATCAGCCAGAACGGCTCCGGCATCCGCACGCTCAACGGCAACAGCACCATCATCAATGCGGGGCTTGTGCAAAGCGGTATCGGCACGGCCATCACGATGGGCAACGGCAACGATTCGCTGATTCTGCAAACCGGATCGGTGATCAACGGCGCAGCCGATGGTGGCGCAGGATCGAATACGGTGACCTTGCAAGGCTCGGGCACGGCGTCGAATGCGTTCACCAACTTTCAGACCTTGCTGATGCAAGGCACGCTGTGGAACTGGACCGGTAGCGGGACCTTCACGCTCGCACATGTGCAAACCGGCACGCTGAATCTCACCGGCACGTTAGGCGCGAGCGCAACGGCGCTCGTCGATAGCGGCGCGACCTTGCAGGCGACTGCGCAGAACCTGCCCTCCACCGTGACCGACGATGGACTCGTGCGGTTTGCCCAGGATAGCGCGGGCACCTACACGGGATCGATCAGCGGCACCGGCGCAGTGGATAAAACCGGTGCCGGCGTGTTGACGCTTGCACCGGCTGCGGCGAGCGGCAACACCTATTCGGGCGGCACGACGATCGATCAAGGCACGATTGCCGTCGGCGCGGACAACGCGCTCGGCGCGAACACTGGCGGCCTCACGTTCAACAGCGGCACGCTGCAATTGACTACAAGTTTCGACCTCGCCGCCACACGTGCCATCACGTTGGCCGCGGGCGGCGGCACGATCGATACGCAATCCTTCGATAGCACGCTCTCCCAGGCGGTGAGCGGAACCGGCGCGTTGACGAAAGCCGGCAGTGGCAGCTTGCTGATGACCGGCGTGAGCACCTATAGCGGCGCAACCACGGTCGCAGCGGGCACCCTCGCGATCGGCGACGCCACCCATGCCAGCGCCGCGCTGACGGGCGGCGGCGCCATCACGGTGGCCGCAGGTGCGACGCTCGGCGGCTATGGCAGCGTGACGGGCGCGGTCACGAACAACGGCACGCTCGCGGTGGCGAATGCAGTGCCGTCGTTTGCCAGCGAAGGCAATGGCGCGTTCTCGATCAACGGTTCGCTGGTGAATGCCGGACTCGTGCAGATCGGCGGCCCTGCCGCCGGCGGTGTGGGCAACCGCTTGAATGTGGCGGGCAACTACACCGGACAGGACGGCACCATCGGCCTGAACACCGTCGTCGCCGGCGACGGCGCGGCGTCCGATCGCCTCGTGCTCAGCGGCGGAACGGCCACTGGTTCGACGCACTTGCAAGTCACGAACGTCGGCGGCCAGGGCGCACAAACAGTAGCGGACGGCATTCAGGTGATTCAGGCGACCAATGGCGCCACCACCGCCTCGAGCGCCTTTACGCTGGCTGCACCGGTGAAGGCCGGCGCGTATTCCTACTATCTGGCCAAAGGCGGTGTGAGCAGCGGCACGACGGACAACTGGTATCTGCGCAATACGGTTGCGCCGCTGCCGACCGCAACGGTACCCGGCCAGCCGCCGGTCACGACGCCGGGCGCCCCTGGCGAACCACCCGTTGTCGCGTCGGGCGTGCCGATTGCGGCCGAGGGCACGCCGCCCTTGCCGCCCGCGCCCCCCGCTGGCTCGGCCGCCATACCGCTGTATCGCGTCGAAGTGCCGGTCTACGCCGCAGCGCCCGGCGTCGCGCGTGAGCTCGGCCTGATGCAGATCGATACGTTTCATGACCGGCAAGGCGATCAGGCCTTGTTGAGCGAAAGCGGAAAATTGCCTGCCGCGTGGGGTCGCGTGTGGGGCGGCCATAGCGTGCTGAGCCAGAACGGCACGGCAAGTCCGCAATTCGACGGCTCCGTGTATGGCATCCAGGCCGGGCAGGATCTTTACGCGGATCGCAGCGCGAGCGGCCAGCGCAATCACTACGGTTTGTTTGTCGGTTTCGCGCGGGCCACCGGCGACGTCGACGGCTTCGCGCTCGGCATGCCCAATCTCGCGGTAGGCCACCTTGCGATCAACGCGTACAGCCTCGGCGGCTACTGGACGCATATCGGCCCAAGCGGCTGGTACACGGACGCCGTGCTGATGGGAAGTTCGTTGACCGTCGATCCGGATTCGCGCGACGGCCTCAATACGACGACTCACGGCAACGCAGTGACCGGCTCGCTCGAAGGCGGTCTGCCGATTCCGCTCGGCGCGGGGCTCACGCTCGAACCGCAAGCGCAACTCGTGTGGCAGCACCTGTCGTTGTCCGATTTCAACGATGGCGTATCGAGCGTCGGCTTCAACAGCGGTAATACTTTCGTCGGACGAATCGGCGCGCGCCTGCAAGCTCAGTTCGATGCCTTCGCAATCGCCTGGCGGCCCTATCTGCGTGTCAGCTTCCTACGCGAATTCGGCTCCGACGACAAAGTCACCTTCGGCGGCGGGACCGTGATTCCGGGCACTGTCGGGCAAACCGCGGCGCAACTCGGCGCGGGCGTGGTCGGCAAATTCAGCACGTCGGGCAGCGTGTTCGCGACGCTCGGCTGGGTGACGAATCTGGGTGGCGCACACCAGAGAACGGTGACGGGCGACGCAGGCGTACGCTGGGTCTGGTAGTTTTGCGCCGGACTGTGCTGCAGGTGCGGTGCGGTCCGCACCTGCGGTTTTTGCCGCCTTATTCAGCGCGATTGCCGCCACCCAGGCATCGGCAAAGCCGCCGAAAACCTGCCAGACTGATTGTTGATCCTCGAAACAGGCCGGCGCTTGCCGCCCTCTGGATATGGCACATCGCGTCCCCATCTATGCCAGCATGACTTCGGCCTCGACATCCACCGCCGCGTTGGACGAGCGCTCTGATTCTTCGGGCGTCGATCCGGTAGTGCAGCCAACTTCAAACGCTGCTTCGGGCCCTTTCACGCCTCGCGCGCTGGATGATTTCCATCCGGCAGTCGCCAGCTGGTTCCTGAAGACCTTCCCCGCCCCCACCGATGCCCAGGCCGCCGCCTGGCCGCAGATTCGCAGCGGACGCTCGACGCTGGTGGCCGCGCCGACCGGTTCGGGCAAAACTCTCACCGCCTTCCTGTCCGCGCTCGACGAACTCGTCCAGCAAGGCCTCGCCAACGGCGGCGCGTTGCCCGACGAAACCCTCGTGGTCTACGTCTCGCCGTTAAAAGCGCTCTCCAACGACATCCGCATCAACCTGGAGGTGCCTTTGCAAGGCATCGCAGCGGAACTCGAGGCGCGCGGCCTGCCGCCGCTCGACATCCGTACCGCAGTACGCACAGGCGACACCACGCAACAGGAGCGCAACGCGCTGAAAAAACGCGCGCCGCATATTCTCGTAACCACGCCGGAATCGCTCTACGTCCTGCTCGGCTCAGATTCCGGCCGGCGCATGCTGTCGACGGTGCGCACGGTGATCGTCGATGAAATTCATGCGCTTGCCGGCAGCAAGCGCGGCAGTCATCTGGCGCTCAGTCTCGAACGTCTCGACGCGTTGTGTCAACGACGCCTGCCGCGGATCGGTCTGTCGGCAACGCAAAAACCGGTGAGCGCCGTCGCGCGCTTTCTGGTGGGCGGCGCCAGCATCGAAAGCGATATTCCGGCGGACTGCGCGATCATCGACGTAGGTCACATTCGCGAGCGCGATCTCGCGCTGGAGATTCCGCCCGTGCCGCTCGAAGCGGTGATGCCGAACGAAGTGTGGGAGCGCATCTATGACCGCCTCGCCGAACTGATCGCGATGCATCGCACCACGCTGATTTTCGTGAACACCCGCCGCATGGCCGAACGCGCCGCGCGTCATCTGACCGAGCGGCTCGGCAAGGACGCAGTCGCCGCGCACCACGGCAGTCTCGCCAAGGAGCATCGCTTCGACGCCGAGCAGCGCCTGAAACGCGGCGAGTTGCGGGTGCTGATCGCGACCGCTTCACTGGAGTTGGGCATCGATATCGGCGACGTCGATCTGGTCTGCCAGATGGGTTCGCCGCGCGCGATCGCGCCGTTCCTGCAACGTGTGGGACGCTCGGGCCACCATGTGGGCGGCATGCCGAAGGGCCGGCTCTTTCCCGCTTCGCGCGACGATCTGATCGAATGTGCCGCCCTGCTCGATTGCGTGCGGCGTGGTGAACTCGACGCGTTGCGGATTCCGCGCGCGCCGCTCGATGTGCTGGCACAACAGATCGTCGCCGAAGTATCGAGCGCCGAATGGAGCGAAGACGCACTGTTCGAGATGCTGCGGCGCGCGGCCCCCTACGCGGACCTCGAACGCGAGCAATACGACGCCGTGCTGCGCATGCTGGCCGAAGGCTATACCAGCCGTCACGGCCCGCGCGGCGCCTATATCCATCGCGACGCGGTGAGCGGCACCTTGCGCGGCCGGCGCGGCGGCAAACTGGTCGCCGTGACCTCAGGTGGCACGATTCCCGAGAACGCCGACTATGCGGTGGTGCTCGAACCGCAGGCGATCAATATCGGCACCGTCAACGAGGATTTCGCCGTCGAGAGTCTGGCAGGCGACGTGTTTCAACTCGGCAATGCGTCGTACCGGATTCTGCGGATCGAGAGCGGCCGCGTGCGGGTCGAGGACGCACAGGGACAGCCGCCGAATATCCCGTTCTGGCTAGGCGAGGCGCCGGGGCGCAGCGATGAACTGTCGTTCGGCGTCGCACGCCTGCGTGAGCAGATTGGGCGCCTGCTCGATGGGGAAGAGCTCATGACGGCGCGCATCCAACGCGCAATCGACTGGCTCGTCGACGCCCTCGGTCTCGACGAAGCCGCCGCGCGGCAAATCGTCGACTATCTCGCCCGCGCACGCGCCGCGCTCGGCGTGCTGCCGACGCAAAACACGCTCGTGATGGAGCGCTTCTTCGACGAATCCGGCGGCACGCAACTCGTGATCCATGCACCCTTCGGCAGTCGCGTGAACCGCGCGTGGGGTCTCGCATTGCGCAAGCGTTTTTGCCGGACCTTCAACTTCGAACTGCAAGCCGCCGCCACCGAAGACGCGATCATCCTCTCGCTGACCGGCAGCCATTCCTTCGTACTCGACGAAGTATGGCGATACCTCCATTCGAACAGCGCCGAGCATCTGCTGATCCAGGCGCTGCTCGACGCGCCGCTCTTCGGCGTGCGCTGGCGCTGGAACGCGACCACCTCGCTCGGCCTGCCGCGTTATACCGGCGGGCGCAAGACCCCGCCGCAATTGCAGCGCATGCGTAGCGAAGATCTGCTGGCGAGCGTGTTTCCCGAACAGGCCGCATGCCTGGAGAACATCGTCGGCGAGCGCGAACTGCCGCATCATCCCTTAGTGGACCAAACCGTCGACGACTGCCTGCACGACGCGATGGACAGCGAAAGCTGGATCGCCTTGCTGCGTCGTATTGAACGGGGCGACGTGCAACTGATCGCCCGCGATCTGCCGGCGCCCTCGCCGCTTGCCGCCGAAATCCTCACGGCCAAGCCCTACGCCTATCTCGACGATGCGCCGATCGAAGAGCGCCGCACGCAAGCCGTGCAGAACCGCCGCTGGACCGATCCGTCCAGCGCCGACGACCTCGGCGCACTCGATGCTGACGCGATCGACAGTGTGCGCGACGAGGCATGGCCGCAGGCGCGCACCGCCGACGAGATGCACGAAGCGCTAACAGGTCTCGCCTGCATCACGCAGGCTGAAGCGCGCAATATCGAAGCGTGGCCGGCATGGCTCACCTCGCTTGCCGAATCCGGCCGCGCGACCCGCCTGCGGATCGCGGCTGAGGACGCGCTGTGGCTGCCCGCCGAGCGCCTGACCTGTTTCCAGGCGCTCTACCCAGATGCCCGGTTTGAGCCCGCGCTCACCGCACCGAAGGGCTATACCGATAGCTGGAGCGCCGACGACGCCCTGCTCGACGTGCTGCGCGCCCGGCTCACCGGCTTCGGCCCACTGCCGGTGCGTGCAATCGCGCAGGCACTGAACTTGCCCACGGCGTCGGTCGAACACACGCTGACGCGCCTCGAAGCTGAAGGCTACGTGATGCGCGGCCGCTTCTCGCCGGGCGCAACCGAAGAAGAATGGTGCGAACGCCATCTGCTTGCGCGGATCCACCGTTACACGGTCAAACGCTTGCGACGCGAAATCGAGCCCGTGGAACGGCACGACTTCATGCGTTTTCTGTTCGAGTGGCAGCATTTGACGCCGGACACCCGCAGCGAGGGACGCGACGCGTTAGCCGCCGTTCTCGACCAGATGGAGGGTTTTCAGGCCGCGGCGGGCGCATGGGAGGAAGATATTCTGCCGGCGCGCGTAAAGGCGTACGCGAACATTTCGCTCGACGAACTATGCCGTGCCGGCAAGATCGTCTGGACCCGTCTGACCGAGCGGGCACGCGGTACGGCGGGACCGGTGCGCAGCACGCCGATCGTGCTGTTGCCGCGCGCGCAGGTACGCGTCTGGCGCGCGCTGATCGATCCGTCGAAACAACCGGAGCTATCGGCGCGCGCGCAGAGCGTCCATGACACGTTATCGCAGCATGGCGCGATGTTTTTCGACGAATTGCTGGCCGAGGTACACGGCTTGCGTATGGAACTGGAGAACGCACTGGGCGAGCTGGTTGCCGCGGGCCTCGTGAATTCCGATAGTTTCGCCGGCTTGCGGGCGTTATTGAAACCCGTCGCCAAACGCAGTGCTTATTCCAGTAGCCGGCGTGTCAGGTCGAGTGCATTGATCGGAGGAATGGACGACGCGGGACGCTGGGCCCTCGTCAGCCGGCAGCCCGTTGTTGTGACATCCGAAGCATCGCCGGCGCGCCGTCAGCAATTCGCCCCCGAAGTACTCGAGCATGTCGCCATGACATTGCTGCGCCGCTATGGCGTGGTGTTCTGGCGTTTGCTCGAACGCGAGGCCGAGTGGCTGCCGCCGTGGCGGGACCTGTTACGCGTGTTTCAACGGCTCGAAGCGCGCGGTGTCATTCGTGGCGGGCGGTTTGTGAATGGCCTCGCCGGCGAACAGTTTGCTTTACCGGAAGCGATTCCAATCTTGCGTGAAGTTCGACGGCATGCGAACGATGGTGCTTTTGTGTGTGTCGCCGGAACCGATCCTTTGAATCTTGCCGGTACGCTGCTGGTGGGCGAACGCGTGCCTGCCGTTGCCGGGAATCGGGTTTTGTATCGCGATGGAATCGTTATCGCGACGCTGGTTGCGGGGACTTTCTGGTTTGACCCCGCGGTGGAAACGATTCCCACAGAGCGGGAACACGCCCGAAGCGCGTTGGCCAGGCGGTTTTGAGGCAGTCCTGAGCTAATTCCGCGGCGGTTTAATGCGGTTTTAATGCGATTTCGACGCTTCAGGCCAATGCGCACGCCAAAACAAAAGTCTTAAGACGAAGGCCATCACGACCGTTAATGTTTATAGGCCCGAAGGCCAGCCGCTTCGCTACAATGGGGTCAGTCTTTAAGTATGATGAAGACTGTTTGCCGCCACCCCACCTTTATGGTTGGCTCATCGGCACACCGCCCGGGGATCTCATGAACGACGACCAACACGATCAGGTGCTGTTTGCCCAGTTCGGCACAAGCAGCCCTTGCTGGCGTCTGTCGAACGACAGCAACGCGCTGGAACTCACGCCCGTCACCGGTGACGTGCCGGCTAATGTCGCCATTCCGCTGAATCCCCAACAGGCCTCGCAAATCCGCTGCCTCACCGGCATCACCTCGCACCTCGTCCTCGACGTACGGCTGTTCGGCGAACCACTGCGCCTGCACCTCGTCGGTAAAAAACTCGCCAGCAATACGTGGGCAGGCACCGCCTCGGCCTACGACGATACGGAGTCCGTTGCACGCGACCTCGTCCATGGTCTCTCTTTCGCGGAACAGGTCGTGTCCGAAGTCAATTCGGTCGTGGTGATCGTCGACAGACACGGTCGAATACAGCGCTTCAACCGTCTCGCCGAGGAACTCACCGGCGTCAAGGAAGAAGACATCGTCGGCCGCAATGTGTGGGCGCTGTTCATGTCCACTGAGTCCGGCGCGGCGTCGAGCCAGAACATCACGGGTTTCTTCAATCGCGGTGTCTCGTACGAAGTCGAGCGGCGCGTGAAAACCCTTCGCGGCGAACGGCTATTCCTGTTTCGCAACAAGTTCGTTCACAGCGGCAGCGGCGTCGAAGAACAGTTTCTGATCTGCTCGGGCACCGACATCACGGAAGAACGGCTCGCGCAGGAACGGCTCACCGAACTGGCGAACACCGATTCGCTCACCGGCCTCGCCAATCGCAACGCGATCCAGGACAAGATCAGCGCTGCGATCGAAGCGGCTGCCCCAGGTGAATCGGTCGGCGTGCTGTTCCTCGATCTGGACAACTTCAAGAAGGTCAACGACCACTACGGCCATGTCTTCGGCGACCGGTTGATCCGCGATGTGTCGTCGGCGATCAGCACCTGCCTGAACGAAGGCGACGTACTCGCGCGCCTCGGCGGCGATGAGTTCATCGTGCTCGCCGCCCAAGGCACCGCCCACGATCTCGAAGCCACCGCGCAGCGCATTCTCGAACGTCTGCGCACGCCGTTCAGCCTGGGGCTCGTCGAGGTCTACACGGGCTGCTCGATCGGCATCGCGCGCTATCCGGAACACGGCAACGACCTCGAATCGCTGATCCGTTCGGCGGACACGGCCATGTACGTTGCCAAAGACGAAGGCAAGCGCACCTATCGCGTGTTCTCACCCGACATGAACCGCAAGGTCGCCGAGTACATGTGGCTCGACACCAACCTGCGCCGCGGTCTCGAAGAGGGTCAGTTGACGCTGCACTACCAACCCAAGCTCGTACTCGCCACCGGTGCGGTGCAAGGCGTGGAGGCGCTGGTGCGCTGGAACTCGCCGGAGCGCGGGCAGATCATGCCGGTGGAATTCATTCGCTATGCGGAAGAATCCGGGCTCATCGGCGTGCTCGGCCGCTGGGTCATGGAAACGGCCGCGAAGCAGGCGGCCAAATGGAAGGCAGACGGCTACAACCTGCGCATTGCGATCAATGTGTCGGCACGGCAACTCGTGGATACGGCGGTGGTGCGGCATTTCAGCGAAGCGCTGCAGCGCGCGAATCTCGATCCGTGTCTGATCGACCTGGAACTCACCGAGAGCTGCCTGATCGAGGACGAAGCGGCGGCAATCGATCTGATCAAGCAGTTCCGCCAGCTCGGCGCGCAGGTTCACCTGGACGACTTCGGCACCGGCTATTCGTCGCTCTCGCAGTTGGGCCGCATTCCGCTCGACGTCATCAAGCTCGACCGCAGTTTTGTCCGCTCGATCAACGCCGACACCAAGGCGCAAGCACTCGTGCGCTCCATGGTGGTGGTCGCGCAGGAGTTGAATTTCAAGGTGGTCGCCGAAGGCATCGAAACCGAATCGGAAGAGGTGTTCATGAGGGGGCTGGGCGTCGATTACGTACAGGGCTTCCTGTACGGCCAGGCCATGCCGGTCGCGGAGTTCGAACGCTGGTTGCAGGACAGGCAGAAGCTCAGACTGATTGCCTGAGCTTCCACTCGCCCGAAAAACACGTCCCCTGGGGATTGAGGAACTCGCCCACTGCCGCTCGATAGGGTCGAGACCCGGAGCGATTCAGGCGAAATTGGCCGCGCTGGAGGCCGTCTGGCGCAGGTTCGAAGTACGGCGGTTCTGCAGCATCACCAGCCGCTCCATAAAGACGAGGTCCTTCTCCTCGATCGTGAACGCGGCATCCACCCAGTCCTCGGTAATTTCCATCAGCTCGGCGCGCGAGAGTTGCAGCACCCGTTGGCGTGCCCGCAGCATCGCGCGGATCCCGTTCATCTTCGGCCGGAGCGTATCGATGAAGGTGCGCGTCGCCATATAAGCGTCGCCCGGCTCGAACAGCTGATCGACCAGTCCCTTGCCGTGGTGCCACTCAGCCGTGTGCGACTCGCCCATGCCGATCAGTTCCTCGGCCAGACGCATCCCCACCTTGCGCGCGACCAGCGAATAGCCGCCCATGCCCGGGAACAGATTGAACGCGATCTCCGGAAAGCCCATGCGCGCGTCGTTCTGCGCCAGCAGGAAATGATGCGCGAGCGCCGCCTCGAACCCGCCACCAAGCGCAGTGCCCTCCACCATCGCGATCGAAATTGCCCCCGTATCAAAACCGCGCGCGGCAGCATGCACGCAATCGACGCAGGCGCGCGCGTACGCCATCAGCGCCTGGCGCTTGCCGGAGCGGATCGTGTCAGCGAAGAAATCGAGGTCGCCCCCGACGTTGAACATGGTCGGAATCAACGAGCCGGTCACCCAGAAATCGATCGGCAAACCGGATTCTCGTGCTGCCTGCGCGAGACCCAGAATGTCATGCACCAGATCGAGATTAAAACAGGGACGCGGCTGCGCCCGCAGCATCATCCACATGATGTTGCGGCCTTCTTCATAGTAGGCGGAGACTTGCGACAAATTGCCGGCTTCAAGGAACGGACGGCAGGCGTGGTGGTTATGCAGATTCATTTTGAACGGTCCTTTTAAGGTTAAACACTGGCATTGCAATGCGAGCCTAAAGCAGACCGGAATCGGATGGGAGCGGGGTAACCAACAGATGAATGCAACACGCGCGTGAAGCCCCGCCAGACGGCGCTCTGCGGGGAGGCGAACGGATGGGTAAAAGATCCTGCGGACGCAAACGCTTGCGCACCGGGGAAGGGCGAAATTAGCCCGCAAATGAGCATCCGGCTGCAATAAATTAGCGAACGAACAAAGCTTGAATTTTTTGCCGGATTTGGAAGAGAAAGAAATAGTCTTCGATTAGGTAATGCAATCGAAAATATAGCTTGTAGAGGTTTGTTTTTTATTTGTGGGCTAACAGACGGACTATTCAATTCGCATATTTAAACGCGGACGCCCCGGGGCGCCCGCTAATTCGCCTGCTGCGTCATTGCAGCGAAACGCTCATCAAGGCGCGGCCGCGATCACCTGAGCAACGGCTGCCGTGAGCTTCTTGCCATACGGCACGTGCAGGAACTCGTTCGGTCCGTGTGCGTTCGATTTCGGCCCGAGCACGCCGCACACCATGAACTGCGACTTCGGGAAGCCCGACTTCAATACGTTCATCAACGGGATCGTGCCGCCCTGCCCCATGTAGGCAACGTCCGCGCCGTAGTGGGTGCGCGACGCGTCGTTAAGCGCGGTGGCGAGCCACGGTGCGAGATCGGGCGCGCTCCAGCCGCTCGCCGCGCCGGCGTCCGGTTTGAAGGTGACCTTGGCGTTGTATGGCGGATCGAATTCGAGCAGCGCCTTCAGTTCGGCGACCGCCTTTTCCGCTTCGATCAGCGGCGGCAGGCGCAGCGACAGCTTGAATGCCGTGCGCGGACGCAGCACGTTGCCGGCGTCGGCAAGCGCGGGCAAGCCAGCCGCACCGGTGACCGACAACGACGGACGCCATGTCGAGTTGAGCAAGGCTTCCTGCGGATCGGTGGTGGTGGGCAGCACCTGACGGCCGTCCTGGCCGCAGGCCCACGGCAGTTTCTTCCAGACGTCGTCGCCAAGAATCTGCGCGGTCGCTTCCGTTTCGCGCAGACGGTCCGCCGGAATCTGAACGTGGAAACCCTTCGGCAGCAACGTGCCGTTGGCGGAGTCTTCGAGGCGGTCGAACAGTTGCCGCATGATGCGGAAGCTCGACGGTGCGATGCCGCCGTATCCGCCCGAGTGAATGCCTTCGTCGAGCACCTGCACTTCGAGGTCGCCGGCAACCAGACCGCGCAACGACGTAGTGAGCCACAGTTGATCGTAGTTGCCCGCACCCGAGTCGAGACACACCACAAGTCCGACTTTGCCGAGCCGTTCACGCAATGCGTCGACGTACGGCAGCAGATCGTAGCTGCCCGACTCCTCGCAGGTTTCGATCAGGCCGACGCAGCGCGGACGCTCGATGCCTTGCGCGTCCAGCGCGGCCAGCGCCGTGATGCTCGCGTAGATCGCATAGCCGTCGTCGGCACCGCCGCGGCCGTACAGCTTGTCGTTTTCGAGCTTCGGCGTCCAGGGGCCGAGGTCGTTGCGCCAGCCGTCGAATTCAGGCTGCTTGTCGAGGTGGCCGTAGAGCACGATGGTTTCTTCGCTGCCCGATCGGGTCGCGGCCGTTTCGAAGAAAATCACCGGCGTGCGGCCCGGCAAGCGGATCACTTCGAGTTTCAGGCCGCGCACGGGTTGCTGTTCGGCCCATTGCGCCGCGTCGGTAATCACGCGCTCAAGGTAGCCGTGCTTGACCCACTCGGGATCGAACGCCGGACTCTTGGCCGGCACGGCGATGTAGTCCGTGAGCGCAGGAACAATCTCGTCATTCCATTTACGGTCTACGAATTCGCGTAGCGTGTCCTGGTTGATGCGCTGGGTCTGCTGGGTCGTATCGTCGGAGATCATGGTGGCGGTCCGTGGCGGTTCTGTTCAGTCGAAACGTCCATGATAGTCCTGATGGGCGACGCGCTGAACCCCCTCGCCTTGCATGCAGGTTTCGGAACAACCCAGCGCAAAGAAAACAATCGCGCGACAATCGGGGGATACATCGCGTCCTGAGGAGCCAGGCTATGGGTGGCAACGTCGTGGTACAGGCCATCGCCGCGGTGCTCGCGCTGGCGCTGTATTTTCTGCCGAGCATTCTCGCGGACCGGCGCAAGCGTCATGACGTGCTGACGCTGGCGCTCTTCAACGCATGCCTCGGTTGGACCGGCTTTGGCTGGCTCCTCGCCCTCTACTGGTCGCTACAGCCCAACCCGCCGAAGAACGTGGCCGGCGAAGTGGTAGAGACGCGCAAGATCGTGCGGATGCGCGCGTTTTCATCGGCGCTTCTGGTGCGCGTGCAAAGGCGGTCCGCGGCGCGTGAGCGTCCGGAAAACAAGCAGCCTTGATTCAATAACAATTGTGCGCAGCAACCGCAGGCAGCCGGCTAGCGGTGCATTTGCTGCCGCGCGTCATAGCGCTCACGCGCAGCGTCGAGTTCGGCCGCGTTTTCCTCGGCCCAATGATCGAGCGTCACCAGCGCGTCACTGAGCGTTCGCCCCAGTTCGCTGAGCCGGTACTCCACGTGCGCCACCGCGCCCGGCTGCTCCTCACGAATCACCAGCCCGTTGCGCTCGAGTTCCTTGAGCGTCTGCGTCAGCACCTTCTGTGAAATGCCACCGATCTTGCGCAGCAAGGCGTTATTGCGCATCGGGCCGGGCAGCAGCGCCGGCATGATGAGCAGCGTCCACTTTCCCGCGATCAGTTCGAGCGCGAGCCGCGACGAACAGGCGGCGTCGAAAACGTCACCGCGGTAGGGCTGTTCGGTCGAGGCGAGGGGCGCGTTGGTGGACTCGGGCAATGCCATGGTTACCAGTGGGTAAGTAATGGTGAGCGCATCACTATAGCCCTAAGCTGGCCGCTCATTCACCACTCACCGATGGGGCTCACGATGGCATGGCTCATTCTGCTCGCCGCAAGCGCGGTCGAAATCCTGATGGCGTTGGCGTTGAAATATGCAAATGGATGGACGCGCTTGTGGCCGAGCATCGGCGGCGTTGCAGCCGCGCTCGGCAGCGTGTTTTTACTGACGCTGGCGATGAAGCATTTGCCGGCCGGTACGGCCTACGTGGTATGGACAGGGATCGGATCGTTTGGCATCACGGTGCTGGGCGTGATGCTGTTCAACGACCCGGTTTCGGCACCCCGCGTGATCTGCATGACCTTGATCGTGCTGTCAGTGGCGGGGTTGAAACTGATCGATGGATAAACCGGTTCGCGGGGCGAATACGTACGCTGGGCCGCTTCTCTCAGGCAGCCCGGCCCATTCTGCCCCACATCACCGAGCCGGCGGGAATCGAGCGCGGCTCAGCCCGCACGCTCTCGTGCGCGAACATTTCGCGGCGCAGCTCGCCATGTTCGTCGAACCACTCGCAAATCAGCCAGTCGCCCGGATTGAGCGCCACCGGTCCCGCATACGTCACCGTCATGCGCGGACCGCCTTCCTTCAGCGTGACGACATCGCCGACATTGAAGCGTGCGGCTGGCGGTGTTTCGAATACGTCAATGGTAGCGGTCAGCATATTCAATCCCCTGCGGAACCCGTTGAGCGGAATAAAGTCATCGCACCGTGCTTTGCAACATAGAACCCTGCCGAATGAAAACTCTAAAAAGTTGGCCAAGATTAACAATCGAAATTAACTACGGCAAGCGCTTTTTATTGATACCGTTTTCATTGGGACTGGAATAGGTTTCCCATCCCGGCAGTCGACGGGTAAAACCGGGGAAAACCCTTTATAACGGCGCCAGGCCACCACCCGTGCGGCATTGCACGATCGCAAAACTTACGGCGGCAAACCCGGTGCGCAAGTAGAAAATGCGCACTGGATTTGTCATATCTAAACTACCACCGACAAACCCGATTCGGGTTTATTCCGATCGCTCACACGCGGAATTACCTATGAACGGGAAACTCATCGGTAAATGCACCCACTCCAAAACCAGTTTTGTTTAAAGTGCATAATAGTTTTTAGCGACCCCCGTTGAAAACGATCTCCGGTCCGCTATTTTCAAACCGGCTGTGCAGCGCGACGCAATGCGAGCTGTTGATGCCGCACCAGCAGCACGCTCAAACCGATACACACGAACATCAGACACGCGTTGATCGCGAGGCTGTACTGGAACGCGTGAGCATAGGCAGCTGGCGTTTCACGGCCGCTGATCACACCGAAAAACGCGCCGCTGATGGCCGCCGTGCCGAACGCCGAGCCGATCTGCAAGGTCGACGACACCACGCCCGAAGCAAGCCCTGCCTTCTCCGGCGCGACTTCCAGCAGCACGATGCGCATGATCGACGGCAGGAGCAGGCCGTGACCGACACCCGCGCACACCAGTCCGCAATAGAACAGCAGATCAGGCGTAGCGGCATGGGTCGCGGACCAGCCGGTGACCGTGAAACCGATGGTCATCATCGAAAAGCCGAGCGCCAGCACATGACCGCCGATGCGCTTGACCACCGTGGGCGACGTCAACGGCCCGATCACGAAACCGATCGCGAACGGCATGATGGCCATGCCCGAGGCGAGCGGCGTCCAGTGCAAACCGGTTTGCAGGAAGATCCCGTAGGTCAGGAAAAACGCACTGTTGCAATAGAACAGAAACGCGAGCACCAGGCCCAGTGCGAAGGCCGGGTTGCGGAACAATTGCAGATCCACCAGAGGATGGCCACCGCCGCGCTCCACGCGCCGCTCGGTCGCCACGAATAGCGCGAAGACGGGGACGGCCAGTGCGAACATCACGAAGGTCCACGCGGGCCAGCCGGCTTCACGGCCGTGCGTCATCGGATAGATGACCAGCAGCAGGACCATCGAGAGCAGCGCGACGCCCTTCAGGTCGATGCCGGTGTTGGTGGCCGGCTGATTTTCCGGCACGAACTTCCATGTGCCGATGAAGGCCACGATGCCGATCGGAATGTTGATCAGAAAAATGATGCGCCAGTCGAGCCCGAACGGGTGATACGTGATCAGCGCGCCGCCGCCCAGTTGGCCCACGATCGACGACAGCCCGAAGACGAAACCATAAAGGCTCATGACCTTGGTCTGCCGATGCAACGGCACGACCGCGCGGATGGTGGCCAGCACTTGCGGCGCCATGACCGCGGCGGCGATGCCCTGCACGATCCGCGAGATCACCAGCATGTGGCCGCTGGTGGCGAAGCCACACAGCGCGGAGGCGACCACGAAGGCCGCCATGCCCGTCATGAACATGCGACGCCGGCCGAACAGGTCGCCGAGACGCCCTCCCGTGATCAGCAACACGGCATAAGCGGATGCGTAGGCGGACACCACGAGTTGCAATTGCGCGTCGGTAGCGTTCAGGCCGGTGTGAATCGACGGCAGCGCGAGGTTGACGATGAAATAGTCGAGCGGCGCGAGGAAGGCGCCGACGAACAGCACAGCAAGCGCGAGCCCCTGGCGCTCGAAGCCGGACGCGGCCTTTGCAGCGTGGGTGGCCTTCGTAGCAGTGGCAATCCCGCTAGCGGCAACCGCACCCACGCCTGGACAAACGGCGGCGGCTCCGCCTGCCGGCCCAACAAATGCCGCCGGAGCGGGCTTGATCGGGTCTCTATTCATGACCGTTCGTTCAAAAATTAGGTAAAAAAATTAGACGAGCGCACGCATGGCGACGTCCACGATTCCGATTAGCGCATCTTCCTTGTGGGCGACTCGCCCCAATACGCGCAGCCCTTGCATCACGCACAGGAGGAAATCGCCAACGGCTTTTTCGTCGAGCGTGGAATTGAAGGCACCGCTCGCCTGGCCGCGAATCACCGAGGCTGCCAGCAGCGTCGCCATGCGGCGTTGAATCGCCGCGACGCGGGTGCGCAGTTCTTCGTCCCCGGGTTGCATCTCCAGCGTGGTGTTGGTGATGAAGCAACTGCGCTCGCCGGTCAGCGCGCATGCGACCCGGGCGTAATGCAGCAAAGCGTTGCGCAGTGCCTCTTCTGCCGGCACCGGCGCGTTCAGCCGCTCGGCGAGCCGCGCGACCGAACCCTCCGCGTAATGATCGAGCGCGGCGAGCATGATGCCGTGCTTGTCGCCGAATACCCCGTACAGACTGCCCCGCAACAGGCCGGTGGCCTTACAGAGGTCGTCGATCGAGGTGGCGTGATAGCCGTGATTCCAGAAAACCTGGCTTGCGCTGGTTAAGACGGTGTCCGTGTCGAACTCGCGCGGCCGCCCCCGAGGGCAGGCCTCACCGTCTTTTTTCGCGAATTGCTTCGAATTGCCAGATTGCTTCATGTGACGGATATTATGACTAACCGTTCAAGAAAGCAAGGCGAGATTCGAAACGGGTGCGGCCGTCTATTTGCCCCACTTCTGCGCGGCGCTCGTGAAGAGCTGGTTGATCTCATTGCCGCTGGCGGCTTCTTTCGTGTAGTTGAAAGTGCCGTGATCTCGCATCTCGTGCGCGGCGCGGAGAAATGCACCCAACGCCGCGCGCGCCAACGAGCCGCCCACACTGACACGCCGCACACCCAGCGCCTGCAGGTCCTCGAAACTGAGCAGCACGCCTTGCAAGCCCATCAGCACATTGACCGGCCGGTCGAGCGAACTGACCACGGCGGCGATCTCTTCGCGCGTCTTCAGGCCGGGCGCGTAAAGCACGTCGGCCCCAGCCTCCTGGTAAGCCTGCAGACGCCGGATCGTATCGTCGAGATGGGGCCGACCCACCAGATAATTCTCGGCACGCGCCGTCAGCGTGAACGGAAACGGCAGAGCACGCGCCGCGACGACTGCCGCGCGCACGCGCTCCACGGCCGCCTCGAACGGGTAAATCGGTTCGTCCGCGCGACCGGTTGCATCCTCGATCGAGCCGCCGACCACGCCCGCAGCCGCGGCCTGCATGATCGTTTCGGCGCAGTCTTCAGGGCTGTCGCCAAAACCGTTTTCCAGATCGGCGCTGACCGGCAAATCGGTCGCACCCGCGATTTCGGCGAGGTGCACCATCATCTGCGCGCGGCCGATGGCGTTATCCGGCAGGCCACGCGAAAACGCATAGCCGGCGCTACTGGTGGCGAGCGCCTTGAAACCGGCCAGCGCGAGCAGACGCGCGGTGCCGATGTCCCAGGGATTCGGGATGATGAAGCCCTCGCCCGCTGCGTGATAAGACTGGAATTGCCGTGCTTTTTCGGTTTGCGTTGTCATCGACGGTCCCATTGAAAACGACGACCGGCGTTTTGCGCCCACGCGCTGCCGGATCGTCGTCGTGTGTTCGTTAAATAAGCAGCAAACAGCAAGAACGGAGAGTGGCAGCCGGCGGTCTGGCTACCGCCGCCAGCCTGCCCTTCATCTGTCCGCAATAGACGAACCGCACGCTCAGGTTTCGAGCTTCGCGTCCATCGTGATGGTGGCCTTCAGTACCTTGGAAACCGGGCAGCCCGCCTTGGCGTCCGCGGTCGCCTTCTCGAACGCGGCTTTATCGCCACCGGGGATTTTCACGGCTACATCCAGATGCACCGCGGTAATCGAAAAGCCGCCGCCGTCCTTGTCGAGCGTGACGGTGGCCGCTGTGGCGATACGTTCAGGGGTGATGCCGGCCTTGCTCAGTTCGGCCGATAGCGCCATCGAGAAACAACCCGCGTGCGCAGCCGCAATCAGCTCTTCCGGATTCGTGCCGATGCCGTCCGCGAAGCGCGTTGCAAACGAGTATTGGGTGTCCTTGAGGACGCCGCTGTCGGTGGAAATCGAGCCCTTGCCGTCTTGCAGGCCGCCTTGCCAGACTGCTGATGCCTTGCGCTTCATTGCTCTCTCCTGTTTGCCCTGCTTCGCACCGCTCCTCAACCCTACGTGATGCCGCCCACAACGGTCCAGCCCGGGTATTCGTAGTATCGGCATCGGTCGTGAGTGCCCCAAGGGAACTTCCTTCGGGGCGTGCCGCGCGGCGCAAGAGGTGCGGGCGTGGACCGAACTTCATCATAGGCGCTTCCGTGTGCCAGTGTCGTGACGACGCCGGCACACGGTTCGCCGATGCACGTCACGGTCCGTGCCGCAATCCGTGTAGCAGACTCAGGGCGCAGTCGCTACTCGGCGAACGGCAGGCTCTCCTGCCCCACTGCGCGCATGTCGAACACGTTCAGTGTCATCGCCACCAGGGCGTAGTAGCCGAGCAAGCCCACCAGGTTGATCACCACCTCGTGGCCGAAGCGCTCGACCGCCTTTCTATAGGTGACATCCGACACCCTTTTGGTGCCGTACAGTTCGCTCGCGAAGTCATGGATCAAGGCGTCGTCAGCATCCGCGAAAGATGGGCGATGACCCTGGCGGATCGCCTCGGCATCCGCCTCGGCCACCCCGGCATCCAGGGCGATTGGATAGTGGATATACCACTCGGCCTGCGCCTGCCAGCGCGCCGCGGTCACCAGAATCGCCAGCTCCGACAGGCGCAGCGGCAAGCCGGTGCGATAGCGGCAGAACGCGCCAAGCCGCTGCGCCTGCTGCGCCAGCTCCGGACTATGAATCCAGCCCAGAAACGGCCCGTTCAGATTGCCGCGTGGACCGGACAGAATCTCGTCGAGTACGGCCTTCTGTTCGGCTGTGGCATCGGATAGTTCGAAGTGAGGCAAACGGTCGGTCATCGTAAAATTCGCAGAGATGGAAAGGGTGTCAGATGGCAGTCAACGCGCCTTCGATCGCATCGGTCAAACGGCCGACGATCTCGTCGATGTTGCGCGCGGTGCAGATAAACGGAGGCGCCAGCAGCACATGATCGCCGATCTTGCCGTCGACCGTGCCGCCCATCGGATACACCATCAAGCCACGCGCGAACGCTTCGCGCCGGATCGCAGCGTGCAGTTTCAGCTTCGCGTCGAACGGCGTTTTAGTGACGCGGTCCTGTACGAGTTCGACGCCGACAAAGAGCCCTCGTCCGCGCACGTCGCCGA
Source organism: Paraburkholderia sp. SECH2 (assembly GCF_030464795.1). Taxonomy (NCBI): domain Bacteria; kingdom Pseudomonadati; phylum Pseudomonadota; class Betaproteobacteria; order Burkholderiales; family Burkholderiaceae; genus Paraburkholderia; species Paraburkholderia sp. SECH2. Next base: position 205,571 of record NZ_JALPRH010000005.1, read on the forward strand.
TATGCGGATGCTGCGCATAGTGTTCACGCAGCCGGCCACGCAACTGTTCGCCGCGCGCCTGCACGTTCGCCAGAAGGTTGTCATCGGCAATCACGCGTTGCACTTCGAGCGCCGCGGCGCAGGCCGTGGCGTGCCCGATATAGGTATGCCCGTGCTGAAAGAAACCCGAGCCGCCGACGATCGTCTGGTAGATCCGGTCGCTGACCAGCGTCGCGCCGATCGGCTGATAGCCGGCACCGAGCCCCTTGGCGATCGTGAGGATGTCCGGCGCGATCCCGTCTTCTTCACAGGCATACAGGTAGCCTGTGCGGCCCATGCCCGACATGATCTCGTCGAGAATCAGCAGCACGCCGTAGCGATCGCACACCGCGCGGATCTTGCGGAAGTATTCGCGCACTGGCGGCACGGCGCCGGCCGTTGCGCCCACCACTGTTTCCGCAACGAATGCGGCCACCGTGTCAGCGCCGAGTTCGAGAATCTTCTGTTCGAGTTCATCCGCGAGACGCTGTGCGAACTGCTCTTCGGTTTCGTCGATGTGCTGCTCGCGATACGCGTAGCACGGACTCACGTGATGCGCTTCGATCAGGATCGGCAGAAACGGCTCGCGCCGCCATGCATTGCCGCCAATCGCCAGCGCCCCCAGCGTATTGCCGTGATAGCTCTGGCGACGCGCGACGAAATGACGGCGCTGCAACTCGCCCTTCTCCACAAAATACTGCCGCGCCAGTTTCAGCGCCGCCTCGATCGCTTCCGAGCCGCCCGACACGAAGTACGCATGTTCGAGCCCTTGCGGTGCGCTCGCCACCAGGCGGTCGGCGAGTTCCTCGGCGACCTGGGTGGTGAAGAACGATGTGTGCGCATACGGCAATTGCTGCGATTGCCGCTTGATCGCGTCGATCACACGCTGGTTGCTGTGGCCGAGGCATGAGACGGCTGCGCCGCCCGAGGCATCGATATAGCGTCTGCCGGTGGAATCGATGATCTCGATGCCGTCGCCGGCGATAGCCACCGGCAGTGACTGCTTCGGCGAACGATGGAATACGGTGGACATGGTTTTCCCTTTCCCTTCTACTGGCGACGGTTGATCAGACGCGGGGCTGCGTGGGCGGCACGCATGCGATGACTGTGTCGAACGCGCATCCCCCCCCCCCCCCCCCCCCCCCCCCCCCCCCCCCCCCCCCCCCCCCCCCCCCCCCCCCCCCCCCCCCCCGTGTTTTCGTCGTCGGGATCGAGCGGGTCGTCGCGGTAGATCGGCAGGCCTGCAGGCGCGCGATCCTGCAACACATCGAGCAAGGCGGCGGGGTTAATTGGACTGGCGAGCCTGGGCAGCAAATGTTCGACGCGCGTCTGCCTGTCATGCGAAGAATCGGTGACGATTTGCGCCTCGGCTTCGCAGCCAGGATGGATCAGATGGTTCGCATGGCTGGAGATAGCGTGCCAGCGTCGAACCGCCTGCCACGCGCTGCTTTGCTCCATGTATTCGGAGAACACCGGTCTGGCGATTTCACCCAGCCGGTAGCCGATGTCATACGGCTCACCACTTACCTGAAAGAGACTCAAATCCTGCTTCGACGCCACGGCCCGCACCCATTCAACAATCGGTACGCATTTATACTGTCAAACAACATTTGTTGTCAAACGATGCGATGGTGAAGCAAACGGAGTGTCTGCGCTCCGTGACATGCTGCTGCGTGTTTCAGAGGAAAAACTTCAGGGTACGTACGCGCCCTTTTCGTGGAGCGACTGCTCGGCGATGCCGAGTTGCTCGACGGCCCCCGCTCCTTCCAGCGCGAGCAGATGCGCGACCAGCGATTCGGCAATCGCCGTGGCCGCCACCAGTGATGGAAAGAACGACGGGCTTTCGTGCGAAAAAATCAGCACCTTGTCGGCGTTCAGCGCGATCGGCGAAACCGCGCTATCCGTGATAGCAATCAGCTTGCTGCCTTTTTCCAACGCGGCTTCGGCCACGCGCGCCGCCTCGACTGAATAGGGCGCGAAACTGATGACGATGGTGGCGCTGTCACGCGCCACCGTGCGCAGCTGCATCTCGAGCGTACCGGCTTCACCGTTGAGCAGCGACACCGACGAGCGAAACAGCCGGTAGCCGTAGACAAGCCCGAACGCCACCGCATAGCAGGAGCGAAAGCCTGCTACATGCACATGCGGCGCGCGCCGCAACAGACGCGCCGCTTCCACGATCACGCGGCCGTTATGCGCGGCGGTGACCTCGAGGTTGTGTTGTTGCGCGACCAGCAGGTCGCTGGCCAGCGCATCTTTCGATTTGACGAGAGAACGGGCCCGGCTCGTGAGCGGCTCGGGCCGCGTGCGCACGCGCGCGACGAACAGGTTGCGCAACTCGTTCCAGCCGGGAAAACCCAGTTGCTGCGACAGACGTACGAGCGAGGCCGGTTGCACCTGCGCCCGCTCGGCCACTTTGCGCATGGACGAGACCGCGACTTCGTCGGGATGATCGAGCAGGAACCCTGCCCCCATCTGAAACTGCGGACTCAGTTCGGAGAAGCGCGCCCGGATCAGGGCGGCGAGCTGGTCAAAACTGTCTGGCATGCGATATACCGGGCGAACGGTCGATAAGGATGACAACAAATGTTACCACCCGGTGTATCGCACCCAACAGAACTTCCAGTTTGAGCCGTACGCGAAATACGCGAATTCGCACTCGGACCTTCTTTGCAACCGGAGACTTGGCGCCAATTCACGCCCCACCCTTATACGTCGCAACAAAGCTCGCAAGGTCGCCCCAGTTCGGCGAAGACAGCAACTCCGGATGGTCTTGCTGGACCTTAAGCGCGACGCTACGAAAGGCTTGCGCGCATGCCGAGAAGCCAGTCGGTGGCGCAACGGGAGCCGGTGCAAGTAACTTGCTCGCTATGGGGACATTTAGCTTCGGTGCAGAGCCCGGCGTTCTGGTTTCAGAAAGAGCAGAGCTGAGCTTCGAAAGCTGAGTGCGTGCGCTGACCGGGGCAGAGTACGTACCACCAGCGTTGAATTTATCCGCGAGAAGCTGAAGTATCGACGTATGGTCCAGGTCGCCGGAGAAGACGCCCCCCGGCGCGACATAGGGTGAGACCAGGAACGCGGGTACACGCAGGCCAGTAGTTTGAAACTGATAACCGGCGACGTCGGTCGAAATCTCAAGCGGGCTTACATGGTCGAAGAACCCCCCGTGCTCGTCATACGTGACAATCATCAGCGTCTCATCCCATCGCTTGGACGCAGAAATCGTTTGATAAATGTCCGCAAGGAACGCTTGCCCTGGGGCGACGCCAGTAGGCGAATGGTCGTCATTTGGTACCCTGTGCGGCCCATCCGTGTATTCCGGCTCGATGAAAATGACTTGAGGCAAATTGCTACTGTTCGTCCAGTCTTCCTTGAAACGCGAATAACGCCTGAACCTCCCTCCATTGCCATCTAGCGGCAAGGCAAGCGAAGTGACTATCTCAGGCAACCACTTGGGCATCAAGCTGAAGAACGGGAAGAAGCCTCCCGACTGGTAGACACACCAACTTGCGCCGTGTGCGGTCAGCCAGTCGTAAACCAGGGATTGCTCGGGAAGAAAACCAGAAACGTTGTCGCTAATCGCACTCTCTCCCGCCATTGCCATCAAGCGATTTGCCTGGGTTCCGGTCGGAAGTGGCGCGAACCAGCTATCGCAGATCGTGAAATTCTTTGCGAAAAAATCATAAACAGGCAGCGCACCGGCCGTGTAGTAGCCCATCACCATCGACAGGTCGGCTGGCGGAGGGTTTCTTGTCGCATAGCTCGCGACGAATCCACCCAGTTCGGGACAGTCTCCATTCGCGCACGGCGTTTTTATTTGCGTCGAAATCGGCGTGCGGTCATGCGGTGGGTCGGGGATAAGTTGGGTCGACGGCGAAAGCGCATGTATGGGATACGTTTTTCCGCCGTAGAGGTTCGTGAAATTCTCTAGCCAGGTGGGGTCGGCCGAGAGGCCGTTGACATCCTTCCCGTCGAGGCTCAGGTAGCCAAGAACGTGGTCGAAAGACCTATTCTCCATCATGACTACGATGATGGTCTTAATGTTGTCAACGGGCATGCTCTCTCCGATATAAGGGCATCAGGGCGACGAAGTCACCTACAAACGTCCCAGCCCGAAGGAATCACCAGGCGCGCGGCACGGGAGGTCTCGCGACACGAACCTGTTTCCTGCTCAGGTCCTGCAGCGCTTGCCGGAACCGGATAGGTCAAACGTTCGCCACAGGCGGTTCACACCTCCGACGAGGCTCGATGCCAAAAGGCTCGCTTCCGCGCCAGACGTTAAGGCTAGTTCACGTTACATGACTGTTCAAGTTCACTTGCGCGGTAGCGTTACCCTCTTCACTTGCCACACGGCTCAGCTGCAGGTTGCGAAGGCGTATCGCCCACGCGCTACGCCTTCAGCAGTAACCGCACGTTACGAATCTCGCACCGCCGTTTCACATGTGTCCGACATCGCTCCTTACACTCCGAACCGTAGTCACTGACATTGCACTCAATGTGTGAGGAGTAGCGAAGATGAACAAGAAAATTCTCGGCGCAGCGCTCGGTCTGGCGGTACTCGCAGCATCAACGGCAGCATCGGCACACGTCGACGTCGCCATTGGATTGGGCATTCCCGGGGCTGTGTATGCGCCTGCAGAACCGGTGTACGCACCGCCACCTCCCGTCGTGTACGCTCCCGCACCGGTCGCCGTCGCGTACGGCGGTGACGGCGACTGGCGAGCCCGCGAATGGCGCGAGCATCGCGAGTGGCGTGAACGTGAATGGCGCCGCCGGGAATGGCGTGAGCACGAGTGGCGCGAGCGTCACGATTGGCGCGGGTATTGAAACGACACCGGACGGCGCCACGTCCGAAAAATTCAACCTCTGAGTATTTTCAAATGAACGCAAGCTTGATAAGAACCGCCCTGATTGCAACGGCGCTGGCCTTCGCAACAGCCGGCACGGCAAATGCCGCGGGCTGCCTCAAGGGCGCAGCGGTAGGCGGGGTTGCTGGGCATTATGCGGGGCACCACGCAGTCATCGGTGCGGTCGGAGGTTGCATGGTCGGTAGGCACCTTGCAAAGCAGCACGCTCAAGAGCAGGCTCAACAGCAAGCCGCCCTGCGTCAAGCAGCACAGGCGCAATAAAGCGTCGTCGGCGTGGTGTACCCGGTGGAACCAGAGAATTGCTGGTCCACCGGGTATCTGACCACTACGTTCAGGTCGTTAGCTCGGCGCCGGACTCGACTGTGGCCAACGGAGCGAGCACGGCCACCGCACCAGCCTGAATTGCTTCCAAAGTCGCTTCAACGCCGGTTGTAGCCTTAGTAGCCGGTAGTCAGACTCACAACGCCCGTGCCGACAGACGGTACGTAATGGTCCGCGGCATTCCTGCTTTGAAGACCGTTCCGGAGCGGTCGGCGAGCGGATGATTGGCAGGCGGAATCGCCACCCGGCCGAGGTCAAAGAAACTGTTGGCCGGCTCCACCCCTACAGCGAAGTGTCGCCCTGACCAGGGTTCGTGCGTACGCCCGCCGTTGCTAATCCAAAGCAATGCATCGGGAAGCTCTTCTGCATTCCAGTCGAGAAACACATCGGCGTGTTGCTCCGGGTACCGCAACACAAACGGTGGCTTACATTCCGAGATTTGCAATAACTCTTCGGTGGTTTCGGACAACGGCAGGCGGGTCGCATCCATAAACCCTCGTGTGGTCGGAATTTCCTTCAGGGTCGAGATGGTGCGGTTCGGGAGAATTCGCGAGACGCCGGGCTCCGGTTGAACGGGGTAGCTGTAAATAGCCTGATGCGCGCAAGCGAGGATTTCAACGCCTCCTACTGGAACAGCAAAAGTTGGATGAAGAGCGAACGGCAAATTCACGTCACGACGGGCATGGACGGTAAGTGAAACGAGCAGCGCTGGCGCGTCAGGCTCAACTTCAATCGTGCGCTCAAGCCTCTCGATCTCGCTCTCAAAGGGGTAGGCGATTTGAAGCGCAAGCATGCGGTCGCCTTGCCCCATCAGTTGCCACATGTGATTCGCGCCATACCCATGAACCCAGTCATCATCGGCGTCACGAGTCCGAAAATCAGGCGGCAGACCCGCTGGCGCAGCGACCATCCCGAACGGAACACAAGGCCATTCCCCGCGCAACGCGCGCATAAGACCAGGTCGGCGCAGATCATCCCCCCATGGAGCAACGTGCAGCGGCGAGACAGAACGTCCGGCTCCAATGTCAAATCGCACCGGCGCAAGCATTCCACCAAGCGCTTGAACCTCCGCCTCGCCGTGTGCCCATTTCAACGTCCAACGCTTGATTGATTCCATCGTGAAGTTTTATCCATGTTCAACCGGAAACCCATTGATACTCGAGGAGACCAACGCATAATGCATCGCCTCGTGGAGTGCCAGAATCCCCCAATGTGCCTTACGATGGCCAATGGAATTGAACATCGGCACGCTCTCTAGTTAAATCAATCGAGGTCGCGTTCACTTCGTCAGTTTTCTGAACCCACTGTTCTGCTGCAGCCTGGTCCCGGCCGAAACCAATATGCCGGCTAACAAGACGCTGCCGTCGCAGATCCGAGTCGACGTTGACATACCAAACTTCGTCGAGCAACGGTCGGGCAGCTTTCCAATGGCCATGCTCTAGAAGGAGGTAATTCCCTTCAGTAATTACAAGCGGTATATCAGGCGCCACAGGGATTGCGCCCGCGATGGGTTCTTCAATTTCCCGGCGAAATGTGGGAGCGTAGATTGTTTCGTCGTGACGCTGCTCACGCAGGCGCCTCAGAAGTGCAACATACCCCGCACTGTCGAACGTATCTTCCGCACCTTTGCGGGATGCGCGACCGAGCCGTGCAAGTTCGACATTCGCAAGATGAAACCCGTCCATCGGCACAACCGCCGCCTTTCCGGGAAAAGCATCAAGGATTGCTTGCGCCAGTGTCGATTTGCCTGCACCGGGCGCACCAACCAAACCAAGGATTTGGCGCCGCCCGTCAGAAATTAACTGGTGGAGGCGCCCCAGGTAGCGGTCTTCAATCGTCGACATAATCCGAGGTATTCCAAAAAATGGCGGTCGGCGAGCACTATTCTTATCCTCACCGAGGCCCGATTGTCGAACCGCTCGCGTCAACATTTCTCAACGCTTTGTGGTGTCGCGACACTTACTTCACCCGGTGGGCGTCTAGTGATGCGATTTTGCTCGCGCGGCGGCGTTGATGCCACCCGCCATAAACTCCCGCGCATGTTTCGCCAGGTCCATACTGTCATCCCACAAGTTACGCCAGATTGCCAACGCATTGGACAACTGCTCGTTGACGACCGTCGACGAAAAGCTCTCAAAAGTCACGACTCCCTTGTAGTCAATCATGGCGAGTGCATGGAAGAACTGAGAGAAGTCGATAGTCCCCGACCCGAGGTACCCGCGATTGCTTTCCCCAATATGAACATAGCCAAGACGCTTGCCACATTGCAGAACCGGCTGCATGAAATCGGACTCCTCAATGTTCATGTGATACGTATCGAGATGAACGACAACATTCGGCGCATCGACTTCGTCAATCATGGCAAGCGCCTGCGATGCAGTGTTCAGTAAATTGCTCTCGTAGCGATTCACCACTTCAAGCCCAAGCGTCACGTTCTTCTTCAACGCGAAATCAGCAATGCGCTTGAGCGAATCAATCGCGTTGCGGCGGCCTTGTTTGGTAACCGGCGCGTTGTATTTTCCCATCGCGCCGTAAAGAATTCCGCCGAAGTAGCCTCCACCCAGCTCTGCCGTGACACTTATGCCCTCCTCCAGCATCGAAACTCCGCGTGCGACCGTAGCAGAATCCTCGCTGGACACGTCCGCATCAAAGGTGAGACCGCGCGAGCAACCGATATCCAGCTCATGCTCTTGCAGCAAATCGCGCGTGAGCGCCAGGTCCATGACCTTCGGACCATGCAAGGACAGTTCAGCCAGGTCGAACCCGGCGGCTTTGGTCTGGCTCAAAACCTTGCGAGTCGATTCGGGGGTGAGGTCGCCAGCCCATACCAGTGCGTGTACGCCAAGCTTATTCATTGTGTAACTCCTTCAGATGCGGTCACGCGCCTGCGGACCAAAGTTTTCGAAATGCCGTTCGCCCATGCCCAACGGAAGAGCATCACGGCAAGCAGGAAGACACCCCACAACGCAGTCGCCAGGTGTTGGTTGGCACCGAGCAAATTGAGACCTGAAGCGATAACCTGCAGAATTACAAGTGCAATCACGACCGGGACCACGCGGCCAAAGCCGCCGAATGGATCGACGCGGCCCAGGAAGCACGCAAGCACGGAGATGAGCAGAAAGGCCTCTCCATGACCAACGCGAACCGAGTTGAACTGGGCCGCCATCACCACGCCAGCGACGCCGCACATCAGCCCCGACAGCATGTAGATTCGGGTGACGGCGCGTGTCGTCGCGATGCCGGAATATCGCGTTGCTTCCAGATTTGAACCAATCATGCGTGTGGCGAAACCTAGCCGCGACCGTGTCATGACAACGTGCCAAAGTAATGCGCAGCCGAGAAAAATCAGAAGGGGAATCGGTACGCCGAGGAAGACGCCGTTGCCCATTTCGCGCACAAACGGCGGAAACCCGGAGATGTCGCCCCCACGTGTGAGGAACTCCCCTAATCCGCGCAAGAAAATCATCATCGATAGAGACACGAGGATTGGGCTTGCGCCGGTGCGCGCAATAACGGCACCCATCACCCAACCGGCCGCGGAGCCGGTGGCCAATGCGGCAGCTATGCCGAGGATGATGGCTGCGGCGCCGGCGTCCGCTCCGCCATACGTATGAAGTACCCACGCCATCGCCAACCCCGATATGTTCGCGGTGAAAGTCACCGCGAGATTGAAGCCACCGGAAATCAAGGGCATCAACATGGCCAGCGTAAAGAAGCCGAGTTCCGGCAACTGGAACGCTATCGACACGAATGTGCTCGCTGAGAAAAAACGGTCAGATGCAAAGCTCAGGACCGCGATGACCAGGAGCAGAAACCCAAGCAACCCGGCGACGTCTGCCGGTACGAGCGGCGCGGCCGCGCGTTGAGATGAGGAGATTTTCATGACGGGGCCTTTACGCTTTGTGACGTGAATCGCGTTCCGACGAGTTTGGCGAAACCACCGCTCGACAACGTAATGGCGATAAGAATGATGGCTCCGATAATCATCTTGAACGCATACGGCGAGATACCGAGCAAGTTCAGGCCGTTGGCGGTGATAGCGGTCAGGAGGATGCCAAGAATGGCGCCGAGGATTGTGCCGCGCCCACCGCCTAACCTTGCACCACCGAGCACCACAGCAGCGAGCACATCCAGTTCACGGCCATAAAATGCGTTCGGAACGACTTCCTGCACGTAGTGGGCTTGCATGAGTCCGGCAATCCCCGCCATCATGCCGAGCCAGCCAAAAGCGATGTAATGCATCGCACCTATGTTGACCCCCACGCGTCGCGCTGCCTCGGGGTTGTCGCCCATGGCGTAGAGCTGTCGGCCGGTTGTCGTGCGCCGTAGCAGAAACCATGTTGCTATGACCATGACGACCATCACGGCCACAGGCAGTGCGAGATTTGCATTACCACCCGCGGTGTTGAAATTGACAATAGAAACTCTGTTAGTCCACCAGTCCGGCAGATCGTAGATGGACACCCCGCCCGTGAGAAACATCAATCCACCGAAAAACACGTTGAACGTGGCAATTGTCACGACAATCGAGACGATGCGAAATCTGTAGATAATCGTGGCGTTGATGGATCCAAGCACGAAGCCGAAGCAGGCAGAGACAATGAAGCCGAGCGCCCAGTTACCACCGCCGAGTCGCAACACTGTCAACGCAGTGAGGTACTGGACCACCGATGCGCCGACGGCGAATGAGATATCAATGCCACCAGCAATCAGCACGACCAGTAGCCCGACTGCGAAAATGATGTTGACGGAACTCTGATTAAGCAGGTCGAACAGGTTTGGAAGCGTAAGGAATGTCGAGGTTGAAAGGCTGAGGCCAATCACCATGACGGCGATAACGAGAATCAGCAGAGCCTCAATCGAACCGATTCCGAGTTTGCGAAAATCAGGCATGGACGTCTCGCTCGATTTGTTCCATCGTTGTCGTTCCCGGCACGTACTCTTTGACGATGCGACCTTCGCGCATATGCAGAATTCGGTCGGAATTGAAGTAGACCTCCGGAATTTCGTCCGATATCAGCAAGATGGCCATACCCTCAGCAGCGAGCTTGTGGATGATGGCAAAGATGCCAGCACGGGCGCCGACGTCGACGCCGACGGTGGGAGAATCCAGAATCAGAAGCTTCGGGTTTGTTGCCAACCACTTGGCGAGCACAATGCGCTGCTGATTCCCGCCGGACAGCGTTGAGACCGCGTCGTCCGGTTTCCCGATTTTCACGGCCAGTTGCTGAATCCAGTCTTGAATCAGCGCGTTTCGCTTTTTGGAAGCGATGAGATGGGTGCCGTCCAGAAGGTTGTCCAACACCGCCGCGACTGTGTTGTCTCCGATTGATTGCGGCTGCACAAGGCCGAGTTGAAGTCGGTCTTCGGATACGTAAGCTATCCCGGCCTGGATAGCGTCACGATTTGTTCGCAGCAAAATCTCTTTTCCGTCGAGCTGGATGGAACCCGCACCGGGGCGGGTCATTCCGAAAAGCGACAATGCGACTTCTGTTCTTCCTGCGCCAAGGCGTCCCGTGACGCCAAGAATCTCGCCTCGTCGCACTTTGAACGACACGTCATGGTATTGACGGGCTCGTGACAACCCCTGTACCTCCAGCACAACCGGCGCTTTCGTCAGGTCTGTCGTGCGTACTTCATAGTCGAAAGTGCGGCCCGTCATCAATTCCGTGAGGCGGGTTTGCGTCATCCCTTCGGTGGGAAAGGTGCCGACGTACTGTCCATCGCGGAAAACGGTCACGCGAGTGCAGACGTCCAGCACTTCAGCGAGGCGATGGCTGACGAACACCACGGCAATTCCGTCCGCAGAAAGTCGCCGGACAATTTTCAGCAGAGCTTCGGTCTCAGCATGACTGAGCGAGGCAGTCGGCTCGTCCATGAAGACAAGACGTGCGTCGCGAACAAGCGCTCTGGCGATTGCCACGACCTGGCGCTGGGCGATTGATAGCGAGCGAACAGAACGGTTGAGGTCGATGGAGACTCCGAGCCGCTCGAGAATCCGGCGTGCCGCCTCCTTCATCTTTCCATATCTGACGATACGCGGACGAGACCCCAGGTTCTGCTCGAAAGCAATGTTTTCCGCGACGGTCATTTCGGGGAAAAGCGCAAGGTCTTGCCAGATGACCTGAATGCCGAGGTCACGGGCCCTGGCCGGGTCGAGTCCTTCGATTGACTCACCGTCCATGAGCATCACCGCGCCAGGTTCCGGCTGATAGACCCCACTGATAATCTTGATGATGGTGCTCTTGCCGCAGCCATTCTCGCCCGCAAGGCAGAGAACTTCTCCGGGCATGATGTCGAACTTCACGGCCCGCAGCGCCTTAACACCGCCGAAGATTTTCGAAATGTTCTCGAGTTTAAGCAGAGGCATGCGGTCGGTGTCGAGCGCGCCCGCTGCCGTATGCGCATCACCTCGTTGAGAACGGTGGACGTTGATGGAAGCTGGTTGACTCATGGAAACGCTCCGATGGTACTTGCACATGACTGGCTGGCGACCAGATGTGTCGTACCGTTAACTTCCGGGTGAGCAGCGCTACACCGGCGCTCACCCGTTCGGCAAAAGGATTGCGGTCAGAGGCCCATCTTCGCGAGGTCGTCAACGGTTTTGGCGTTGAGGTCCACCAGTTGGTCGACAATCAGGTTATGACCGTCGGGATGAACAACACCCAGACCCGGGATATTCGTGCCGTCCTTAATCGGCTGCCCCTTTACGAGCATCGTGCCCAGCGTCACAAACACTTCACCGGCGACTTCCGGATTCCACATGTACCCGCCGCTCAACACGCCATCGTGGACGAGTTTTCGGCCCTGTCCAGGCGAGAACGGCCCAAGAACCAGGACCTTTCCTTTCGCCTGCTGCTCCGCGACAGCGCGAGCTGCCCCAATCGGGCCCTGACTGCCGAACGCAAGGATGCCCTTCAAGTTAGGATGAGCGCGCATCAGGTCAAGCGCAGTTTTGCGCGACGCGTCCACGTCTTCAGCGACGCCGTAGCGGTCGCCGACGAGGGTCATCCCGGGAAAGTTGGCCTTGATGTAGGCGATTGCCGCATCCGCCCAGGCGTTATGGAGCGGCACTGTCAGCGAGCCGACGAAAACGGCGTATTCGCCCTTCCCGCCCAGCGCCTCACCAAGGCGTTTTCCGTAGGCTTCGCCGAAACCTTTGGACGAGGCCAGCTCAAAGTCCCAGTCCACGTTCTGCTGCTTCGGGGACTCGTGGGTGATGACCTTGATACCGGCGGCTCTGGCGCGCTGAAGAACGGGTTCCAAAACCTGTGCGTCGTTCGGCACGACGCCAATGACGTCTACGTGCTGCGCAATCAGGTCCTCGATTGCTCGTACCTGCAGCGCAGGGTCTGCGCTCGTTGGTCCGACCATGAATGCCTTGACGCCGAGCTGGTCAGCGCGCTTCTTGATTCCCGCTTCCATGGCGTTGAACCATGGAATGCCGCCAATCTTCACAACAACACCGATTACCGGCTTGTCAGGCGAGGCCGAGGCAAAACTCGTCGTCAAAGCGAGCGCGACTGCGCCGGCACCCAAAGTGCGGATGATGTTCTTGAACATGTCTCCTCCGGTAGACGCCTGGGCACGCAGACGCCCTAAATGAGTGATGAAAGGCCCGACTTCGTATTCTGCTAAAGTTGCTAAATCCATTTAGCAATTCGGGTGGGTGTATGCTGAATCTATTTAGCAGTTCGGTCGAGCCGTAAAAACCCTGGTGTTGGGTACTGTCGCGAAACGGCTACCTTTTCGGGACACAACGGCGCAATGCCCTCGGAGCAACTTGATGGCAAGCAGCAATCCAGGACGCAAGTCCACGATTTATGACGTCGCAAAGGCGACAGGCTCCTCGACGGCTACGGTCAGCATGGTGTTGAACGGCAGTTGGGTCCGCTATCGAATCAAGGAGGAAACTGCGAACCGCATACTCGAAAGCGCCCGCCAGCTTGGGTATAACGTCAACATGAAAGCTCGAGGACTCAGGCTATCGCGCTCGGGTCTAGTGGGTATGGTTCTTCCCCATTATCGGAACCGTTTTTTTGCGGGACTCGCCGAGACCTTCGAAGAGCAGGCGCGTAGTCGTGGCCTTTGTCCGATCGTTGTCGGCACCCAACGCGACCCTGCAGTCGAGGTGAGCGTTACTGAAACACTTCTATCGCAGCGGGTTGAGCTGCTATTTATCGCCGGCGTGCGCAACCCGACACCGCTGAACACGCTCTGTTCGGCTGCAGGCGTCCCTTCCATCAACTTGGACCTGCCAGGAGACGGTGCGCCGTCGGTCGTTTCCGATAACCGCAAAGGCGCTCAAACTATTACGGATGTGCTGATTGAAAAGCTGCTAGCACGGGGCGCGGCACCAGACGAGTTGGTCTTGCTAGGAGGTGTAGCGGATGAATATGCAACTGAAATGCGTATCGCAGGATTCAGAGATGCTTTCGAAGCTCGTCACATGACGCCTGCTGCAGATGCAATCGAGTGTTGTGGATATAACGCCGCTGCTGCCAAGCGCGTACTCTCAATTCGCTATGAAAAACTTGGGCGACTTCCAGCCGGTTTGCTGATGAATTCGATTACCGCGTTTGAAGGGGTGGTTCAGTTCACGTCAACGTTGTCGCCCGACGCGTGGAAGACTGCGGTTGTTGGCTGCTTCGACTGGGACCCATTCGCGGCAAACCTACCTTTCGACGTGACCATGTTGAGGCAGGACGTGCAAGCAATCATCTCTGAAGCGTTCAAGTTGGCCGAAAACTATGACCCGACAGACCAGTCTCTGATTCTCGTGCCAACAGTTCTGGGCAAGAAGTTTGAAGAAGCTGAGCAAACGAAGGAGTTTGACCGATAACTACGGTCTAGAAATGGTTGCGGTCACAATCATCAGTCGTAGTTTCCGAAGCGAGACAAGATGCAGACCAACTCCACGCCGCGCGCCAGCACGCTTAGCCAAATCCCACGTGGCATCTGGATGCTCGGCTTTGTCAGCATGTTCATGGACATTTCTTCGGAAATCATTCACAGCCTTTTGCCGATGTTCCTGGTGACGAGTCTGGGCGCGAGCGCGATGATGGTGGGCTTGATTGAAGGCGTCGCGGAAGCGACTGCACCCATCGTGAAAATGTTCTCCGGCGCGCTCAGCGACTACCTTGGCAACCGGAAATGGCTCGCGGTCATCGGATACGGCATGGGTGCGTTGAGCAAACCGTTGTTTGCGCTCGCGCCAACAGCGGGCATCGTTCTGACGGCGCGCGTCGCGGACAGAATCGGGAAAGGTGTGCGGGGTGCGCCGCGCGACGCGCTCGTAGCTGATATCACGCCCGCTCACCTGCGTGGCGCCGCCTATGGTTTGCGACAGTCGCTCGACACGGTCGGCGCGTTTCTCGGGCCGTTGCTCGCCGTCGTGTTGATGTTGCTGTGGGCAGACAACTTTCGTCTCGTATTCTGGGTGGCTGTGATTCCAGGGCTCGTTGCGGTGTCGTTGCTGGTGTTCGGCATCAAGGAGCCAGCGCACCGTTCGGACGCGAAACGCGTCAACCCGATGAAGTTCGAAAGCCTGAAGAAGCTGAGCCGGCCGTACTGGTGGGTTGTATTCATTGGCGCGGTGTTCACGCTCGCACGATTCAGCGAGGCATTCCTGGTTTTGCGCGCAATGCAGGGTGGCGTGCCGGTGGCGCTGGTGCCACTCGTCATGGTTGCGATGAACCTGGTGTATTCGACGTCTGCTTATCCATCTGGCAAGCTGGCGGATTCAATGAGCCACACGAAACTTCTGGCCATCGGGCTGGTGGTACTCATTGCATCGGATGTCGTACTTGCGCATGGCAACCACTGGCCGGTCGTACTGCTGGGTGTCGCGTTGTGGGGCCTGCATATGGGGCTCACCCAGGGCTTGCTGGCGACCATGGTCGCCCATACAGCACCACCGGACCTGAAAGGCACCGCGTTCGGTTTGTTCAATTTGATGAGCGGTCTGGCGATGCTTGTGGCGAGCGTCGTCGCAGGCGAATTGTGGGACCGTCTGGGGGCCGGCGCGACATTCTATGCGGGAGCGGGGTTCTGTTTGCTGACCCTGTGCGCTCTGGCTATCGGTGGAGGACTGCGCCGATAGCGCGCCTTCCAGGCTGAATACGATACCGAGGAAGTCGTCACAACCTTGATGGAAACAAGAAAACAGTCCCCGCCCCTTGCCGAAATTTTGTAAGGCAACCCAATACCGATTGAGTGCAAATCTGTAAATCCCGCACTCTATAAAGGGCCGCCCAATGGGCGGTCCTTTTTTGCGTCGCCATATAAAACCGGTGGCCTCGCACTCACCGCCTTGCACCAAAATCCGCGGACATCGTCTGTCCGTTAATGATTTCGCCACAACGCAGGACAACATTGATTGTGACTGCATCTATAGCAGCGCGACCACCCGCACATCGCCCTGCTCGGCCGCCGACGCGACCACCTTGTCGCCGATCCGCCGGAACGTGATCGACACCGACGAATCGCCTACCCTTAGATCGCCAACTTCGAGCCAGTCGATGCCCTCGGGCAGCATGGGCTGCTCGATGACGACTTCGCGCCGCTCCGCATCGATCGTGATACCCAGACAGGCTTCGAGCATCATGAACGGTGAGCCCGCCGCCCAGGCTTGCGGCAGGCAGGCGACCGGATAGGCGGTAGGCGGCTCGCCCCGCCGCCGCGGGAAACCGCAGAACAGCTCGGGCAGACGCATGTCGAAATTGACCGCTGCCTGGAACAGTGCCTGCAACAGCCGCACGGCCGCCGCCTTGCCGCCGTAACGTGACAGGCCGCGTGCGCAGAGCGCGTTGTCATGCGGCCACACCGAACCGTTGTGGTACGCCATCGGATTGAAGCGCGCCTGGCTTGCGGCCAGCGTACGCACGCCCCAGCCGGTATGAAACAGCGTGGAGTCGAGCGCGTGCACCACCGCTTCGCCCCGCTCGCGCGAAGGCAGACCGAAGGCCAGCAAGTGACCCGCATTCGACGCCATTACGCGGCACAGTTCGCCGTGGCCATCAAGCGCGATGCCGTAGAAGCCGGACTCTTCCATCCAGTACTTTTCTTCGACGCACTGACGGATTTTCTTCGCGCGCTCGCTGTATTGCTTGGCCTGATCGTGCAGTCCGCGCAGCTTGGCGAAGTGAGCCATCGTATCGAAGGCGGCGCTCGCATACGCCTGCACTTCGACGAGTGCAATGGGACCATCGGGGAAACGGCCATCCGCGTGGAAGACCGAATCGTGACTGTCCTTCCAGCCTTGATTAGCGAGGCCGCCGTCGGACTCGCGCTGATAGTCCAGCAGACCGTAACGGTTCTTGTCGCAGACGCCCGCGACCCACTGCGCCGCGCGCTCCAGCGCCGGCCACAACTCGTCGACCAGTGCGAGATCACCCGTGCGTGCCGCATAGGCGCCGGCCAGCACGATGAAGAGCGGCGTGCTGTCGACGCCGCCATAGTACAGCGCGAACGGCACTTCGCCGGTGGCGGCCATTTCGCCCTTGCGCATCTCGTGCATGATCTTGCCGGGCGCTGCGTCACGAAACGGCGAATTTTCGCGCGCCTGATGTTCGGCGAGAAAACGCAGCACGCCCGCGGCCAGATTCGGTTGCAGCCACAGCGTCTGCAACGACGTGATGATCGCGTCGCGGCCGAACGGAGTTGAAAACCACGGGATGCCGGCGTAGGGATACGGACCGGTGGCGAGATCGGTCGTCAGCAAGCCGAGGTCGGCAAGCGAACGGTCGATCCACGCGTTGAAGAGCGGATTGCTCGAACGCACGCGAGCGGTGACGCGGCGGCGCTCGCGCATCACCAGGTGGGCGTCGACCAGTGCGGCGCGCACAGCAGCGCGGCCGACGCGCGGGCGCTCCGCATCGATTTGCGACAGATGGGCTTCGCTCACCGCGTGCGAGGGTTGCGCGACGCCCGCGGCCGGCTTGTCGGCTTGCGCGACCACTTGCACCGAGACGGACAGATAGATCGACACGCACGCTTGGGCCGGCAGCTTGACGGTGTAGTCCGCGCGATCGGCGAAGAGCTTGTCCGGTTCCGGCGAGAAGGCGATCTGCACATTGCGCGCCACGTCGTCGAGACCGACATAACCGAGCAGCACTTCGCGGTTCTCGACGCGCGCCGGTTCGACACGACCCTGTTTGTCGCGCCTGAGGCCGCGCACTTCGAACATGTCGCGAAAGTCGCTGGCGAAGGAGATGGACAGCGGCACGACTGCATCGCTCGTGCCGTAGTTGGTGAGTTCGATTGCTTCGTTGAGCACGGTGCCCGAGAGCACGCGCACGCGTTCGACGTGGATCACGCCTTCCGGGGTGCTGTCGCCGCCGAGCGGCGGCAGGGGGCGGTTGGTCAGGTGTGCCGTGAACGAGGTGTTGTCGCTGCTGACGCTGCCTGACAGCAACGAGGGCGCGCGGCCACCGAAGGTGAGGCGCAGGTTTGACAGGACGCGGGTGTCGTTGACGAACAGGCCGTCGTCGTGGCCGGTGATATCACCGAGGGGATCGTTGACGATAAAGGTGTCGCCAGACTTGAGCACATGCTGGGTGGCGCTTGCGACGTTGAGGTTTTCCGTCGGGATGAATGCGCCGTCCGGCTCGGGTTCGCGGTGGTCGATTCCGCCCGAGTGGGACAGGCCGCCGAGGGCTTCTGGCTGCTGCATCAGGGTCGCTCCTATAGTGTTCGCTTTCGGGTTAATTTCCAATTTCGGATGCCGGTGGGGGCTGGCTGGTCGATTCCGATTGTAGAGGGTCTGTCCGCGTCAGACGAACTTATCACAGGGGAGTTTCTTGTTTTTGGTTTTTGGTTTTTGGTTTGGCACGGGATGTGCAGGGGTTTTGCACCAAGTGCAAGGGGTTGCCTGCGCGGCGCTTGTTTGTCTGTGTTCTTAGGGCTTTGGCCTTTCCTTGAATTGTTAGTGGTCTATTAGTGTTGCCCCTGTGCGGGGCGGCACCTACTTCTCTTTGCCGGCTGCAAAGAGAAGTAGGCAAGAGAAAGCAGCTCAAACCGCTAATGCTAAGTGGGCACCGTGGTTTGCTACGGGTAGTGGTGCGACTGGAATCCGTGCTCTCGCACATTCGGCGTTAGTGACAAAGGAGTCATCAGCTCCCACTCCGCACTGCGTGCGTCGCGGACGGGTTTGCATGGGAAACCACGGGCTTCGATTGAGGTTTGTGGGGGCCGTCGGCTTCGCCTCGGCGACGCGCCGAGGCACTCACCAGCCTCCCACTTCAAATGATTTGTCGGCGTGCTGTAGTCACGATCATCGTTGCGATCGCAGTTCCAATCGCAATCGCAATCGCGGAGACGGAGACGGAGACGGAGACGGAGACGGAGACGGAGCAATGATGGGCCAAGGCCCGGTGGGAAACACGGGCACAAGACGTAGTGGGAGGTTTTATGAAGTGCTCTTCGGCGCGCGCAGCGCCGCCGGAAGTATGACGCCCTTGTCACAAACATGTGCAGTGGCACGAACACAGATTCCAGATGCACCACTACCCGTAGCAGACCACGGTGCCCACTTAGCATTAGCGGTTTGAGCTGCTTTCTCTTGCCTACTTCTCTTTGCAGCCGGCAAAGAGAAGTAGGTGCCGCCCCGCACAGGGGCAACGCTAATAGACCACTAGCAAATCAAGGAAAGGCCAAAACCCTAAGAGCACTGACAAAAAAAGCGCCGCAAAGGCAAAAAAAACCCAAACCTTTACCGCTTGGAAAGCGCCCGAGCCTCCCGCTGAGTCTCCCCAACAAACAATTGCCGCGGCCGCCCAATCTTCTGCTCCGGATCAGCAATCATCTCATTCCACTGCGCAATCCACCCAACAGTCCGCGCCATCGCGAAGATACAAGTAAACATCGCCGTAGGAATCCCCAGTGCACGCTGCACAATCCCCGAATAAAAATCGACATTCGGATAAAGCTTCCGCGAAACGAAGTATTCATCCTCAAGCGCAATCTTCTCAAGCGCCATTGCGAGCTTGAACAACGGGTCATCATGCAGACCCAGCTCTTCGAGCACTTCGTGACAGGTCTCACGCATCAGCTTCGCGCGCGGATCGTAGTTCTTGTAGACGCGATGACCAAACCCCATCAGCTTCACGCCGGAGTTCTTGTCCTTCACCTTCGCAATGAACTCAGGAATGTTGTCGACCGAACCAATCTCTTCCAGCATGTTCAATGCGGCTTCATTCGCGCCACCGTGCGCCGGACCCCACAGGCATGCAATACCCGCTGCGATACACGCGAACGGATTGGCGCCCGACGAACCCGCGAGACGCACCGTCGATGTCGACGCATTCTGCTCGTGATCCGCATGCAGAATCAGAATGCGATCCAGCGCCCGCACCAGCACGTCGTTGACCTCGTACTCTTCCGCCGGATTGGCGAACATCATCCGCATGAAATTCGCGCTGTACGACAAGTCGTTCTTCGGATAAACGAAAGGCTGGCCCACGGTGTACTTGTACGCCATCGCAACCAGCGTCGGCAGCTTCGCGATCATGCGGATCGCCGATACGTCCCGGTGCTGCTGATTATTGATGTCGAGCGAGTCGTGATAGAACGCCGACAGTGCGCCCACTGCCGCGACCAGAATCGCCATCGGGTGCGCGTCGCGGCGGAAACCGCGGAAAAAGAAATGCATCTGCTCGTGCACCATCGTGTGCAGCGTGACAGTGTTGACGAACTCTTCCTTCTGCTCCGCATTCGGCAGTTCGCCCTTGAGCAGCAGGTAGCAGGTTTCGAGGAAGTCGGCATTCTGCGCCAGATTGTCGATCGGATAACCGCGGTACAGCAGCTCGCCTTTGTCACCGTCGATATACGTGATTTCGGAATTGCATGCCGCCGTGGACATGAAACCCGGGTCGTATGTGAACTTGCCAGTCTGGCCATACAGCTTGCGAATGTCGATGACATCCGGCCCGAGCGTGCCCTGATAGATCGGCAAATCAATCGTCTGATCGCTGTCGGAAAAGCTCAGCGTTGCGTGTGTCTTCGAGTTCATCTACACGTTCCTTTTACTTTCACATCGCACACATGCCGGCATGCTCGATCGTCGGATCGCCGCGTGGCATGCTCAGGCTCCGCTTCGCATTCTACGGTCCGAAGGTGCTTTGATTGCGGCGATTGGCAGCAACAATCCATCTCGGCTAGCGCAACATTCGTTGTCTGAAAGATGGGCGTAATCGCCGGAAACACGTAGAAATAAGCAGAAGTACGCAGCACGAAAACGCGTCGGGGCCGCCGGGCGGCGTTGCCAGCCAAATGAAAGTTAGTACGCTTGCTGCAACAATGTTTTGCGGCCGCCAGGCTGCACAAGCGACGCTGCTCTGCGATACTGAATCCGTGTTTTGCTTCCCCTGCGAACACATCGCTGTCTTTGGCCCGCCGTTCTACGGCGGGCCTTTTTAATCAGCCAGAAGAACAAGGAAGGACCAGATGAACGCATCACTCGAAACACTGTTTCCGGATCACGTCCATACCGAAGACAACATCGTCACCGCGCTGAATCATCAGGATATCGTCGTGGCGTTGTCAGCAGCATTGACGACGCAAGACGTGGCGGTGCTGCATATGCTCTACCCGCGTACCGACGCGCGCACCCATCGCAGCCTCGATACGCTGGTGAATGTGCTGCATGGCCATGGCCTGCATGAAGTCGCGGATCTGATCGCGCAGGAAGCGCACTATCTGCTCTTCAAAGACCCCGTGAAAGCATGGAAAGCCTTCCACGAAATTCGCAACGACTCGCTCGCAATCGGCGTGCATCTGTACTACCACGGCCTCGTCGGCGAAGCCGCGGAACGCGCGCTCGATAAAGACGCGCATCGCAAGGCCTGAACTACACCGGCATTTCAAACGTCCTCTGAGCGAATGAACTCGTCGACGTAACGATTGAACGCTGCCGGATGCGCGAGATTCATCCCGTGCGAGGCGCCGCGCACCGTTTCGCGGCGTGCGTCCGGCAGCCATGTTTGCAGCGCCGTCGCCGTGCGGCGGAACATGTCGGGACTCTTTTCGCCGTCGATCAATAGCACCGGGCAACGCACCTCAGCCGCATGTTCGGGTACGTAAGCCGGCAACGGGTCGCGGAATTGGCGCGCGAGCGTATGCGCGTTGTCGGTCGCCATCTTGCGAAAACCCGGTGTGCTCATCGCCCAGAAACCAGGGCGGCTCACCGAATCGACGAACAGCTGCAAGCCCGCCTCCACCTCACCTGTTTCGATCAGCTGCGCGGCTTTTGCGCGCAATGCGTTCACGGTCTCCGGCAAAGTTGCGGGCGGTCGCCCGGCAATCTGCAACGGGCCGCCCGGGTCGGCGAGCGTCAGCGTACGCACGTACTGCGGATGGCGCCGCGCGAAATGGAACGCCACGCAGCCGCCGCGCGAATGACCCACCACGTGCGCCGGCCCGGCGCCAAAACGATCGATGAATTCGGCCACGTCATCCGCATGCTCGCTCCAGCTAAACGGCTGGTCGGGCTCGGTATCCGTCACCGGCCAGTAATGCGTAAGACTCACCGTGACACAGCGGTATCGCTTCGACAGACCCGCGAGTTGCGGTTGCCAATAGCGGTAATCGCACAGCGAGCCATGCACGAACAGCAGCAGTTCGCCTTCCCCGGTTTCCACATAGGGCATGCGCAAGCCGCTATGCAATTCGATAAAGGACGGGGACGCGGGAGAGGACGAAGCGGAAACGGATTGATTCACAGGTGGTTCACGGACCGCGCGGCAACGGCTGAAACGATCGGCTGCGCCGGCTAGAAATGGATTCGAAGAAGAAAGCGTATTCGCGTCCCTAAAATTGGGACGAGGGACGTATTGTCACACAGCCATTCAATATCCGCCGGGCCTCATGCGGTCGGCCTGAGTCGCGGTCACCTGCAACGCGGGACGTCCCGCGTCAAATCATTCGTAGGCGGTGTCGTCGAGCAAACCCGCAGCCGCTGCCGCGCCCGCGCCACGCACCGCGCAAGTGAGCGGTTCATCGGCGACGCGGACCTCGAGCCCGAGCTCATTGGTCAGGCGCCGACCCAGATTACCGAGCAGCGCACCGCCGCCGGTCAGCACAATGCCGCTGTGCGCAATATCGGTCACCAGCTCGGCAGGCGCCGTTTCAAGCGCACGTTTCACCGCGCCGATTACCTGGCGCAGCGGACCCTCGATCGCGTCGGCGATATCGTGATTGCTCAGCTGAACCGTGCGCGGCAAACCATCGTCGACGCTGCGCCCGGTCGCGTTCATATGTTCGACCGGCACTTCGCGCAAGGCCGAACCGATGCCCTTCTTGACGTGTTCGGCGGTTTGTTCGCCGAGCAGCACGCCATACAGGTTGCGCACGTAACTGACGATCGCCATGTCGAAACTGTCGCCGCCCACGCGAATCGAGCCGCTATACGCGAGGCCGCCGAGCGAGATCACGCCGACTTCGGTCGTGCCGCCGCCGATGTCGACCACCATCGAGCCAGTCGCCTCCGAAACCGGCAGGCCCGCGCCGACCGCCGATGCCAGCGATTCGCCGATCAGACTGACCTTCCACGCGCCGGCCGCCACCGCGGCTTCCTTGATCGCGCGGCGTTCGACCTGGGTCGCGCCCGCCGGTACACACAAAGTGAACGCGGCACGCCGGCTGAACAGCGGCCGCGGCCGAGCCATGTCGACGAATTGCCGGATCATCTGCTCGGCGGCGGAAAAGTTAGCGATCACGCCGTGCCGCATCGGCCGTATGGCTTCGACGTTGCCCGGCGCGCGGCCGAGCAACTGGCGCGCTTCGGTGCCCACGGCCGTCACGCGTTTTTGCCCGGCGGCGGACTCTTTCTGGAACGCCACGACGGACGGCTCGTTCAGCACGATGCCGCCATTGTCGGTGTAGATAAGGGTATTGGCCGTGCCGAGGTCCACCGCCACGGAATGACGGAACAGTCGATCGAAAAGCGGGTAATGCGGCGTCGGTCTGGCCATAGGAAGGCTCTGATGTGTCGTTATCCGCCCTTGCAGGGCAATATGGAAAATGCGCCCCCGGTCACCCGAACCGCTTGGCACGCCCAGATGGGCGTTGCGCGATCCGCGCGGCGGGAGTGATTTTCATGCTAATGAGCAGTTAACGGCAAGCAGATCAGAATCTTTAGGGCCACTTTTCAATTGGGACCGTGTCAGTCGCGCGACACAGTGCCGAGCGCATGCTCCAGCGCCTGTTTGCCGAGTTCGACGCCGTCCGCGTTGATCGTGTGGCCGATGCCGGGCAAGGCGTAGGCATCGACCGTGTAGCCGGTGTTGCTGAAAGCATCCGCGGCGTATTCCAGTTCCTCAACCGGGATCACTTCGTCGTCTTCGCCGTGCACGAGCGTGAGCGGCGTACCGTTCTGCGCGACGATCACCGAGGCGAGCCGCCCCGAATACGCGACGACGGCAGCAGCGCCTTCCGCACTGGTCGCCACGTGATGCATCGCCATGATCGAGCCTTGCGAGAAACCGACCAATGCAAGGCGATCGAAAGAAAGCTGCCAGTTCGCCAGTTCCGCCTCGAGCATGTGCCGCAATGCCGGATAGGCGGCGGCCACACGCGCCTCGCGATTGCCCTCGTTGACATCGCGCAGGCTGAACCATTGGCGCCCGCCAAAGCCGCCGTCGAAAGCGTCAGTACCGTCGAGCGAGACAAACGCCACATCCGGCAGGCTCTCGCTCCAGATGTCCGCGAGCGGCATCAGATCGCGCGCATTGCTGCCTACGCCGTGCATCAGCACCACGAGGGCCTTGGCCGGCGTTATCGCCGGCGCGCGCCGCCAGCCGTGTTCGAATTGCTCCCAAGCCATATTCAATTCCTCTCTCTGTTCCCGCTGTACTTTAGATTTCACCGCGCGTGGTGTCGCTCCATGCGGCCTCAGGCGGGAGCATACGCTGCCGGATTCGGTTCTGTCGCCCGATCTGCATGGCTCGACGACGCCCAAACGCGAATACAGGTATGCTTTTTTGCGAGCATTCGATGGACCGCCCGGCTCATTGCCGGGTGGTGAATAGAACGCCGTGCAGAACGTCCGTCGCATCGTCATCCGGAGAATCGTTTGAGCCAGCCCTCTTCCCCGCCCGCCGCTGCCCCGCCTGCACCACCTGCACCGCCGCCTCTGCAAGGCGGCAAACTGGTTCTGGCGACCATCGCCGTTGCGCTCGCAACCTTCATGAACGTGCTCGACACGTCCATTGCGAACGTCGCGATTCCCACCATTTCGGGCAACCTCGGTGTATCGGTCGATGAAGGCACATGGGTCATCACGGTGTTCGCCGCGGCCAATGCGGTCTCGATTCCGCTAACCGGCTGGCTCACGCAACGCATTGGCCAGGTCAAGCTGTTTGTCGGCGCGATTCTGATGTTCGTGCTGGCTTCGTGGTTGTGCGGCATTGCGCCTACGCTGCCGATCCTGCTGGTCGCCCGGGTGTTCCAGGGCGCGGTGGCCGGCCCCCTGATTCCACTGTCGCAAGCGATTCTGCTCGGCTCCTATCCCAAGGAGAAATCGTCGACTGCACTCGCGCTATGGGCCATGACCGCCACCGTCGGCCCGATTGCCGGCCCCGCGCTCGGCGGCTGGATCACGGATAGCTACAGTTGGTCGTGGATCTTCTACATCAACATTCCGGTCGGCATTTTCGCGGCCGGCGTGACGTGGATGATCTATCGCACCCGTGAGTCGGCAACCCGCAAGCCGCCCATCGACGTGGTCGGGCTCGGCCTGCTGGTTACGTGGGTCGCGTCGCTGCAGATCATGCTCGACAAGGGCAAGGACCTCGACTGGTTTTCGTCGCCGGTGATCGTGATTCTGGGCATCACCGCGGTGATCAGCTTCGCGTTCTTCCTCGTGTGGGAATTGACTGAGGAAAACCCGATCGTCGATTTACGGCTGTTCCAGCAGCGCAATTTTCTCGGCGGCACGATTGCGATTTCGGTGGCGTACGGCGTGTTCTTCGGCAACCTGGTGCTGCTTCCGCAATGGATGCAGGAGTATCTGAACTACCGCTCCGTGGATGCGGGTCTCGTCACCGCGCCGCTCGGCATCTTCGCCGTGCTGCTCGCGCCGGTAATGGGCCGGGTGCTGCCGCGCTCGGATGCGCGCATCATCGCCACGCTCGCATTTATCGGCTTTGCGATCGTGTTTTATATGCGCTCGAAGTACGTGATCGAAATCGACACGTGGCACCTCGTACTCCCCACGTTGCTGCAAGGCATTCCGATGGCGCTGTTCTTCGTGCCGCTGACGGCGATCATTCTGTCCGGTCAGCCGCCGAACAAGATTCCGGCGGCCGCCGGCCTGTCGAATTTCGCACGGGTGTTTTGCGGCGCGGTGGGGACCTCGATCGCCGGCAACGAGTGGAACAACCGCACGGTGCTGCACCATGCAAGGCTGACCGAGCAGGCTACCGTGAACAACCCGCTGTTCAACCAGCAGATCGATTCGACCCAGTCGTTGCTCCATCTGAATACGCAATCGTCGCACGCGCTGTTCGATTTCACGGTGAACACTCAGGCCGCGATGATGGGCCTGAACGACATCTTCTTTGTGTCGGCGATCATTTTCATTTTGATCATTCCGCTGATCTGGATTACGAAGCCGGCCAAGGGCGGCGGCGGAGCGGCTGCGTCGGGCGCGCACTGATCGCGGTGTTGTTCGGCACTGCCTCAACGGAGTCAGCGGAGTCAACGGAAATAGCGGGCGGGCGTGTCGCCGAAGGCATCGCGGAACACCGCGATAAACGACGACACGTCGTTGTAGCCGACCTCGAGCGCCACCTGCGTGACGCTCTCTCCGGCGCCGAGATGCTCCAGTGCAACCAGCAAGCGCAGTTGCTGCCGCCACTGGCCGAAAGTCTGCCCGGTTTCCTTGACGAAAAGGCGCGCCGCCGTGCGAGCGGTGACGCCCGCAGCCCGGGCCAGGTCCTCGAGCACTGCCGGCTCCGCCGGGTTGGCGTTCAACGCTTCGGCGATCCGCTGGATCCGTGGATCTTGCGGCCAGTGCAGCGCCAGAGGGGCTGTGGGCAACCCCGACAGGCGGTCCAGTAAAACTTGCAGAAGACGCTCGGCCGGCTCGTCGAGCGGTTTGTCGTGCGGCAGATCGGCTGCGGCACTCAGCAAAGCTTCCGCCAGAGGGTCGAGCGCCAAGGCAACGCCTTGCGCGGGTAGCGGCGCGGCGTCCGCATCGGCATACAGCGAATGGAATTGCACCGGCTCGGCAGCCGACAGGTAATGCTGCACGTTCGCCATCAGCCAGAGCGCGTGCCCCGGCGGCACGACCCATCGGGCGGTTTCGGTGCGCACGGTCAGCACGCCGGCGCTCACGTGGATCAGCCGCGCGCGGCGGTAGGCGCGCCACGGTTCGTCCAGCACGTTGTAACGCTCATCGACCACGAATACCGGACGCTCGACGCCATCCGGATCGAAGGCTTGCGTCATGAAATGTCTGTTTTACCCGGTTACTGTAAGAAACACAGTAAGACTAGCATAGCCTTCGCGAAACGCCGTTCGAACCCGGCAGCGCCTCGCCGCACGAACAATTCGCGCCAGGTTGCCAGTAGAATCGCGGCTTCAAACGGTCCGAGCTCAATGAACTACGCATCCATACTCGAACAGATTCAACGCGATCTTCAGCCTTATCTGGGTACCGGCAAGGTCGCCGATTACATTCCAGAACTGGCAAAGGTCCCGGCCGACAGCTTTGGCATGGCGATCGTCACGCCGTCCGGCGAAGTCTTCCGCATCGGCCAGGCCGATACGCGCTTCTCGATTCAGAGTATCTCCAAGTTGTTCGCCTGCACCATGGCTTTCCGGCTGCTCGGCGACGAGCTGTGGCTGCGCGTCGGCCGCGAACCGTCGGGCACGCCGTTCAATTCGCTGGTGCAGCTTGAAGCGGAGCAAGGCAAGCCGCGCAACCCGTTTATCAACGCCGGGGCGCTGGTTGTCACCGATGTGCTGTGCCGCCGCTTCGTACGTGCCGAGACCGCGCTGGTGGAGTTTATGCGGCGGCTGACTGGCGAGATCACGATCGACTACGATTCGCGCGTCGCGCAGTCAGAGCTTCAACATGCAGATCGCAACCAGGCGATGGCGCATTTCATCGCGAGCTTCGGCAACATGGACATGCCCGTCCACGCGGTGGTCGAAGCGTATTGCCGGCAGTGTGCGATTTCGATGAGCTGTGTCGAGCTGGCGAAGGCTGCGTTGTTTCTAAGTAATGGCGGCGTTGTGCCGTCGACCGGGGAACGGATCCTCGACAGCAGTTCGACCAAGCGTTTGTCGGCCCTGATGCTGACCTGCGGCACCTACGACGCTGCGGGCGACTTCGTCTTTCGTGTCGGCTTACCGGCGAAGAGCGGCGTGGGCGGTGGCATCGTCGCGGTGCTACCGGGTGAGATGGCCGTGTGCGTGTGGTCGCCCGGGCTCGACGCGAACGGCAACTCACTCGCCGGTGCGAAGGCGCTGGAATTGCTGACCACGATTACGGGGCGGTCGATTTTTTGATTTTGTTGAGAGGGCGTTTCGGCGACGTATGCGATCCAGACGGTCGATGTCGGTCGCAGCGAGGCGCCTTTCCTCTGCCGGTCAAGCCACTCCGATCAGCACATCAGCAGGAATGTGCAATCCCGCGTGAAGGCGGCGAATCATCGTCAGGCTGAGGGCACGCTTGCGGTTCAAAACCTCGTAGACCCGGTTCGCGTTACCGATGTACGGCTGCATATCCGGGACCGACAAGCCGGCCTGCTCCATCCTGAATTTGATGGCCTCAACAGGATCCGGACTTTGCAGTGGAAAGGTTTCAGCTTCGTAGCGCTCCACCAGGATCGACAGAATATCAAGGCGATCACCATCCGGCGTGCCAGGCGCCGGGTCGGCATCGACAAGTTCGGATACGGTCGCGAGCGCGGCCTTGTAATCGTCCTCAGTATGCAGGGGGCGAATATCCATGTTCATTACTCCAATTCCACGGTTTCAGCGTCGATCTTGTCATACTCGGCGTGAGTGCCAACGAATTGGACATAGACCACACCGATTCGATACGCGATCGCGACTATCAATCGAAAATCGTTGCCCTTGATGTTGAACACCACTCTGTTTTTCCCAATGAAACTTGCCGAGCCATATTGATCCTTGATGTCCTGTGGCGTTTTCCAGTTCGCTTTAGAAGCTTCCGCGTGCCACGCCAACAGAGATTGCCCGGCTTGAGCGTGCCCTTCGATGAAGGAAAGAATGGTTTTTTTGGCAACGATTCGCATGCAAGACATTTTAGTCCCAAATTGGGACTGCCGCAACCGACGCGTTGAAATACAGACCTGACGATCCTCCCAGGGAATCAGCTTTCTACTCCCACTTCGCCGCCTTCTTTTTGTCGCGCAAGACGGCACGCACTGCGTGTCCCGCGTCCAACAACGCGCGTGCCGCCGCGCCGCCCACCTTCCCTCTCACACCGGTAATTGCATACCTCCTCATCGCTCCTTGAATACGGCCAATGCCGTTCTGAGCGTGATTCCCAGCGTTTCCCGTTGATTTCACGAGGGCACGAATGTCATCCGTTTAGTGACTCGGTGGCATGAAAAGCCTAATCCGAACCCCACCGGTGCAAAAAATGAGTTTGACAAACTATCTTTAGATATATATCTTACGACACATCTTAAGACACAAATGGGAGTACCCAACATGCGTCATCACCACCGTTTTTCCCGTTCGCGTGGCGCGGACGAAGGTTTCTTCGCAGGGCATGACCGCCCGTCACTGCATGCACTTTGGCATGTGTTCACCCGTCATTACGAGTTTCGCGGCGAGCGCGGCGGTGAACAACGTGGCGAAGACTTCGAACGCCGTCATGGCGGCCGTGGCAGCCGCGGCGGCCAGCACGAGTTCCACAGCGACGAGCGCGGCCATGGCCGCCACGGCGGCCGCAATGAACACGGCGACCGCGACGGCTTCGGCCATGGTCACCGCTTCGGCCATCAAGGCTACGACCGCTTCTCGCTTCACGCACTGTGGCACGCAATCGGCCGCCATGACGACTATCGCGGCGGCGGCGGTCGCGGCGGACGCTTCGGCGGCGGTGGCCCGGGCGGCTTCGGCGGCGACGGCGACGGTTTTCCGCGCGGCCGCAAATTCAGCTCCGACGATCTGCAATTGCTGCTGCTCTCGATGATCGACGCGCAGCCGAGCCACGGCTACGAGCTGATCAAGGCGCTCGAAACGCGTTCGAACGGCTTCTACAGTCCGAGCCCGGGCATGGTCTATCCGGCGCTCACGTATCTGGAAGAACTCGGCTACGTGACCGTGCAACTCGAAGGCAATCGCAAGCGTTACGAACTGTCGGAAACGGGCCGCGAGTACCTCGCCACCAACCGCGACCGCGTCGAATTGATGCTCGCCAAACTGTCGCACATCGCCCGCAAGATGGATTCCGTGCGCCGCGCGTTTGCCGGCGAGGAGCCCGCCGACATCAGCGAAGGCGGCTGGCTGCCCGAACTAAGCGAAGCACGTCGCGCGCTGAAGCATGCGCTCCTGCGCCGTGACAACGTGCCGGCTGCCGAACAGCGCCGCATCGCCGCGATTCTGATGCGTGCGGCGCGTGAAATCGAAGGCGAAGGCAAAGGCAAACCTGGCAGCGACCAGGGCGGTGATCAAGGCAGCGAGCCGAGCGCTTGAGATCGCGCTATCCAACACCCGCGTCCGGAGGCGCCCATGCGCGCTTTCGAATGCCAATCAAACCGACAGGAGTGGCACTCTTATGCTGACAAATGACAACCGAGCCGATCTGGCCGTCCACCGCGTGCGGCATCCGCTGAAGTTCCGTCTGTTGCAGGTCAAGAAGGTCCACGCGCTGAACCCGCATCTGATTCGCGTGACCTTCACGGGCAAGGATCTGCATGACTTCGTCTCCGCCTCGTTCGACGATCACATCAAAGTGTTCTTCCCCGAACCCGGCGCCGACAAACCCGTGCTGCCGGAAGCCGGCCCTGACGGTCCCGTGTTTCCCGCGGGCCAGCGGCCGATTGCCCGCGATTTCACGCCGCGCCGCTTCGACGCCGAAGCGCGCGAACTGGACATCGAGTTCGCCATGCACGAGGCCGGCCCGGCTGCAACGTGGGCGGCGCAAGCCAAAGTGGGCCAGTACCTCGGCATCGGCGGCCCGCGCGGCTCGCTGGTGATACCGACGGGCTTCGACTGGCATCTGCTGATCGGCGACGACACGGCGCTGCCGGCGATTGCTCGCCGCCTGGAAGAGTTGCCGGCAGGCACACGCGTCGCGGCAGTGATCGAAGTGGCCGATCCGTCGGCACAGATCGAATTCGCAACGAAGGCCGAACTGCACATCGTCTGGCGCCATCGCAGCGAGTCAGACTTTCGCGGCGAGGCGCTGCTGCAAGCGGTACGCGAAATCTATCTGCCCGAAGACGGTGAAGGCTACGTATGGGCCGCCGGCGAATCCGCGACGATGCGTGCAGTGCGCTACCACCTGTGCACGGAACGTGGCGTCGACAAGTCGCGCATTCGCGCGGCCAGCTACTGGAAACAGGGCGCCGAAGCGGTACATGAATCGCTCGACGACTAACTCTCTGCAGCGTACGCGCAATAAACTGCGCGAGCTCAGCAAGCGGCGTGCGTCGAACAAAAATAAGGAATTGACCGATGTATTCAATTAGCACAAAGCACGAGCGACGTTTGCTGTGGCTGCTTGCGCTGACGCAGTTCACCATCATCATGGACTTCATGGTGATGATGCCGCTCGGCCCGCAGATCATGCACTCGTTCAGCATCACACCGGCGGCGTTTGCGACGGCCGTATCAGCGTATTCGTGGTGTTCGGGGCTGTCGGGGCTATTCGCCGCGACTTATATCGACCGCTTCGATCGACGTCGTCTGTTGCTGACGATGTATGCACTGTTCGCGCTGTCGAACCTGGCGTGCGCGTTGGCAAGCAGCTTCCCCCTTCTGCTGGTCGCGCGCGCGTTTGCCGGC
The DNA here is from genome assembly GCF_030464795.1 of Paraburkholderia sp. SECH2. Taxonomy (NCBI): domain Bacteria; kingdom Pseudomonadati; phylum Pseudomonadota; class Betaproteobacteria; order Burkholderiales; family Burkholderiaceae; genus Paraburkholderia; species Paraburkholderia sp. SECH2. Next base: position 236,767 of record NZ_JALPRH010000005.1, read on the forward strand.
ATCACGGGGGGCGTGTTGGGCTCGGTGATCATGGCGATTGTCGGCGACGTGATCCCGGTGCAGCGCCGTGGCGCCGCGACGGGCACGATCATGACCGCCTTTTCATTGGCCGCGATTGCCGGCGTGCCGGCTGGGGTGATGCTTGGCGCGCACTTCACCTGGGCAGCACCGTTCTATTTGCTGGTGGTGTTGTCGGTGGCCGTCTGGATTGTGGGGTGGCAACTTGTGCCATCGCTTGCGGAGCATTTGAGTCGTCGCCAGCCGGCGCTCGGCGAGGTGCTGCCTGATTTGTGGCGGCTGCTGAGCAACCCGCGGCATATGAATGCGTCTGCGCTGACTTTCATGATGATGGTCGCGCACATGCTGGTGATCCCCTTCATTTCACCGGTGCTGGTCGCCAATCATGGCGTGGCGCCCGCGCAATTGTCGTGGTTGTATATGGCCGGCGGCGCGGCAACATTCTTCACGTCGCGCCGGGTCGGCCGGCTGGCAGACCGGTTCGGCACGCGGCTCGTATTCCGGATTGCGGCAGTACTCTCGTTTCTGCCCGTCCTGTTTGTGACCCATCTGCCGAACCTGCCGTTCTACGCGCTGGTGATGTTTTTCCCGTTTTTCATGGTGCTGATGTCCGGGCGGATGGTGCCGATGCAGGCACTGCTGACGACCGTGCCGGAGCCTTCCCGCCGGGGTGCTTTTCTTAGCGCCAACAGCGCGCTGCAGGCATTGGGCACGGGGTGCGGCGCGTGGATCGGCGGCTTGATGCTGAGCAGTTCGCCCACGGGACAGATCGAAGGATATGGGACCGTCGGATGGGTGGCAGTTGCCGTCGCGTTAATCGGGGTGCTTTGGGTTTCCCGGGTTCGGGGGGCGCAAAGCACCGTGCCGCCAACAGGTGTATTCAGGGGCGACACCGTAGGAGAAGGTTGACGTTCAAGCGCGCCGACGCAGTCTGAAACACCGCGTCGGCGCGCGCAGCCTTTAGCCTTCTTCAACCCCCAACCCAACCAGCGGATGCGTTTCCCGCTTCCACGGCGAGCTCAGAAAATGCCGGACGCGTTCCGAGCGCACTTCCGCAAGCGTCGCCGGCGCCCAGCGGCTCTTGCGATCCTTGTCGATCAAGTGCGCCCTCACGCCTTCGCAGAAATCTCCTTCTTCGATCACCCGCTTGACGATGCCCAGTTCCATCCGGAAGCACTCCGCCAAGGTCATCTGCCGGCCGCGCAGGAGCGCCTCGCGCGTGACATACAGCATCGTGGGCGAGTGTCCAACCATCGCGTCGTAAGCAGACTGCAGCCACTGTTTCACCTCACGCGCAGGCTCGCGCTCCAGGTCGTGGCGCAACGTCGCGACGATCCGCTCGATGCTCGAGCGCCGGTCGAAATGCCGCAGAATCAACTGCGTAAACGGCCCCAATGCAGCATGCGGAATGATGTTGCACGGCGGCTCGAACACGCCGCGCAATGCAGCCATCAAATCTCCCGCGTGCGACATGCGCTGCAGGCGCTCTTCGAAAGTACCAAGCCACTCGGCCGGCACGCACAAATCCGCCAGTTGCAGGCGCAACGCATCGGCGCCGGATAAGGTCACGCCGGTGAGCCCGACATACAACTCGACCTCCGCCGGCATCACACTCAGGAATCGTGTCGCACCGACGTCGGGCAGGAAGCCGATGCGCGTCTCCGGCATCGCAATCTTGCTGCGTTCCGTGACGATGCGCAGCCGCGCGCCCTGACCGAGCCCCATGCCGCCACCCATCGAGATACCGTCGAGCAGGGCGACTACCGGCTTCGGAAACTTGTGCAACGCGTAGTCGAGCCGGTACTCGTCGACGAAGAACGCAAGCCACCGGCTGTCGCCATTCTTTGCGAGCCGGTACACCTCGCGCACGTCGCCGCCGGCGCAAAAGCCCTTGGTGCCCGCGCCTTTCAGCACGAGTGCAACGATGCCGTCGTCGGTACGGCAATGTTCGACCAGTATGGCAAGCTCGCGCACCATCGCGTGCGATAGCGCATTGAGCACGGCCGGCCGGTTCAGCGTGATGATCGCCACGTGGTTGACCACGCGAAACAGAATCTCGCGCTCCGCTTCGACGCCCGTGTCGACCGCGACGCTCTGCAAGGCGCTCATCGATGCGTCTCCTGCCCGGCGTTCGCCGTCGGCTCAGCCTGCGTCACCTGCCAGCGTGGCGCACGCTTCTCGAGAAACGCATTGACGCCTTCGCGCTGATCGGCGCCGTCGAACAGATCGACAAAGCGTTCCCGCTCCACCGCCAACGCCGCCGCACGCGGCACGCCATTGCGGCCCTGGTGAATCAGCGTCTTGCTGAAGCTGACGGCTTGCGGGCTGAGGCTCGCGACACGCGCCGCCATCGTCAACGCGGCCTCGCGCGCGGCGCCCTTTTCCACCACTTCTTCGACGAGACCGATACGCAATGCGGTCGCGGCGTCGACGCGTTCGCCGGTCAGAATCATCCGCTTGGCCCAGCCTTCACCGACCAGCCACGGCAGTGTCTGCGTGCCGCAGCCGCATGGCAGCAAGCCAACTGCCGTTTCCGGCAGAGCCATCAACGCGTGTTGCTCGGCGATGCGGATATCGCAGGCCAGCGCACATTCGAGTCCACCGCCCATCGCATAACCGTTGATCGCGGCGATCACCACCGGGCGCGCGTTCTGCAGGGTCTCGAACGCCGCGCCGAAGCGAGTCGCCGCCGTGCGCGCGACTTCGCGATTACCGTCAGCAAACGTATTCAGATCGGCGCCTGCGCTGAAGAACTTCGGGCCGTCGCCCGTGATCACGATGGCTCGCACGCCCGCTTCGCCGTTCAGACGCTCCACCGTCTGCTGCAATAGCAGCAAACCGTCCGGCGTGAACGCGTTCGCTGGCGGCCGTTTGAGCGTCAGCAGCGCGACGGCGCCGTCGTGTGCGTAGTCGAGTTCGATCATTACGCGTCTCCGTCCTTGCTGTCCTTACGATAGAGCTTGATCACCGCCGAGAAGTCCAGACGGCCTGCGCCCTTCGTGCTCATCGTCTGATAAAGCTGTTGGGCTAGAGCGCCGAGGTACACCGGTTGGCGCGCGAATTTCGCGGCGTCGGTGGCGAGGCCCAGGTCCTTGAGCATCAGATCGGTGCCGAAGCCGCCGGTGTAACCGCGCGTGGACGGCGCGGTTTCGATCACGCCAGGCATCGGGTTATACGTGTCCGAGCTCCAGCAGCGGCCCGTCGAAGTATTGATGATGCCGCCCAGCACTTTCGCGTCGATGCCGAGCGCCTCGCCCAGCGACATCGCTTCGGCCACGCCCGCCATCGTGATGCCGAGCACGAGGTTGTTGCAGATCTTCGCGACCTGACCGGTGCCGGTGTCGCCGCAATGCACGATGTTCTTGCCCATCGCCGACAACACCGGCTTGACCTGCTCATACGCGTCCGCGCTGCCGCCGACCATGAAGGTCAAGGTGCCCGCCGCCGCACCGCCGGTGCCGCCCGAGACGGGTGCATCGACGAAGGTGTTGCCGCGTTGCTCGGCCAGTTCGGCAAACGCCTTCACACTCGCCGGATCGATGGTGCTCGAATCGATGATCGTCACGCCTTCCGCGATGCCGGCGAAAACACCGTCATCCGCGATCAGCACGCTGCGCACGTGAGTGGCCGCGGGCAGCATCGTCACTACACATTCGGCGTCGGTCACCGCGGCCTTCGGCGAACTTGCGGCTTTGGCGCCCGAATCGACGAGTGCCTGCACCGCTTGCGCGTTGAGATCGAATACGTTGACCGCGTGGCCCGCCTTCAGCAGGTTGAGCGCCATCGGCGCGCCCATGTTGCCGAGTCCGATAAAGCCTATTTTCATGGTCGTCTCTCCAATAGACTGAATGGCTCAGCGCAGGCTGATGGTCGTGTTGACGCCGTCGTTGACGGTGTCGTCGTCGAACCAGCGGGCGGTAACCGTCTTGGTCTGCGTGTAGAACTGCACAACCTGTTTACCGTACGGCCCGAGGTCGCCGAGTTTCGAGCCGCGTGAGCCGGTGAAACTGAAGAACGGCACGGGCACCGGAATCGGAATGTTGATACCGACCTGACCGATATCGATCTCGCTCTGGAACTTGCGCGCCGCCGCGCCGCTTTGCGTGAAAAGACCCACGCCGTTGCCGAACGGATTGCTGTTGACGAGCGCGATCGCGTCATCGAGCGTCGCGGCATTCAGTACCACCAGCACCGGGCCGAAGATTTCCTGCTTGTAGATTTCCATCTCCGTGGTGACGTCCGTGAAGACCGTCGGGCCGATGAAGTTGCCTTGCTCGTAGCCCGGCACCTTCACATCGCGGCCATCGAGCGCCAGCGTTGCGCCCTCTTTCACGCCTGTTTCGATCAGGCCGAGAATGCGCTGCTTCGCGGCGCGTGAGACGACCGGGCCGACGTCCGTGCCCGGCTCATTGCCCGCGTTGACCTTCAGCGTCTTCGCCTTCGCGACCAGATCGGGCAGCCATTGCTGCGCCGCGCCGACCAGCACGACCACCGAGGTCGCCATGCAACGCTGTCCCGCTGCGCCGAACCCTGCACCGGCCAGCGCATTCAAGGTCTGCTCACGATTCGCGTCGGGCAGCACCACCGCGTGATTCTTTGCGCCCATCATCGATTGCACGCGTTTGCCGTGTTCGCTACCGAGGCGATAAACGTGCGTACCCACCGTGGTCGAGCCGACGAAGGAAATCGCCTTCACCAGATCGTGTGTGCAGAGCGCGTCGACCACGTCCTTGCCGCCATGCACGACATTCAGCACGCCCTTCGGCACACCAGCTTCGAGCGCCAGTTCGACCAGCTGCATCGTCGACATCGGGTCCTGCTCCGAAGGCTTCAGCACGAACGTATTGCCGCAGACGATCGCCATCGGGAACATCCACAACGGGATCATCGCGGGGAAATTGAACGGCGTGATGCCGGCGCATACGCCGATCGGCTGACGCAATGTATAGGTATCCACGCCGCCCGCCACGTTCTCGGCGAACTCACCCTGCTGCAAGGTGCCGATCGAGCAGGCATGCTCGACCACTTCGAGTCCGCGGAAGATATCGCCTTCCGCGTCGGGAATCGTCTTGCCCTGTTCGGCGCTCAAGGTTTTGGCGATACGCGGCGAATGCTCGCGAATCAGCGCCTGGAACTTCAGCATGATGCGCATCCGCGCACCGATCGGCGTGTCCTTCCATGTCTTGAACGCGGTGTGCGCGGAGCGGATCGCTTCGTTCACTTCATCGGCGGTGGCGAACGGCACGCGTGCGAGCACCTCTTGCGTGGCCGGGTTGACGATATCGCGCCATTCGGTGGTTTTGGATTCGACGAATTCACCGTTGATCAGCAGCTTGACGGTGGCGACCTTGTTCGATGCAGTTGCGCTCATGCTGAAACTCCTGTGCGGTGGCCGTGTATCGGCCGGCCAGTGACTGGAAATAAAAATAATCAACGCAGATCCGGGAAGTCTTCTTCCCAATACTCGCCCGGCAGGCGCGCGGGTTCGGCTTCGCGCTCCATTTCGCGGCGCCGCAATTCGACGCGGCGGATCTTGCCGGAGATGGTTTTCGGCAGCTCGCTGAATTGCAGGCGGCGAATCCGCTTGTACGGTGCGAGTTTTTCGCGCGAGAACGCGAAGACCGCACGCGCGAGTTCGGGGCTCGCTTCATAGCCCTGGCGCACGGTGACAAACGCTTTGGGCACCGCCAGACGCAATGCATCGGCGCTCGGCACCACGGCGGCTTCGCCGATCGCTTCGTGTTCGATCAGCACGCTTTCGAGTTCGAAGGGACTCAGCCGGTAATCGGAGGATTTGAAAACGTCATCGGCGCGGCCGACGTAGACATAGTAGCCGTCATCACGGCGCAACGCGACGTCGGAGGTGTGATAGAACCCGTTGCGCATGGCTTGCGCCGTGGCGTTGGCATTGTTCGCGTAGCCGGTCATCAAACCGAGCGGACGTTCGGCCAGAGGCAGCGAGATTTCCCCTTCGGTGACCGGTTGATCGTCCGCATCGAGGAGCTCGATTTTGTAGCCCGGCAGCGGACGGCCCATCGAACCCGGCACAACCGGTTGCCCCGGCGGGTTGCCGATCTGGCAGGTCGTTTCGGTCTGGCCGAAACCGTCGCGTATCGTGATGCCCCACGCATGCTTGACGCGTTCAATGATCTCCGGATTCAACGGCTCGCCCGCGCCGACGATCTCGCGCAGCTTCACCGGATAGTCCGCGAGATGCTCCTGCACGAGCATGCGCCACACAGTAGGCGGTGCGCACAGCGTGGTGACATTGAAACGCACCAGCACGTCGAGCGTGTCTTTCGGCACGAAGCGCGGAAAGTTGAAAACGAACACGCAGGCCTGCGCATTCCACGGCGCGTAGAAGCAGCTCCACGCGTGCTTGGCCCAGCCCGGCGAACTGATGTTCCAATGGATGTCGTTCGGTTGCAGGCCGATCCAATACATCGTCGACAGATGGCCGATCGGGTAGCTCTGATGCGTATGCTCGACCAACTTCGGCTTGGAGGTCGTGCCCGAGGTGAAGTACAGCAGCACCGGATCGGTGGCGTGCGTGACGCCGTCGGGCGTGAATTGCGGCGCTGCGTCATAGGCCGCGGCAAGATCGATCCAGCCGTCGCGCGGCGTGCCAACCGAGATGCGTGTGAGCGGCACGTCGAGTGCGTCGAACTTGGCGAGCTCCGCGCTATCGACCACCACGAACTGCGCGCCGCCGATCTGCACGCGATCGCGCACGTCGTCGGCGGAAAGCTGGGTGGTGGCCGGCAGCACGATCGCGCCGAGCTTCATGGCGGCGAGCATCACGTCCCAGAGTTCGACGCGGTTCGGCAGCATCAGCAGCAAGCGGTCGCCGCGCCCCACGCCGAGACCGCGCAGGAAGTTCGCCATGCGCGACGAGCGCTCCGACATCTGCGCGTAGGAGAGGCGCAGGCCGTCGCTGGCCGGATCGTCGACGATCCACAGCGCCGGGTTGTCGTTGTCGCGCGCGATCACGTCGAAGTAGTCGAGCGCCCAGTTGAACTGGCCCGGCGTCGGCCACGCGAATTCGCGGTAGGCGCGGTCGTAGTCGGTTCGATGGCGCAATAACAGGTCGCGCGCTTCGAGAAAGCCCTTCGCTGCAGTCATCGTCGTCTCCAATTCCATGCTGGTGGCGCGGTATGCGCTCTGATTTTTGCCTGTGCATTTGCCCTGCCGGCAGGCTATTTTGCGCTCAAACGCCGTTTAATTTGCGTTTAGACGTGGCGCGCAATAACCATCCGCTGCACTTCGCTGGTTCCTTCGTAAATCTGCGTGATGCGAGCGTCGCGATAGTGGCGTTCCACCGCGTAGTCCTCGAGATAGCCGTAACCGCCGTGAATCTGGATCGCATTCGAACAGATCTCTTCGGCGAGTTCCGACGCAAACAGCTTGGCCTGTGACGCCTCGGACAAACACGGCTTGCCTTCCGTGCGCAGACGCGCCGCGTGGTGCACGAGCAGACGCGCGGCGTTCAGCCGAGTCGCCATGTCGGCGAGCATATTGGCGATGGTTTGGTGCTCCTTCAGCGCCTTGCCGAACTGCACGCGTTCGTTGGCGTAGAGGCGCGCAGCATCGAATGCGGCCCGCGCAATGCCGACCGCCTGTGCCGCAATTCCGATGCGCCCGCCCTCGAGATTCGACAAGGCGATGCGCAGGCCTTCGCCAGGTTCGCCGAGCAGATTGGCTTCGGGCACCGCGCAATCGTCGAACGAGATCGGGCAGGTATCCGAGGCACGAATGCCGAGCTTGTGCTCGGGCTTGCCGACGTTGAAGCCCGGCGTATCGGTCGGCACGATAAAGGCCGACAGGCCGCGTTTGCCGCGATCGGGATCGGTGACGGCAAACACGATCGCGATGTTCGCGCGTGCCCCGTTGGTCACGAACTGCTTGTTGCCGTTGAGAATCCATTTGCCGTCGCGCAGCACCGCACGGGTGCGCAGATTGTTCGCCTCAGAGCCGGCTTGCGGCTCGGTCAGGCAGAACGCGCCGATGCGCCGGCCCGTGGCGAGGTCTTGCAGATAGCGGTCCTTTTGCGCGTCCGTGCCGAAGTTCAGAATCGGCCCGCAGCCGACCGAGTTGTGCACGCTCATCAGCGTGGCGCAGGCGGCGCAGCCCGCGGCGATCTCCTCGAGGGCGAGCGCATAGGCCACGTAGTCCGTATAGGAACCACCCCACTCGGACGGCACGATCATCCCAAGAAAGCCCAGCTCACCCATTTGCGTCACGACTTCAGAGGGCAGTTTCGCGTCGCGATCCCACTGTCCGGCGTAGGGCGCGAGACGTTCGGTGGCGAAGTCGCGGGCGGCGTCGCGGATCATCCGCTGTTCGTCGGTGTAGAAGCTATCCATGGCTCGATCCTGTTGTATGCATCGCGTCGCAGCGACGAGGCGCTGCTCGTCATTTGCGGCTCATCGCGGGGGGATGACCGGCTTCGCCGTTGTGTCTCCGGGGCGAGGCGTCCCGCGATTGGTTCAGGCCAAGTGTAGGGAAGCTACTGGACAGGTTCGATGCTCAGCCCGATCATTCTGACTGAGCGCATTTGCCATACCGGTATCATACAAACCCGATTCCAACCGCGTTTTCAAAGCCTTAGCGAAGCGCCCCAAGGAAAATGTTGAGCGCATTTGCCAGATAACCATGAAAAACGTGAAAAACGCCAGGGACGACAAGGGCACGATTTCCGTCAGTCTCGTCGAGGAGGCCCTGACGCTGGCGCGAGCGCGCGGGTTCGAGGCGCTGCCGCTCGCCGAAGCCGCCGGCATCGCGGCAACCATGCTGGCGTCGCCGAAAAGCCGGGTCTCGTCGGCGCAGTACGGCGCCCTGTGGGCCGGCATCGCCCGCGCGCTGGACGACGAGTTCTTCGGCCAGGACTCGCACCGCATGAAGAGCGGCAGTTTCATCGCAATGACGCAGACGGCACTGAGCGCGCGCAACGGCGCGCAGGCGCTCGCGCGGGCGATCGGCTTCATGCGGCTCGTGCTGGACGACCTCGGCGCAGAGATCGAAACGGATGCGCGGCGCGTGCGCTTGCGGTTTGTCGAACGCGAAGGTGCAAGACCGCCCGCCATGTTCGCTTATGCGACCTACTTCATCGTGGTTTATGGCCTGCTGTGCTGGCTGGTCGGGCGGCGCATTCCGCTGATCGAGGCGCGCTTTCGCTGCGCCGAACCGCCCGCCGCGCATGAATACCGTCTGATGTTCTGCGACGACATGGCGTTCGATCAAACCGAGTCATACGTCGATCTATCGCCGGCGTTTCTCGAACTGCCTGTGATCCAGACCACGAAGTCGGTCAAGCCGTTCCTGCGCGATGCGCCCGGCAGCTTCATCGTCAAATACCGCAATCCCGGCTCGCTTGCCGCGCGCGTGCGCAAGATGCTGCGCGCGCTGCCGATGGCCGGTTGGCCGGCCGCCGACCAGATGGCGCTGCGCCTGCACGTCGCCGAGGCGACCATGCGGCGGCGTTTGAAACAGGAAGGCTATACCTATCAGTCGATCAAGGACGACTTGCGGCGTGACATCGCAATCGGCGAACTGCAGGACACAGATCGCACGATCGCCGACATCGCCACCGCCGTGGGTTTTGCCGAACCGAGCGCGTTTCATCGCGCGTTTCGCAAGTGGACCGGGATGCGGCCGACCGACTACCGGCCGGCGCGCGCGGATTTCACGCGCCGCGCGGAATCGGACTAAGCTGTAAGGAGCAGGCCAGCCTTTTTGGGGTATCGGCCCGCGCCGGTCGATACCCATCGGCATGGCGCGGCAGCCGTCAGCGATGAGCACGTATCCGCGCCTCCCGTTCCGGCAGTCTGGTCCGCGCTTTGCGCATATCCGTGGCGGAGTCGTGGGCCGGTTGATGCGCGGCATGACCGCGTTCGGCGTACTGTTGGCGCTCGGGTTTGCATTGTGCGAAAACGCGCCGCGGGTTGGAGTCGCCGAGGCCGCCGTCGCGCCGAATAGCGTTGTCGTGATCCCGGTGAACGGCGCGATCAGTCCGGCCAGCGCGGACTTCATCGTGCGCAGCCTGCAGCGCGCCGCCGACGAACGCGCGCAACTCGCCGTGCTGCAACTCGATACGCCCGGCGGACTCGATACCTCGATGCGGCAGATCATCAAGGCGATCCTCGGCTCGCCGGTGCCGGTCGCGACCTTTATCGCCCCGAGTGGCGCGCGAGCGGCGAGCGCAGGTACCTATATCGTCTACGCCAGCCATATTGCGGCGATGGCGCCGGGCACCAATCTCGGTGCGGCTACGCCGATTCAGATGGGTATCGGTGGCGCGGAGCCGCCTGCGGGCGGCGGCGGGATGCCCGGTTTGCCCGGCACTGGAGGCGGCGCCGGCGCGCCAAAGAACGCGCCCGGAACGCAGGCCTCTGGGGATTCGGCGAACCCGGCGTCGCCAGCGAATTCTGCCAACTCAGCGAATTCTGCCAACTCAGCGAATTCTGCCAACTCAGCGAGTGCCGGCAACTCCGCCAGCGCCGCCCTCCCACTCGACACCCAATCCACCGAACTGCGCAAGCAGGTCCACGACGCGGCCGCCTACATCCGCGGCCTCGCGCAAATGCGCGGACGCAACGCCGACTGGGCCGAGCGCGCCGTACGCGAAGCCGTCAGCCTGTCGGCCAGCGAAGCGCTCGCGCAGCACGTGGTCGATCTGAATGCGCGCGACATTCCCGACCTGCTGCGCCAGGTGGACGGCCGCACGATCAACACCAGCCACGGCGACGTCAAACTCAGCACCGCCAACGCGCCGGTGGTCACGCTAGAAGCCGACTGGCGCAGCCAGTTTCTCGCGGTCATCACCGATCCGAACGTCGCGCTGGTTCTTCTGATGATCGGCATGTACGGCCTCTTCTTCGAGTTCGCCAATCCCGGCTTCGTGCTGCCGGGCGTGGTCGGCGCGATCAGTCTGCTGATGGGACTCTTTGCAATGCAGATGCTGCCCGTCAATTACGTCGGACTCGGCCTGATCTTTCTCGGCATCGCATTCCTGATCGGCGAAGCGTTTCTGCCGACCTTCGGCTCGCTCGGCTTCGGCGGCGTAGTCGCGTTCGTGATCGGCGCGTTGATGCTGATCGATACCGACGTGCCCGGTTACGGCATTCCGCTGCCCCTGATCGCGGCGGTGACCGTGTTCAGCGTCGCGTTCGTATTCGGCGTGTCGAGGCTCGCGCTGCGGGCGCGCCGCCGGCCCGTGGTGACAGGCTCGGAAGGACTGATCGGCAGCCTCGGCGTCGTGCTCGACGGCGGCCTGTCGCCGGACGGTGGTCCGCTGCAGGGCGACGCAACAGCAAACGCGGCAGCGGGCGGCACGCTGGCCGGCTGGGCTCAGATACATGGTGAACGCTGGCGGGTGTCCAGCACGGCCCCGGTCGCGGCCGGTCACGCGGTGCGCGTCACGGCGCGCCGCGGACTGACACTGACCGTGGTGCCCGCGGAAGCACAACAACAAGGAGAACGCTCATGATCGGTTTCACATTCGGCTTCAGCAGCATTCTGATTCTGCTGGTGGCCGCGCTGATTGCTTCATCGATACGGATTTTTCGTGAGTACGAACGCGGCGTGGTGTTCATGCTCGGGCGCTTCTGGAAGGTCAAGGGACCGGGACTCGTGCTGATCATCCCGATCGTGCAGCAGGTGGTGCGCATGGATCTGCGCACCGTCGTGTTCGACGTGCCGCCGCAAGACGTGATTACGCGCGACAACGTGTCGGTGAAGGTCAACGCGGTGGTGTATTTCCGCGTCGTCGATCCGGAAAAGGCGGTGATCCAGGTGGCGCGTTATTTCGAGGCGACCAGCCAGTTATCGCAAACCACACTGCGCGCGGTGCTCGGCAAACACGAACTCGATGACCTGCTGGCGGCGCGCGAGCAACTGAACGCCGATATCCAGAAGGTGCTCGATGCACAAACCGACGCGTGGGGCATCAAGGTGGCGATCGTCGAGATCAAGCACGTGGACATCAACGAAACGATGATCCGTGCGATCGCACGTCAGGCCGAAGCCGAGCGCGAACGGCGCGCCAAGGTGATTCACGCAGAAGGCGAATTGCAGGCCTCACAGCATCTGCTGGAGGCAGCGCAGACGCTGTCGAAACAACCGCAGGCGATGCAGTTGCGTTACCTGCAAACTCTCACGACGATCGCCGCCGACAAGAATTCGACGATCGTTTTTCCACTGCCGATCGATCTGCTGAGCGCGGTGCTGGATCGCTTCAGCAAGCCGTCGGCATCCTGAACCGGGGGCGCGCCGCTTCGCGTTTGCCCGCTTTGGATCACGGGGTGAAATGGTGCATTGCCTGCAATCGACTTACTCGGAATGACCATGAAATTTAAAATTTAGGGGTTGTTTTTAACCGCTCCATAGGAGCCAATCATGAAAATCGTCTCTCTCGTTGGACTCGGCGCGTTGTTAGCCGCCGTGAGTATGAGCAGCGCGTTTGCGCAGACCTCGCGGCCTTACGACCCGTCGACGCCGCTAACGCGCGCCCAGGTGAAAGCCGATCTGGCAGCCTGGCGCGCAGCAGGCTACGATCCGCTCGACTGGATCGACTATCCGGACAACGCGCAACGCGCGGGTCGCATCGTCGCCGCGCGGCGAGCGCAGCAGATGGGTGGGAGCACGGCGCAGTAATCCGTCTCATCCTGGCCTTGAAGCGGCGGGCCGGACTGTTCGCGACTGCAAAGGTCGTAGGCGGCGCCGGCCTTGGATGCTCTGCACATCCCTGCTAGAACTGCCTGCCGCGCCCTTTCCCCTCCTGCGCTTTCTTCCTGCCGTTTTAGCCCGAATCGTTCCAATTCACTCCTCCCCACCAGATTCCGCCTGTCCCCACGCCCCCGCAAGCCCACCGTTTCCAGCCGCAACATCGTAAATTCGCTTGCCGCACCGCCCCGCGCGCTGGCAAGGTATCATCTCGCCCCTTCGGCACAGCCCACAGTCACGCAACTCACGCAACTCACGCAAACCGGTGCGCCGCCAATCATGACTACAATCCGCCCGTAGGCTTCGCCGCGTAGTGCATCGGTGCCGTGTCGGACGGCACAGTCGCCCGCTTATTCGCGACGCATTGCCCGTATCAACCACAAGAAACGCTTTTGAACAACGAGAGACCCGCCTCATGGACTCCATAAAACGATACTTCGGCTTCGAAGCCGCCGGCACCAACCTGCGCACCGAGGTGCTCGCTGGGCTAACCACCTTCCTGACGATGGCCTACATCATCTTCGTCAACCCGGCGATTCTCGGCGACGCCGGCATGCCGAAGGACGCGGTGTTCGTCGCGACCTGCATCGTGGCCTCACTGGCCTCGCTGATCATGGGTCTCTACGCCAACTACCCGATTGCGCTCGCGCCCGGCATGGGTCTGAATGCGTACTTCGCGTACACCGTCGTGAAAGGCATGGGCTTCACGTGGCAAGCGGCGCTCGGCGCGGTATTCATCTCCGGCTGCCTGTTCATGATCGTCACGCTGTTTCGCGTGCGCGAGGTGATCGTGAACGGAATTCCGCATTCCATACGCATTGCCATCACCGGCGGCATCGGCCTCTTTCTCGCGATCATTTCGCTGAAGTCGGCCGGTGTGGTGGTCGGCAATCCGGCCACGCTCGTCACGCTCGGCGATCTGCATAACCCGCACGTGATCCTCGCGGTGATCGGCTTCTTCGCGATCGTCACGCTCGACTATCTGCGGGTGCGCGGCGCGATCCTGATCGGCATTGTCGGCGTGACGGTGCTGAGCTTTTTCTTCGGCGGCAATCAGTTTCACGGCATCGTTTCCGCGCCGCCGTCAATTGCACCGACGCTGTTCCAGCTCGACATTCGCGGCGCGCTCTCCGGCGGCGTGCTGAACGTGATCCTGGTGTTTTTCCTCGTCGAACTGTTCGACGCGACCGGTACGCTGATGGGCGTGGCCAATCGCGCCGGGCTGCTGGTCGAAGGCAAGATGTTCCGGCTTAACCGCGCGCTGCTCGCTGACAGCACGGCGATTCTGGCCGGCTCGATGCTGGGCACCTCGTCGACCACGGCGTATATCGAAAGCGCGTCGGGCGTGCAGGCCGGCGGTCGCACGGGCGTGACCGCGATCACCGTCGCCGTGCTGTTCCTCGCGGCGCTGTTTTTTGCGCCGCTGGCGGGTGTGGTGCCCGGCTACGCAACGGCGCCGGCCCTGTTGTACGTGTCCTGCCTGATGCTGCGCGAAATGCTCGATCTGCCGTGGGACGACGCCACTGAAGTCGTGCCGGCCGCCCTGACCGCCCTGTTGATGCCCTTCACCTACTCGATCGCCAATGGCGTGGCGTTCGGCTTCATCTCGTATGCCGGTCTGAAACTGCTGACCGGACAGGCGCGCAAAGTGAAACTGGTGGTGTGGATCATCGCGGCGATTTTCCTGTTCCGCTATTTCTACCTCGGCAGCGAATAAGCTGCGGCGGCAATTGACGTGAAGGCACGGGAGTGAAAGCGCAGGACAACACCTGACACGGCGTGGCATGACGATGCTCGATGCCATGTCAGGCAACGCGTCGCAGCCTGACTGAAATCACTGCGGCATCGTCGCCGCGTCGGTCACGGTTCGGTCTGGATCAACAATCATTTTATTGATGGGACCCGTTCTGGTCGGGCACCCTTTATCATCTGATGATTGATAAAAACCAACGAACCGGTCACGGGAGTTCCCTGCATGTCTTCTTACAGCCACAGCCGCGCCACGGACCGTTATACGTCGCCCGCCATCTTTTTCCACTGGGCGATCTTTCTGCTGATCGCGCTCGCTTATCTGGCAATCGAAATCCGCGGACCGAAAGGCTCCGACAGCCGGGTCTTCTGGAGCAGCGTGCATTTCTGGGCCGGTACCCTCGTGCTGGGACTGGCGGTCCTGCGCGTGCTATGGCGTCTGTGGGCCCGCGCGCCCGCGGAAATCGAAGGCAATCGCCTGCTCGCCTTTCTGGCGCGGGCTGCACATCTCGCCCTGTACATTTTTATCTTCGCGCAGCCGCTGCTGGGCATCCTGATGATCAACACAGGCGGCCATCCAGTCACGCTCGCCTGGGCCAACTTCAGCTTCACATTGGTCGGCGCGGATCCGCTTGCGCGGCCATTGCTCAAGACCGCGCACGAGTGGCTCGGCAATGCGTTTTACTGGGTGATCGGATTACACGCGCTTGCGGCAATTGCGCATCACGTGGTGTTCAAGGATCGGACGCTGCGGCGGATGGTTTGATCGGTTTCCAGTCTTCGGCGCTTGCGTTTGCAGTATCTCCAACTTACAGCCGCACGAGCGCAGACCTGAGCGGCGCGAATGGCCGCGGCCAGTTGTTGACCCGTTGAGATGCGGACGCCGCGCCTGGGTTTGCGTCTCGTGTTGCTCTTGCGCGGCTGATTCTGCTTTCCTGCTCTACCCGCTCGTTGGGCTTACTTTTGGGCTTACTTTTGGACTGACTTCCGCGCTCTTTTCCGGGCTGACGCCGGTCAGGCGCGGATTCGCTCAGTTCCGCCAGTTCGCTTCATAGAAGCGCACGTAGCCGCTTCTCAGCACCAGGCATTGCGCTCGCGTTTCCGATAGCAGGCGCCGTGTGGCCGCTTCGATCCGGGCCCGGTGTGCGTCGAATGCATCGACCATGTCCTCCAGACGCGGCGATGCGGCACCAAAGTGATCTTCCAGCGCCTCAGCGGTGATCATGCACTCCACCCTTTGCCCATCAACCATCGCCGGGAACGCCAAGGTAAGTTCGCGACCTGAATATTCAGGAGTTTCGTTCGGGAATAGGATCTGCATGGGAGTTCACCTGAAAGGTTGGGTGCTGCGCATGGGTCGATTGGTACTGCGCACGCTGGTTAAGACTGGTCGCACCTGCAGCGCGTGTCCCCCTTTTCGAATGCTGATGGCGCGGGTCCGTCACCCCATAGTTTCGCGAGCGCCGTACTTCGCGCCCCGCGGAGGTGATTTGATTCACTGTAGACGAGTTCGGCCACTGCGCAAGTTTTCCTTTTTGTTTGCTTGATTTTGGTGCCTGACGTGGTCTTTTGAGGCACTTTTTCTCTCCCGCGCGACCTAGTTTTATTCATGCTGCGCGGCTTTCGCCAGGCTCCTGTTTCGTCCTGTAATATCGGTGTTCGGCCGCAGACGCGTATGTTGCACTGCGGAACGCAACGGCAGGCAACGCACCCGCCGGGTCCGATAACCGGAGACATGCTTTGAGCCATCGTTCTGCCACGCCGCCCACCGTTGGTCGGCCAGACGTCATCGCGCAAGCTCATGCCCGCTCGCTCGAAGTCGGCCTGCGAGCGTCGGAAACGCCGGACTTCCATCCGCTGCGCCGCCCCGCCCTGCGTGAACTCCTCGAACGAAACCAGTCGCTCTATACCCACGCGCTCCCCGTCATGGAGACGCTGCACGCGCAGATCGTCGACACGCAAAGCATGGTGCTGCTCACCGACAATCACGGCGTGATTCTCCACAGTCTCGGTGATAGCGACTTTGTCGAAAAAGCCAATCGCGTCGCGTTGTGCCCGGGCGTGTCATGGGCCGAAGCGGATCGCGGCACGAACGCGATCGGCACCGCCCTGATCGACGGGCAGCCGACTGTCGTGCATGCCGGCGAGCACTTCCTCCATGCGAACCGGATTCTCACCTGTTCGTGCGCGCCCATCGCTGATCCGTTCGGGCGCACCATCGGCGCGCTGGACGTCAGTGGCGACACGCGCGGCTTCCACAAGCACACGCTTGCGCTCGTGCGGATGTCGGCGCAGATGATCGAAAATCATCTGTTCTCCAATCAATTCGTCGATGCCATTCGCATTCACTTTCACGCACGTGCTGAATTTATCGGCACGCTGTACGAAGGGCTCGCGGCGTTCGCGCCGGACGGCACCTTCCTGTCCGCGAATCGCAGCGCACTGTTTCAATTCGGGCAGCCGCTTGGCGAGCTGTTACGGCAACCGTTCGACGCGCTGTTCGGGGTCACCTTTGCGAGAGTGTTGCAGCAGATCGCCCGCGCACCAGGCGAAAGCATCGAGCTGACGCTGCCGAGCGGCGTGCGTGTGATCGCACGCGGCGAATTTGCGGCGCCACGTTATGTTGGTTCATCAGAAGGCTTTGCTGACGTAACGCGTACGGCCATGTCCAGCGGCGCGCGTGCTGCGGCTCAGTCCTGCGAGGTGGCACCGCTCGCCACACTTGAAACGCTCGATACCGGCGATGCGGCGGTCGCGGCGATCCTGCGACGAGTCGCAAAGCTGCGCGGACGCGATATTCCCATTCTCGTGCTCGGCAAAACCGGTACCGGCAAGGAATGGCTCGCCCGCGCGATCCATCACGATTCGCCGCGGCGGCATGCGCCCTTCGTCGCACTGAATTGCGCATCGTTGCCCGACACGCTGATCGAGGCAGAGTTGTTCGGCTATGAAGACGGCGCGTTCACCGGCGCGAAGAAACGCGGCAGCGTCGGCAAGATCGTGCAGGCCGATGGCGGGACGCTGTTTCTCGACGAAATCGGCGACATGCCGCTCGCCCAGCAAGTGCGCCTGATGCGCGTGTTGCAGGAGCGCACCGTTGTGCCGCTGGGCGGCACGCGGGCGATTCCGGTCGATCTGCGCATTGTCTGCGCAACTCACCGCAACCTGCGCGAGATGATCGAAGCCGGCACCTTCCGCGAAGACCTGTATTACCGGATCAACGGGCTCGTCGTCACCTTGCCGGCGCTGCGCGAGCGCAGCGATCTGGCGACGCTCGTCGAACGCATGCTGGCATTGCAGCCGGATGGCGAGCGGTTACCGCGTCGCGTGTCCGATGAGGTGCTGGAACGCTTTGCGCAATGCCGCTGGCCAGGCAATCTGCGGCAATTGGCCAACGTGCTGCGCACCGCCAGCATCATGGCCGAAGGCGCGCAGCAGATCGAACTCGAGGATTTGCCGGAGGATTTTCTGCAGGATTGCGAGGCTTCGCCGGTCAACGTCCGCGCCCAGGCGCACGGGGCGCTGCCGGACAACGTCAATGGCAATGGCGGCAACGGACGCGACAAGCCAGCAGCCGAGCCCGCGAATGCGTCGCCCGCGCGGATGGAGGAATGGCAGACCACATTGATTGCGCAAACGCTCGCGCGACTCGACGGTAATGTGTCGGCAGCGGCACGCGAGTTGGGGCTTGCGCGAAATACGGTGTATCGGTATCTGCGGCGTGGAAACACGACGCATTGAAATGGCGGCGCCGGAGCCTGGGCGTTTGGTGTGAACGTGTAAAGTGTGGCGCAATCCGTCACCGATTCACACGATGTCCGACTCTACCCGCCCACCTCTCGTTCGTGTCGAGCCGCTCGGCCAAAGCTTCGAAGCGCCCGATTCGCTGACGATCCTTGAAGCCGCCGGCTTTGCGAATCTGCGTCTGCCGCGCTCGTGCCGCAACGGCACATGCCGCACCTGCCTATGCAAAATGACGTCGGGACGCGTGCGCTACACGATCGAATGGCCGGGTCTTAGCCGGGAAGAGAAAGCGGAAGGCTACATCCTGCCGTGTGTGGCGATCGCGGAAACGGACGTGGTGATCGAGGCGCCGGACGCGGTCGAAATCTAGCAGCGCGTGGACTACGCCTCGCGCCGCCCGCATCGCATTCGGCCTTACCGACCGTTGCCCATCGCCCGGGCGATTTTCTTGTCGGTGTTGTACTGACTCAGCGCATACACCGACCAGATCGCGGCCGGGATCCAGCCGATCAGCGTGATCTGCAGGATCAGGCAGATGATGCCGGCAAAAGGCCGGCCGATCGTGAAGAACTGAAACCACGGCAGAATGATGGCAAGCAAAAGACGCATTCAGATTTCCTGTTTGTATTGATCTGGCGGCACACGTTCTTCGAGCGCAAACGTGATGACGATAACGATTGCCTGAACGGGGCAGCCTAGTTGATCGGTGCGAAGCGCGGCACCTCGGTGCCGTCGACTTCGACCAGCTCGAAAAACACCGAAGCCGGACGGGTCCAGATCGTACCATTGCTGGCTTTGTAGACGATCATCGTGACAGTCGGATCCGACTCGAGCGTGGCCTCGCAAACCAGTTCGTAAATGCCGCCTTTGTAGTGTCGATAACGCACCATTCAACTACTCCTGTCCCAGTCAACGGAATCTTTTATAAACGGGCCGACGTCCTCCGAAGCAGAGCACGTGGTTTTATTGCGGCTGTCATTGTAAACCTGTGCTGGACCGCGAAAGATCACTGATGCAGGCTTACGCTGTCGCCAACACTTGCAGAGAAACCTTCGCCCGGCGCATTTCGACGCGTGCCCAGGCCGTGGCATGTGCATGCGCTCAATCTTTTGACGTGACACCCAAGAGGACAATGATGACTCTCGCGATCGCAACCGCCACCTCGGACGCAGATTCACCCAACTATGTCGTCAAAATCGATGCAGGCACACATAGCCTGCTCGGCGATGAAGGGCCGCGCGAAGGGGGGCAGGATAGCGGCCCGGCTCCCTTCGAATTCGTCCTTTCGGGTCTCGCGGCCTGCACCGCGGCAACGCTCAGGATGTACATGCAGAAGAAAGCATGGCCGGGCGGCCGGATCAAGGTCGACACGCAACTGCACGTGGAGCGCGAAGGCGGTCAATACATTCGGCGCACCGTATCCGTCGATGGGCCTCTCGACGATAGCCAGCGCAAGCGCCTTGGCGAGATCTGCGAGAAGACGCCGGTCACCCTGTTCATCAAGCGGGGAACACGAATCGACACGACGATGCAGTGGTGAGGCGGCCCACGATCTTTCCATTATTTTTGAAAATGATTCAAAAGGCACCCCAATTATCAAAAAACGCTCCAGCTCGCACAATGCGTCACGTCCTCAGAACAGTCCGGCGATCAAAAGCATCGAGTATCGATGCTTTTGACGGGCAACCTTAGATGGCGCACGCAACGCTAATGCAGGCTCACCCCGCAGCAAGGAGCAGAACATGTTTGTCTATCGCGGCTCGACCGCCCTGATTACCGGAGCCTCAAAAGGGCTCGGCAAGGTCTTTGCGGAAACGCTGGCCGCGCGTGGCATGAACCTTGTGTTGGTCGCCCGCTCGGCTGACACATTGCAGGTTCTGGCTGAGGGACTTTCCGCCAGACACGGCGTGCAAACCGTTGCGCTCAATATCGACTTGAGCCATCCCGACGCCGCCCTCCAGATCGGCGAGGAACTCGAGCGCCGCGACATTCAGGTCGATCTGCTCGTCAACAATGCGGGGCTAGGTCTGACCGGCAGTTTCCTCTCGCACGATCCGACGAAAGAGCAGTCGCAGATTCAGGTCAATGTCCAGGCGCTCGTCGCTCTCAGTCATCGGTTTGGCAGCGGTATGGCGAAGCGCGGCAGGGGCGGCATCATCAACCTCGCATCCAACGCGAGCTTTCAGCCCCTCCCGCATATGGCCACTTACGCGGCGACCAAGGCCTTCGTCCTGTTCTTCAGCGAGGCGCTGCAATTCGAACTCGTCGGCACGGGCGTGCATGTGATGGCCGCCTGTCCGGGACCTACGGCAACGAGCTTCTTCGAAGGCGTGTCGACCAATGTGTCGCCGAAAGACATGGACAGCTCGGAGTCCGTCGTTCAGGAAACGCTCAAGGCCTTCGATAAACGAAAAGCGGTTGCGTATCCTGGACGGACCAGCGTACGCGCTGCGACCTTGCTGTCACGCTTGCTTCCCAGGGGGCTTGTGGTCCGCGTCGCCGCCATGGCGAGCGGCAAAATGGGGCTGCATAGCTAAACGCAGCGGTTCTTCACGCGGTGCGGGCGTAGTCTCCTGGGCGCATCGGCCCACTGCCGGGCCCGGCGCTGGGCAGCGCTAGCCCACTACGATTTGCGGACCGTCAGCCGCCCTCTTTCATCTGCTTCAGAATCTTATAGACGGTAGCGCGGCCCATCGTTAGCACAGCGGCCACGTAGTTGGCTGAACTACGGCCGCGAAACGCGCCCTGCGCATGCAGCGCCTCGACGATTTCCCGTTTGTGTTCGCGCGTGAGTGCATTGATGCCGATTTGCCGCTCGCGCAGCCAGGTGTGCAGGAACGTGTTGATGCGGTCCTGCCAGTCGTCGCGGAACAGTTCCTCCGCGGGCGCGTCCGTCAGACTGCCGCCTTTGATGAACAGATCGAGCGTGGAGCGCACATCTTCAAACACCGCGATGTTGAAGTTCACGCACAGCATGCCGGCCGGCTTGCCCTCGTCGTCGAACAGGATGTTGCTCACGCAGCGCATGCGGCGACCGTCCCAGTTGAGCTTCTCGTATGGCCCGATCGTCCGGCCGCGTGCCGCGTAGTGGACTTCGTCGAGCACCGAAGGGCCACCGACTTCGAGCTTCGACAGATTGTTCACGAGATACGCGATGGTCTGATCGCGCAGGTCGTGAATCACGACTTCGGCACACGGATAGAACAAGGCCGCGATGCCGTCTGCAATGGGTGCGTAGCGGTCCAGCAGCAGGTCTTTCACAGGAGAGACGGTTGAGTTGCGCATTGAGAAATCGCAGTGTTCCAGAGAGGCGCCGTCGCTTTAGCCTGATTGAGCTAAAAGGGACACCGAGGTTATGGCCGGCAGGCGAGGCAAGCACAACAATGCCGCAAGCCGTGCGCTGCAACTCGCCATTGTAACGACCCCAATCGCCAGCGACGACCGTAGCGGCACGGGGCCAACGCAGCCGTTATTTTATTGCGGGGCCGCATCACTCGCGGGGCCTTGATGGGGGCTCGGCGGCATACTGCCGCCCCTTCCAGTTGTTGCATCCGCACCCAGGGATTTTTGTTCGCTTGGCGTGCGATTTTTTTTCGTGCGATAAAAGAAGCAACTATTTCACGGAGCAACAGATGGCCACGCTCGAAGCGTTTCGCGCCGTGCTCGATGACGAAGGCACGCCTGAAATCATCCGCAATCACATCATCGATTCGCTGCAATACACGCTGCGCAATCACGGACAGATTTTTACCTCGAAGGAAGTCGAATGGCTCGCCGGCTGGGATGATGCGCGCATTCCGCTCGCCGCTTCACGCGAGCTGCAAAAGCGCGTCGCCGAAACCACCCGCTGAAACTCACCCGCCTTCACCCTCACGGCGCGACCTCACACCCGGCGTGCCGCTCATGCCCCGGCGCGCCGTTCGCGGCAGCTCTTTTTCGCCCAAAGCCCCGCCGGCTGGGCGGTTTGCCCGCGCGCGGAACTTTTTGCTATCCAATTAGCCCCATTTAGTGCATCATATTGGAATAGCTGTATTCCGCATCCGCCCTATTAGGGATACAGCGCGGAAATACAAGCGGCAGTATCAAGCACAGTATCAATCGGCGTCTCCGCACCACCCCCGACTGTTCGACCGCTGCGTGTCAGCGATCCCGTCACTCCGGCAATGCGCCGCCTGCATTCGCCGTCGCGAGTTGTGCAGCTGAGTGGTTCAGCTTTTACGCGCCCGGTGTCTGCGCGACATCAGCGTGTTTCTTCTCCATCGAATCCGCGATTTTGCGCGGCCGCGCTCATGCCCTTGCCATCGGGCCTGTGCCAACCTTTTTCCATGGCGGCGCGCCCCAAGGTGCTGCGCTGCCGGGTCTGTCGTGCCGCGCGTAACACGCGTGACACGGCGACCACGTAATACAGGACACGTGCTTCATGAATTCAGTTGTCAAGACGTACAAGGGTTATGAAATTCACCCGCTCGTCTATCCGCGCCGCCCGGCGGACGGTCAGACGGGCCGCAATCCGGACGCAGGTTACGACGCGTCGGTGCGCATCTGCCGCGTGGGCGCCAATCCGGCAGCCGACGGGCGTGTGTTCCGTCTGCAGTATCTGTTTCCGTTCGACGGCACGGGCAAGGCGCGCATTGCGTGCATGGCCCACGCCGAGCAATTGATTGACGGCCGTGTAGACGGCCAGTCCGTCGCCGATCTTTGAGCGGTACTATCAGCGAATCAGCTGGTGCCGCAGCAGCTGGCCTGAAAGCCGACTGCCAACCGTATCAGATGTTGCGCCATGCTTAACCGCGCGGCCAACACCCACTTATCCCATCGACCAGGAGTTATGCATGGCGAAAGAAGAACTGCTTGAACTTGACGGTATCGTCGACGAAGTACTTCCGGACAGTCGTTACCGCGTGACGCTCGACAACGGCGTCGTGGTTGGCGCTTACGCGTCCGGACGCATGCGCAAGAATCACATCCGTATTCTCGCGGGCGACCGCGTGACGCTGGAACTGTCGGTTTACGATCTGACCAAAGGCCGGATCAATTTCCGTCACAAAGACGAGCGCGCCACCGGTGGCGGCGGCGCACGCAATACGCAATTCCGTCGCCGTTAAGGCTGGCGGCACGCTGACCGTTTCCTGAGTTGTTTCATGACCGGTCCGGGCGTGGTCAATTGTTGTTATCTGGTTGTTCGCGAAGCCTTTCGCGCGCCTTCTCCGGCTTGATTCGTTGACTCGAGCCTGAGCGGCGCGCCGCGGCGTCGCATGCGTTAACCCCTCCCTTCCTACACCCCGAACACCGCACCGAGATCTGCTCCTGCGGCGCTTTTGCGTACCTGTTCGACCACCCGCTCCTCCAGTTCCGACAGATGCTCGCGCATCGCCGCGAGAGCCGCGTGCAGATCTCCCGCGTCGAGCGCTTCGATAATCTGCATATGCTCGTCCGCGGAGCAGGCCGAACCCTTCGACGGGTCGAACAACGCCTTGTATAACTCGGTCTTTGCGACGAGCTGCCCAACCAGACCGAGCAATTCCGTCCCGCCCGCCAGTTCGGTCAACAACACATGAAACTGGCCCGCGAGCCGCACGGATTCCTCGATGGTGCCGGCGTGTGACGCCTTCTCTTCGCTGCGCACATGGGCGCGCAGGCGACGTTTGTGGGCCACGCTCAAACTCCCGCACAAAGCTGCAACGATGCCCGCCTCGACAATCTGCCGGGCGCGATACACCTGACGAATGTCTTCCTCCGACGGCGACGGCACGAACGCGCCGCGATTCGCCTCGAGCACCAGCTTGCCCTCGAAACCCAGCCGCGCGAGCACCTTGCGCAACGCGCCGCGCGTGCAGCCGAACGCCGCGGCGAGATCGCGCTCGACCAGTTGCGCGCCCGGCCGCAGACGGCCTTGCAGCAATGCCGCGGTGATCGACGCATAAATGCGCTCTTCGACGCTGATCGAGTCGTCTTCAGGCGCGCTGCGGATGGGTGTGCCGGTGTTGGCTGACGGCGTACGCGAGGAACGGGAGGCCATGAGTTCAGTAGTGGAGAACGGAGCGATATCGCCCGGCATTGTAGCGACGAGGGGTAGCAGACGCCATCCGCGGGCGCTCGGACTTATACCGGGCATCAGGAAAATGGTTAACCATGCCATGATATTATGGTTAACCAAAATAGTCGCGCACGGTATTTTTCACCCTGTTCGCGCCTCGTCATCCGCCTTGCCGCCGCCGGTCGCGCAGCGCCCCGCAGCGTTCTCTTCCCGCTTGCAAGGTGTCGCCCACTCTCGCATTCAGGTCCCTTGTGAATTCGCACTCCAGCGCCAGCCCGACCCCAGCCCATGCCAACGACGCCTCCCACGCGCTCACGTGGCGAGACGCGCTATGGCTGGGCGCGATTGTCGTGATCGGCATCAATCTGCGGCCCCTGCTGACGTCGATCAGCCCGCTGATGACGACGATCCGCGATGCAACCGGGTTGAGCTTTTACGGCGCGTCGTTGTTGACCAGCCTGCCGGTCGTCGCGATGGGCATCGGCGCATTCGGCGCGGGCGCGCTAACCCGGTCGATCGGCGAAACGCGCGGCGTTGCGCTCGGTTTGCTGGCGATCGCGCTTGCTTGCGGCGCCCGCTGGTCGACCGCCGGTGGCGCGGCTCTCCTTACGACGGCAGCGCTCGCGGGCGTCGGTGTCGCGGCGATTCAGGCGCTGCTGCCCGCCGTCCTGAAGCAGCGTTTCCCTGCGCGCGTGCCGCTGGCGATGGGGGTTTTCTCCGCATCGATCATGGGCGGCGGCGGCCTCGGGGCACGCTTGAGTCCTTGGGTGAGCGCAGCGACGGGGTCGTGGCATGCGGGGCTCGCGGTATGGGCGATTCCCGCTCTCGTGGCGTTGCTGTGCTGGTTGGCTTTGAACCGCGGACCTTCGCACGGGCCGGCGGCACAGCGCGCTCCGGCAGACGCGATCGCTTTTTCGCTTTGGCGCAAGCGGCGCGCGTGGACGCTTGGTTTGTACTTCGGGATCGTCAACGGCGGTTATACGACGCTCGTCGCGTGGTTGCCCGCGTTCTATCAACAGCATGGCGCGAGTGTCGCGGAGAGCGGTTCGCTCCTTGCCGGCATGACGGTGTTTCAGGCCGCTGCGGCCTTACTGCTGCCTCTTGCTGCCGCACCATCCCGGGATCGGCGCCCCTGGTTGGTCCTCGGATTGTCGGCGCAACTGGTCGGCCTGCTTGGCTTGATCTTCTGGCCCGATGCCGCGCCGCTGGTGTGGGTCGCCATTGCCGGTGCCGGGCTGGGTGGCACGTTCTCGCTGACGCTCGTTACCGCTATGGATCATTCGGCACATCACAGTGTAGCCGGAAAGCTTGTCGCGTTTACGCAAGGTGTCGGCTTTGTCGTAGCGGCCATTACGCCCATTTTCGCTGGCATGGTCCGGGGCTGGACTGGCGGGTTCGGCGCCGCCTGGGTCATGCTGGCCGTTAGCGTTGCCGCCATGATCGTCGTGAGCGTCTTCTTTTCGCCCCGCAGTTACGTGAAGTGGCACTGATGCATTGGCTTGCTGAGTGCGTGTGCATCAACGGTCTTACACGGCCGGTAAATTATCTGACCGAAAAATAGAAAGGCCTGATTGTTTATATCAATTAGGCTATTTATTATCCTCACCAAGCTATTTATAGCGTCCAAACATAAGAACCTGACCGGCTGACAAACAGCCGCAGAAGGTCACGTACCACGCAGCCGTCACCAACGGTCATTAGTCAGGAATCTTAACTCGACCCGAAAAATAGCCTGTGCCGGCTGGCCAAAGGACGGCCTATGGATTTGGCACCGCTGATGACCGCCGTACGACTGCTTCATGAAAACAGGGGCAATCATTTCTGTATGTCGTACCGGGAATAAAACCGTGAATCAAAAGAAAGATGAGAGCGTGCGGAACGACTCTCGTAGAACAACGGCTTACGTTAGCGCGCTGTGGTCCAAAGGAGGTGCGCGCTATGCATTGAAAAACACTGCCTGTATTTCGCTTTCGCTGGCACTCGTGGCATGTGGCGGAAATGTCGGCGACGATATGACATCCGAACCAACACCGCCCCTGGAAAAGACAGCGGCATTAGCGGCGGCATCAAACACTGTTCCTCTGCAATTGTCCTTAAAGATGAACGCGAGCGGCCTGGCTTCGGATGCGTCCAACGACCGCTTCATTGTCAAATACAAAACCGGCACCGTTGAACGCGGTTCAGTCACCGCGGTCCAGTCAAGACTCGACCGGCTGACGAATGCCTTCCCTTCGAAAGCGCGTCATGTGCGCCGCATGGGCATCGGAGCTGATGTGGTTACAACGGAACGCAAGCTGAACGTCAAAGATGCCAAATCATTCATGCGCGCCATTGCGTCCGATCCTGATGTCGAATACGTAGAGCCCGACACGCCGATGTCCGTAACAATGGCGCCAAACGACCCAGAATACAGCAGGCAGTGGGGCCTAAGCTCGAACCAGAAACCCGGCGTCACCACTGCGGGCATACGGGCAGAGCCCGCCTGGGACATGGCTAACGGCTCCGGAACCGTGATCGCGATGGTCGACAACGGCGTGACCAGTCATAGCGATCTGAATGCCAATATCCTGCCCGGGTACGATTTCACCGCGAACAATCGCGGCGGCGACGGCACGAATCCGGGTATCACGAGAGAGACATGCGAAGTCGTGTGGCACGGCACTCACGTCGCGGGGATCATGGCCGCGCAGACGAACAACGGCATCGGTATAGCCGGCGTCGCGCCGGCGGCAAAGGTCGTCCCGGTCCGCGTCATGAATGCATGCGGAAGAGGCTTTACGTCAGATGTCGCCGACGGCGTGACGTGGGCCGCCGGTGGCAGCGTGTCGGGCGTTCCCAACAACGTCTACCCGGCGAAAGTCATTAACGTGAGCCTCGGTGGTGCGGGCTCCTGCGGGATGACGTTTCAGAACGCAATTGACTACGCGGCCAGTCGCGGTGCCGTTGTAGTTGCAGCAGTCGGCAACAATGGCAACAGCGCAACGAATTTCACGCCGTCGAACTGCCGGAACGTTATCAGCGTCGGCGGCAGCAATCGCCCCGGCTTGAAGTGGGTTCTTTCGAACTACGGGCAGACCGTTGATATCGCCGCGCCCGGCGACTCGATCTGGTCCACCTACAACAACGGAACCGCCGCGCCGGGCAGTGAAGGCTATACGTATCTTGACGGCACGTCGATGGCCGCGCCGATGGTGAGCGGCGTTATCGCACTTGCTCAGTCAGTCGCGCCCACACCCCTGACCTCCGCTGAAATGAGAGCGTTGCTGACACAGAATGTGCAAGCGTTTCCCAACGGCAAACCGGATCAACCGATCGGCTCAGGGATTCTTGATGCGAACGCGACTGTCATTGCCGCCCGGTCTGGAAAAATTCCAGCGGCAGCGGATTTCACATGCTGGGAAGCCACGACGATCATGCAGGTGACATGCAAGGACCTGTCCACCGCCAGGGGCGCGCCGATCAAGTCATGGGCCTGGAACTTCGGCACGGGCGCTCCTGATCTGGTGCGCACGCAATCTGTCACGCCCTATATGAACTTCGACTATCCGGGCACATATGAAATCACATTCACGGTGACGGATAGCACTGGGGCCATTAGCAAGCTGACGCGCCCGTTTCAGGTTATTCCGCCAATCCTTACGGACCTGAGTGCCGGTAGTCCGTTGACGATCTCAGCGAAAAACGGCGAGATGCAAAACTACGCTCTGGTTGTTCCCGCGGGCGTCAAGAGCCTGACGTTCACCCTGTCGCCAGAAACAGCCAGCCAGATCGCGACTCTGTATGTCAGAGTCGGTACGCCGTCCTCGCTCCATCCTGACTGTGAGTCGCTCATGGTGAGAGGCGGGATCGCCACCTGCACGATCACCAACCCGCCGGCCGGAACTTACTACGGCATATTGAGTGCCGGCTCAAAACTGAGCGGCGTTTCTCTTCTGGCCACCTACACGCAATAAATCGGCTAAGCCAGCGTTGCCCCCTGTGTCGCGGCTGCGAATCGCAGGGGCGTACTTCCGACAATCCACAGGCAAGCAATGAATCACGATGACGCAGACGTGAACGCTTTCGTCGCGCGCGCAGATGCCCATTTTTCCGCGCGACGTATGACCATGGCGATGATCGGTTACCGCAAGGTGCTCGCCGTGCGCCCGCACGACGCGCACGCGCTGCACCGTATGGGACTCGCCTGTGTTCATACGGATGAAATGGATCAGGCGCGCGCATACCTGGAACAGGCGTTGCAGGCAGCTCCTGAGCGGGCTGAATTGTGGGAACACGCAGGTCTGCTTGCCGCGTTGAAGGGTGACCATGCAGCGGCTGAAGCGTCCTATCGACGTGCGATCAGCCTGACTGGTGGTACCGCCAGTCTTCATCGGAACCTTGCCGACTGCCTGCGAGTGTCCGGCCGTCTTAACGAGGCAATGGTCCACTACGATAAGTCCGTTCAGATTGATTCGCGAGGACACCACGCCGTTCGCGCGCTTGCCCGAATTTGCACGGAGCTCGGGAAGGTCCAGGAAGCTGCTGACTACTGGCAACGAGCGTGGATGCTCGACCCGGCAAACCTGCAAGACGGACTCGACCTGATCGCGGCATTAGCTAAAGCCGGCCATAGTCGCCCGCTCAATGAAATGATCGAGCAGGTCAAAACCCGTATTGCCGACAATGCCGATTCGCTTAATTCATTAGCCTACGTGTTGAACACTAACGACCGCTTCAGCGAAGCGCTCAGCGTGGCCAGGCAGGGACTCGCCATCAATCCGCAACACCCGCTTCTGCATCACAACGCAGCAAGAGCACTCAGTATCACCGGCAACGTCGCCGAAAGCCGACCGCATAGTATCGAAGCAGCACGGCTTCTGCCGGATAACCCATACCTGCAGTTTCATCTCGCTGGCGTGCACCTGACCCTTGGTGAGTTCGAAGAAGGCTGGAAGAAGTACAGATGGTTTTACGAACTCCCCGGCACGGAACACGAGCGGATTCGCCCAGACTTCCCCGAGTGGCATGGCGAACCCGTCGCAGGGTGCCGGTTCCTGCTCGTCGGCGAACAGGGGCGCGGTGATGAAATCCAGTTCCTCAGATTCGCCGATTGGCTGAGTCGTCAGGGTGCAATGGTGGATGTGCTGGTCAGCCAGCCGATCGCGGGGCTGGCTGCGAGCATGGCAGCTGTGCGGACCGTGTTCACCACCCTGCCTCCCGGTCCATACGACTACTGGTGTCATATGCTAAGGATGCCGGAGCATATGAGCCTCGATTTACCCATGCTTCCGATTGCCATGCCCTACCTCGCGGCGACACCGGAAAAACTAAGTCATTGGCAGATTCAGATAGCAGCAGTTCCACAAGACACGACGCGCGCAAAAAACAAACGTGTCGGCATCGTTTGGGCCGGCAACCCGAACCACGTTCATGACCGTTACCGGTCGATTCGGCTCGATACGCTAAAGCCCCTACTTGGGCTTGCCGGGGTAACCTGGTATTCAGTGCAAAAAGGCGCCCGCGAGCGCGAAAGCGAGGGCCTGACGCATGAATACGACTTGCACACGCTCGGCCCTGCAATCCACGATTTCACGGACACCTTGGCGATATTGCAGACGCTCGATCTTCTGATTACCGTCGACACTTCCGTCGCGCATCTTGCCGGCGCGGCCGGGCTCCCCGTTTGGTTGCTCGCGCCGGCCTACCCGGAGTGGCGATGGCTGACCAACAGAACCGATAGCCCGTGGTATCCGTCAATGCGTCTATTCCGGCAGCAGAAACTGGGCGAGTGGGATCCCGTTGTCAAAGAAGTGCGAGCAGCGCTGCAACTGTGGCGTGACGCCCCGGCAGCCCACCTTTGCGCTCATTAAAACAATGTTCATACCTCGTGCGCCGCTTCGGTGCATGCCTTGCGCATGCCCCGTACGGGTGCAGGCCCTGCTGTCTAAACTATTTATAAGCCCATGATCGCGTTGCCTTCAGCGTAATCGTCCCGCACTGGCATACACGTTGCTTTATCGGTAGTCAGCCGTCGATAAACCACACCCCATGCTGCGTGTTCTCCTCGTAACCGATACCGACAAGCCGATAGGCGATCTGCGCGATGCCCTCGCACGACTCGGCTACGAGATGCTGGCCGGCACGGCGACGCCGCAAGCGCTGCATCGCGTGGTTCAGAGCGAGCGGCCCGACGTCATCATCATCGATACGGAATCGCCGTCGCGCGACACGCTTGAACAACTCGCGGTGATGAACGCCACCGCGCCACGTCCGGTGCTGATGTTCAGTCACGATGCGAATCAGCAATTGATCCGCGACGCGGTCGGCGCCGGAGTCACGGCCTATCTCGTCGAAGGGCTCGCCACGGAACGACTGGCGCCGATCCTCGAAGTCGCCCTCGCACGATTCGCACAGGAATCGGAGCTGCGCGAACGCCTCGCGCAAGTCGAAAACGAACTCGCCGAGCGCAAGCTGATCGATCGCGCCAAACGCCTGCTGATGGATCAACTGAAGATCACGGAACACGCCGCCTATGCCAACCTGCGCAAGCGCGCAATGAACCAGGGCGTCAAACTCGCCGAAGTCGCGCGCGCCGTCGTCGCGGCGGCCGACTCGCTCAAATGAAGCGCCGCACATGAACTCTCCCACCTCCCTCGCCCCATCGTCCGCGCCTGCGTCGCTCGAGAAAACCCATCTGCGGCTCGGTTTCGTTGCACTTGCCGATGTCGCACCGCTCGTCGCCGCGAAGCTGCTCGAATTCGGTCACGCTCATGGCTTGACACTGGAACTGTGCCGACAGCCGTCATGGGCCGCCGTGCGCGACAAACTGCTGTCGGGCGATCTCGATGCGGCGCATGCACTCTACGGTCTCGTCTACGGTGTGCAACTCGGCCTCGGTGGTCCGCAAACGGACATGGCCGTGCTGATGGTGCTCAATCGCAACGGCCAGGCCATCACGCTTTCGAATCGTCTCGCAGATGCTTTAGCCAAACACGGCACCCTCCCCAAGGCTTTGGCGACGCTCGAACGCAAGCCGGTGTTCGCACAGACCTTCCCCACCGGCACGCACGCCATGTGGCTGTACTACTGGCTCGCGTCGCAAGGCGTGCATCCGTTGCACGATATCGAGAGCGTGGCGATTCCGCCGCCGCAAATGGTCGCCGCGCTCGCGGAAGAAAGGCTCGATGGCTTCTGTGTCGGCGAGCCGTGGAATGCGATGGCTGAAGCGGAAGGCGTCGGCAGAACGGTCGCCTATACGAGTGAAGTGTGGCCCGATCATCCAGAGAAGGTGCTGGCGTGCCGGCGAGATTTTGTCAGCGCGAATCCGAACACGGCGCGAGCGCTGGTGCAGACCATGCTCGAAGCGTGCCGCTGGCTCGACGGCGCGGGGCATCGCGAGGAGATCGCACGCTGGCTCGCGCGGCCGGAATTTATCGGCATCGATGAAGCGTTGATCGCGGCGCGGCTCGGTAGCGAGATCGCGGCCTCAGCGCCGCGAGGTTTGCCCATGCGATTCTTTGATAATGGCACAGTGAACTATCCGCGAACAACCGACGGTGCGTGGTTTCTCACCCAGTTCGAACGTTGGGGCATGATTGACCCACGCGCGGATTACGCGGAAATCGCGGCGCACATCAATCAGACGGAGTTATATCGCGAGGCGGCAGCACGCGTCGGCATCGTGGTGCCGGGCGACGAGCGCTCTCAAGTGCTGATCGACGGTAAGGTGTGGGGTAGCGAAACGGAACCCACGGCCTACGCTCAGAGCTTCACGATCCGCGCGTAGCGATGCGGTTGCAACATGCTCGTCACGCGGACTTTAACGCCGGAAACAGCACGCTAACCACCAACCCACCACCGGACGCATCACTCAACGCAATCACCGCGCCATGCACGCGTGTGATCTCCCGCACGATCGATAAACCCAGCCCGCTGCCCTCGACCGCCTGCGTCGCTTCGCTGCGATAGAACCGCTCGAACACCGCATCGCGTTCACCGATGGAAATCCCCGGCCCGTTATCGATCACCTGCAGCAACGGTTGCTCAGCTTCGCATGCAACGCGTACGGTAATCACCGCCCCATCGCCCGAATAACGAATCGCGTTGTCGATCAGATTGCCGACCAGTTCCGCCAGCAGATCGGTCTGACCCATCACGTCGATACGCACGTCCTGTTCAAAGCCGAGATCGATACCACGCGAGCGCGCCACCGGCGACCAGTCGAGCGTGACGCTGCGCGCCACTTTATGCAGCGGCACAGCGGCATGCTTGATCGTATAACCGCTGTCCGCATCGAGCCGCGAGAGCGACAGCAATTGCTGCACGATACGCACCGCCTGCTGCACCGCGCGATTCAGCCGTCGCAAATGCACGCCTTGCCGAGCATTGCCGTTCGAGGGCTCATCGCCACCGTCGATATCGCGCAACGCCAGCTCCGACTCCGCCTGAATGATCGCAAGCGGCGTCTTTAACTGATGCGCCGCGTCGTTAAAGAATCGCCGGCGCGATAACTGCATCAACTGCGTGCGGCCGATGTACTGATTGATCGAATCGACCAGCGGCGCGACTTCACTCGGCAGGCCCACCGTATCGAGCGGCGTAGGATCGTCCTCGGCACGCGCGGCGACTTTCGCCGACAGGCGGTTCAGCGGCCGCAAGCCGCGCGCCACCCCCAGCCACACAATGCCGAGCGCGAGCACCACCAGCAGGAATTCCTGTTGCAGTGAGCCAATCAGAATCTCGCGCGCCAATGCCTGGCGCTGCTCGATCGTTTCGCCGACCCGCACCAGCACCACACGCGTCTGCGCTGACGGCACATCATGGACTGGCAATCTCAGCATCGCGATGCGTAACGGCCGTCCGCGAAACACGTCGTCGTAAAACTGCACACTGTAGGGCTCGGCAAGCGCCTTCGTGCCTGAGGGCAGATCCGGATAGCCGGTCACCACCCGGCCGCCCTCCTCGCGGATCTGATAGTAGATGTTGCCGCCGCCGTTGGATTCGAACATCTCCAGCGCGAGATACGGCAAGTCGACTTCGATCTGGCCGTCGCGCAAACGGATACCGTCGCGTATCGAACGCAGCGAAAACTCCAACGTGCGATCGAAAGCCGCATGCGCCGCGTTCATTGCGCGCTGATACGTGAGCCATGCATCGAAGGCGAGCAGCAGAAGCAGCGGCAGCAACAACCAGAGCGCGACGCGAACGCGCAGATTCGGCCGCGTCATGCGTCTTTCGCTTCCAGCAGATAGCCAAGCCCGCGCAGCGTCACGATGCCGACCGAACTGCGTTCGAGTTTCTTGCGCAGACGATGCACGTAGATTTCGATGGCATCGGCATTCACCGATTCATCGAGCCCAAAGATTTTCTCGGAGAGCGTGTCCTTATTGATCGCGCGACCGTTACGCAGAATCAGCACCTCGAGCACCGAACGTTCGCGCGGGGTCAAGGCGAGCGGCTCGCCATTGAGCGTGAAGCCGCGGTCGACGCTGTCATAAAGCAGCGTGCCGCATTGCGCATGCAGCGGTTCCTGGCCGTGACTGCGGCGCAGCAGCGCCCGGGCACGCGCCTCGAGTTCGGTAAGCGCAAAGGGCTTGGCGAGGTAATCGTCGGCGCCGAGATCGAGTCCGCGCACGCGCTCTTCCACCGAACCATGCGCAGTCAGCATCAATACCGGCACCGCGTTGCGCCGCGCGCGCAAACGACGCAGCACTTCGAGGCCGTCGAGCTTCGGCAAACCGATATCGAGAATCACCAGCGCGTAGTCCTGTGTGCGCAAAACATGGTCGGCGGATTCGCCGTCGTGCATGCAGTCAACCGTGAGTTTCGCGCTGGTCAGCGCATCGGTTAGCGAGCGGGAAAGGATCGGATTGTCTTCGACGAGCAGCACACGCATAAACAGAATCCCAGGGAAATCCATGAGGCGAATTCGACCATTGTGACGCATTTTCCTCGAAAACTGAAAGCATTCAGAAAGCACGCGTCTCTTACCATTCGCCTACACAAAACAAACACAATGTTTTCTGGAGGAAGACGTGCAAATCTCTTTGAAGTATCTCGCCGTAGCCGTTGTATTCGCCGCAAACTCAGCATGGGCGGCCTTTCCGGCCGGTTATCCCAGCGATTACCAGACCACCGTCGACGGGGCAAAGAAGGAAGGCAAGCTGATCGTGTATTCGGTCACGGACACGGCCCTCGTGCGCCCGCTCATCAAGGATTTTGAAAGCTTGTATGGCGTCAAGGTCGAATACAACGACATGAACAGCACCGAGCTGTACAACCGCTACATCAGCGAAAACGCGGCCAGCAGCACGAGCGCCGACGTGCTGTGGAGCTCGGCGATGGACCTGCAGGTCAAGCTCGTCAACGACGGTCTGATGGCGAGTTACGAATCGCCCGAAGCGAAGCAGTTGCCTCAATGGGCGCAGTACCAGAAGCAGGCGTACGGCACCACGTATGAGCCGCTGGCGATCGTCTACAACAAGCGCTTGCTGGCCGCAGGGGAAGTGCCGCAAACCCGCGCCGATCTGATCAAGCTGCTGCAAAGCAAACCGGATCAATTCAAGGGCAAGGTCACCACGTACGACATCGAAAAATCCGGCGTCGGCTTCAACTATCTGACGCAAGACGCGCGCGTCAATCCTCAAGTCACGTGGGACCTCGTGAAAGCAATGGGCGCCACCGGCCCGAAACTGCAATCGAGTACCGGCGCGATGATGGAGCGCATTTCTTCGGGTGAAAACCTGATCGGCTACAACATTCTCGGCTCCTACGCGCTCACCAAAGCGAAGAAGGACCCGTCGATCGGCTACGTCTACCCGAAGGACTACACGCTGGTGGTGAGCCGCCTCGTGACGATTTCGAAGAAGGCGCAAAGCCCGAACGCCGCAAAGCTGTGGGTCGATTACCTGCTGTCGCAACGCGGCCAGACCTTGCTCGCGAACCAGGCGAGCCTGTTCTCGATTCGCGCGGACGTCGACGGCGAAACGTCGATGGCGGGTCTCACGAAACAACTCGGCGACTCGCTCAAGCCGATCCCGATCGGCTCCGGCCTGCTGGTTTATCTCGACCAGTCCAAGCGGCTTGAATTCCTCAAGCAATGGCAACAGTCGATCAAGCGCTAAGCCTCGGCTGACCTGACGGCGTCCACGCTGAAACGCGCGGACGCCGCGCCTTCCTTCACTACCTGTCGATATGCGGCTTTCACGCTGCAGGGGGACACTCATGCTTTCCACTAGCGCAACCGGACACCGCGATGCCCCACCTCTCGCGGCCGACGGCGGCACGATAGGCGCGCTGCCGCGCGGCGGTCTGCAGCCGTTTGCGGGGCTGCTGCGCTGGCTCGTCATCGCGGTGCTGACCGTCGCGGTGGCGCTGCCGCTCGGCTTCATTCTGTTCCAGAGCGTGCTGAACGCGCCGTTCTTCGACGCCAAACGCACGCTCGGTCTTGCCGGCTTCGAATTCATTTTCAGCGACCCCGACTTCTGGTCCGCGCTGAAGAACTCTTTCGTCATCGCGGCAGGGATGCTGTTCATCTCGATCCCACTCGGCGGCATTCTCGCGTTCCTGATGGTGCGCACCGACCTGCCGTGCCGCCGCTGGCTCGAACCGCTGCTGCTCACCCCCGTATTCGTTTCGCCGATGGTGCTCGCATTCGGCTATGTGGTCGCGGCCGGTCCGGTCGGCTTCTATTCGGTCTGGTGGAAGGCACTGTTCGGCACCGCCGAAGCGCCATGGAGCGTGTACTCGATTCTCGCGATTACGATCATCGTCGGCCTCACGCATGTGCCGCACGTGTACCTGTATTCGTCGGCGGCGCTGCGCAATCTCGGCTCGGACGTCGAAGAAGCGGCGCGTGTCGCCGGTGCGCGACCGTTCCGTGTCGCGCTCGACGTCAGCCTGCCGATGACGCTGCCAGCATTGTTATTCGCCGGCGTGCTGGTGTTCTTCCTCGGCTTCGAAGTGTTTGGTCTGCCGCTCGTACTCGGCGACCCCGAAGGTCACCTCGTACTGGCGACGTATCTGTACAAGCTCACCAACAAGCTCGGCGTGCCTTCGTATCACCTGATGGCCGCGGTCGCCGTGTGCATCGTCGCAATCACGTTCCCGCTCGTGCTGCTGCAACGACGCCTGCTGAAGAGCGCGAACCGCTTCGTCACGGTCAAGGGTAAGGCGGGACGTCAAACCGTACTGCCGCTCGGCGCATGGCGCTGGGTTGCGCTGGCGATCGTCGCGCTGTGGCTGCTGCTCACGGTGTTCGTGCCGCTCTCCGGCATCACGCTGCGCGCGTTCGTCACCAACTGGGGCGAAGGCGTGAATCTCGCCGAAGTGCTGACGCTCGCCAACTTCACCGAGTTGTTCGAACAGGACAACCTGGTCCGCGCGATTCTCAATACGCTCGGCATCGGCGTGCTCGGTGGCGCGCTCGCAGTGGGTTTCTATTCGCTGGTCGCCTTTGCCGGTCATCGCCGCAACGACTGGGCCACGCGCCTGCTCGACTACCTCGTTCTGCTGCCGCGTGCGGTGCCCGGCCTGCTCGCCGGTCTCGCCTTCCTGTGGATTTTCCTCTTCGTGCCCGGCCTGAAGGAACTGAAGAACTCCATGTGGAGCATCTGGATCGCGTACACGGTCGTGTGGCTCGCGTACGGCATGCGCCTGATTCAAAGCGCGTTGCTGCAGGTCGGCCCCGAACTCGAAGAAGCGGGACGCAGCGTCGGCGGCACCCGCGCGCGCGTCAGTCTCGACGTGACGCTGCCGCTCGTGCGTTTCGGTCTGCTCGCGGCATGGCTGCTGATCTTCATGATCTTCGAGCGCGAATACTCGACCGCCGTCTATCTGCTCTCGCCCGGCACGGAAGTGATCGGCGCGCTACTGGTGTCGCTGTGGGCGACCGGCGCGGTCGATCAGGTCGCGGCGCTTTCTGTCATCAACATCGCGATGGTCGGCGTCGGACTCGGCGTCGCCCTGCGCTTCGGAGTGAAATTGCATGGATAAGCTCTCGGTCGACAACCTGTTTCTCAGCTATGGCGACAACCCGATTCTAAAGGGCGTGTCGTTCGAACTGAACCCCGGCGAAGTGGTATGCCTGCTGGGCGCATCGGGCAGCGGCAAGACCACCCTGCTGCGCGCAGTCGCGGGACTCGAACAACCGTCTTCGGGCCGTATCGAACTGGACGGCAAGGTGTTTTTCGACGGTGCGTCCAAAGTCGATCTGCCAGTCGAACAACGTTCGCTTGGGTTGGTGTTTCAGTCGTATGCGCTGTGGCCGCATCGCACGGTGGCGGACAACGTGGGCTATGGATTGAAGTTGCGACGCGTATCGAGCGCTGAGCAAAAAAAGCGTGTGCAGTCTGCGCTCGACCAGCTCGGCCTCGGCCATCTCGCCGCGCGTTATCCGTATCAACTTTCCGGTGGCCAGCAACAGCGTGTGGCGATTGCGCGGGCGCTGGTCTACAACCCACCCGTCATTCTGCTCGACGAACCGCTGTCGAATCTCGACGCCAAGCTGCGCGAAGAAGCGCGCGCATGGTTGCGCGAACTGATCGTATCGCTCGGCCTGTCCGCCTTGTGCGTCACGCACGACCAGACCGAAGCGATGGCGATGTCCGACCGCATCCTGCTTCTGCGCAACGGCCGCATCGAACAGGAAGGCACGCCCGCTGAACTGTATGGCGCGCCCCGCTCGCTCTATACCGCCGAATTCATGGGCAGCAATAACCGGATCGACGCGCGCGTTGCCGCGGTCGACGGTGAACGCGTGACGCTGGCCGGCGACGGCTGGCAATTGCAAGCCCAGGCGCGCGAAGCGCTTACCACCGGGCAAAACGCGCAGGCCGTGATTCGCCTCGAGCGCGTGCAGGTCACCGATGGCCCAGGCGCAAACCGCCTCGAGGCCGACCTCATCACGTCGATGTATCTCGGCGATCGTTGGGAATACCTGTTCCATTGCGGCGATCTGCGCCTACGCGCCTTCGGCCATGTGCCGCGCGCCGCCGGCCGTCACTGGATCGAATTCCCGGCCAACGACTGCTGGGCCTTCGCACAGGCGGGCTGAAGCGAGTTAAAACGTGCTGATGGACCCAGCCACACCGTATCCCCAACCGAAGTGAATAAACCAAGCACAGGAGACTGTTGATGAAGTGGAGCATGACAAAGGCGACCCTCGGCGTGACGTGCGCCGGCCTCGCTGGATTTGCAGCAACGGCGCATGCGCAATCGAGCGTGACCTTGTACGGGATCGTCGATGCGGGCGTCGAATACGTGAATCATGCGAGCAAGGACGGCGGCGCTGCGCGTCTTGTCTCGGGCGGCAAGAACACCTCGCGCTGGGGCCTGCGTGGCGTCGAAGACCTCGGTGGCGGACTGAAGGCGGTCTTCCAGTTGGAGAGCGGCATCAACGTCGCGAACGGCCAGTTCGACGACGGTCCCGGCGCGATCTTCGACCGCCGCGCCACAATCGGCCTGAAAAACCGCTTCGGGCAAATCACGCTCGGCCGCAATTTCACGACCACCTACGACTACATGCTGCAGTTCGACCCGATGGGTTACGCGCCGAACTATTCGTGGGCGACGTCATCCACTGCTACCGGTGGTCGTAAGGACGGCTTGTTCTCGCGCTCGGCCAACGCCGTGCGCTATGACGGCACGTACGCCGGCTTCAAGTTCGGCGCCATGTACGGCTTCGGCAACGTGCCGGGCAGCATGAAGTCGAGCTCCAAGTACGACTTCGGTCTCGGCTACGAGAACGGTCCGTTTGCCGTCGTCGCCACCTTCGACCGGCAGAACGGCGCGAACGACAGCGTGACGCCCGCGGATACCACCAACTACATTCAAGGCATCCACGCGGGCTTGAGCTACGACTTCGGCACGGTGAAGGCCATGGCCGGTTATCGCAACTATCGGCGCACCTTCCACACCGCCGCGCCGACCTTGCGCAGCGATATGTACTGGGTCGGCGGCCAATACGATGTGACGCCGTTCTTCTCGCTGTTTGCCGCGGTCTACCATCAGGACATCAAGGACGCGAGCGACGCCGATCCGACGCTGTTCTCGCTGCGCGCGCAATACGCATTGTCGAAGCGGACGGTGCTGTATATGGCGGGCGGTTACGCGATGGCCAAGCATGACAACGCGGTCAGTCTGTCGCGTGACCTGACTGGCGCGGCGGATACGCAAGCGGGTGTGACGGCGGGGATTCAGCACCGGTTCTGACGCATCATGAACGGATAACGCATAGAGGCGTGCAGGCATCCAAAGCGGAGCGAGGCGCGGCGAAGGTCAATCCTTCGCCGCGCCTCGCTCGTTTGCTTTTAGATGGATTCGGGCAGTCCATTCGCCTAGAATGGATCAGACAAACGGAGCACTCGCCGACAGGAGCCATGCCATGTCCCAGGTAAGCCGTGATACCCGTAAGACGCCTCGCCACGGCCTGCTGTGGTTCATTGCATTGTGGCTGCTTGGCGTCGGCGGGACGGCACTGCTCGTGCTTCCGTTTCATCTCCTGGTCGCTGCAGCAATGCATCACTAGCATCGGCATGGTCGCCGGCGCTTCTGCGTCCGTCCTTGCGCAATTCAAGAATGTTCAAGCGTTGGTGGCAACTGTCCAAGTTGCCGGAACACCGATAGCCAGTCTTCAAGATGCCACGTCTTCGCGATTAAATTTCCACGCATCTGATGGAAAGAGTGAATCGCGAAGCTGATGTGTTTGGAACTGGCAGCAATGCCCAGTAGCGTCCCGGTTTGCGTGCCCGTGATCTCTGCGCGAACGCCCACCCGGTCTCCATGAATCAACACGTCGAGAATGGTGATTTTCATATCCGGCAGTGCTGTGGCGATGTTCGCGAATATTTGAACCATCTGGTCAGGTCCCGGCGCCGCCCCAGCGGGCTCAGGAATATATTCCCAATCGGGCGTAACGACCTTTCGTAACAACACGACGCTTTTCTGCTCGAAGGCGCGATAGAGCCCTTCAATCGCTTCACGAGTGGTAGCTTCGTCGGTAGATACGGCCATGTCCGGTTACTCCTGAAGAATGCACACGGTCAGGCAAGCGGTTTGCGAAACACACTCCCGCCGTAACCGAGCACGATATTGTCGACTTCAAACGGTGACGCCTCCTGCGCCTCGAGGATGAATGCCACGTGGCCCGGGGTCAGTTTGCCGGATATCGATGCGACCAGGTCGTCGTCGAACGTCGCCTTGATCGCATGCTCAGCCAGTCCACCGCTCGCCCCTATCGTGAAGCCAAGTAGCGCCCCTGCCGGTCCACCAAGCATCCCAATCAAACCGCCCGTCAGCGCACCGATCACTGTGCCCCAAAACGGCCGGGTTTGCTTGTCGAGCAGGATCAGCTTACCTGTGGCGTCCTTTTGAACCAGCACGCCGCTCTCGATTTTGAAACCAAGGTCTTTTTCCTCAAAATTCCGGAAATCCCGACCGGCTCTTTCGGCGACGTCCACACTGTCGAAAACCGCGACGATCAACTGTTGTGCCATTTGATAGCTCCTTGACTCGGCTACGTTGTCTATCAAAGATAGTGATTTTCGCATCGCGTGCCATTTGTTTATTTCCGATTCATGGTATCGGTCGAGGTGGGCTTTGACCTCGGCGCGCGCTCTGCCGAGGATTTCCGGCGTGCAATGGTTTAGCATCGTCACAATCAGTTGTACCCGCATGGGTATCTGGCGTTGGGTCTGACTTAGGAGATTCAGTTCGAATGGCGGCAGCTCGAATTCCGGCAGGATTCGGACCAGCTTGCCCTCCGCAAGCGCATCGACGCATGCCGGCTCTTCCAGCACCCCGATGCCGGCGCCCGAAACGATCATTTCATACATGGGTCGCCAATGACTGGTCTTGATCGCAGTACGGATCGGCGCGCTCTCCACAATGTTCGCCATGTGCCTGAGCGGCAACTGATCCGTGCCGAACATGCCCTGAACCCGAATAAACGGATGCTTGACCAGTTCAGACGGCTCGGTGATCGGACCGTGCTGGCTGAGATAGCCTGGCGCGGCAACGAGAACCCGCCCAACCTGCCCCAACTGACGGGCAATGAACGCCCCTTCGCCAAGTTGTCCAAGACGAAACGAAATATCGACGCCCTCCGTCACCAGGTCGACGATCCGGTCGTTCAGGACCAGCTCCAGGTCCAGTTGCGGATAGGCTGCGCGCACCAGCGTCAACGCTTCCGGCACGACCGTCTCGCCAAAACAATGAGGCGCCGCGATACGAATCGTTCCCTTGAGACCCTGCTCGTCGCTCGACACTTCAGCGACCGCCTGTTCCACGGCGTGCAGAATCCTCTTGCTACAGTTGTAGAAGGTGACGCCTTCGGGCGTGCGATTGAAAGCGCGTGCGCTACGGCGCAGGAGCCGGCAGCCAAGGTACTTCTCCAGCCGCTCGATGCGTTCGCTCGCGGCCGGCTGTCCGATATTGAGGTCCCGCGCCGCGCCGGAGATACTCCCACGCTCAACCACCCTGACGTAGATGCGCATGGCTTCGAGCAGATTCACCGCACCCCACCTCCATTCGCAATGCGAATTATCTGGCGCAGCCTTTCTTGCTGCGATAGACAGCCTTGAACGGATGGTAACGATATGACAGGAGAATAAAAGACCGCCAGTCCGATATGAAGTATCGAATGAGAAGCAGAGATTTACGACAAAACCATGTCGAACTTTATCAGCGCATGATCTCGCCTGACGCCGCTTGATACGTTGCCCGCCGGCAAACATGCAAAACACAATCGGGTCGCCCGTCTGGCTTCGGAATGCCGCATTCGGACTCATCCAGATCCTTTGCCCTGTTT
The DNA here is from genome assembly GCF_030464795.1 of Paraburkholderia sp. SECH2. Classification (NCBI taxonomy): domain Bacteria; kingdom Pseudomonadati; phylum Pseudomonadota; class Betaproteobacteria; order Burkholderiales; family Burkholderiaceae; genus Paraburkholderia; species Paraburkholderia sp. SECH2. Next base: position 278,820 of record NZ_JALPRH010000005.1, read on the forward strand.
CCATAATGTGCCTGGGCGGTATAACATCTCTGGACGCATAGTTGAACATCGACAATGTCACGTATATCTGCGCACCTCCTGATGACGAAGCAACGCTTAATGTGTACTTGCGGCGGCTGCGGCAGCACACATGCCTCAATCATCCGGACGAAAAATTTGCGCGAGCCTTAGACAGATGATCGCGAAGGCGGAAAGACATTCGCTCCATTCCCGGAATCAATAACGGTTCATCAATATTCAATCCGATGCCCAAAGACACCCCAGAATCGCAAGCCGTCTGTAATGACATCACACGTAGCGCGATCTTCATCGTCGCGACCCTCGCGCCCGGCCAGGAGCCCGCTGAACAGGTGCGTGCGTGGTGCGGGGACGTTGCCGCCCTGGTGCGCTCGGTCGGCAAGCGCGTCCCCTCCGGCAACCTGTCATGCGTGGTCGGCTTCGGCTCCGACGTGTGGGACACGTTGTTCGGCGCCCCGCGCCCGGCGAGTTTGCATCCGTTCCGCGAATTCGGCGCCGGCGAACGCCGCGCCGTGAGTACGCCGGGGGATATCCTGCTGCACATCCGCGCGGATCAGATGGATCTCTGCTTCGAGCTCGCCACGCAGCTGACAGGAAGGCTCGGTACGGCGGTCTCGGTCATCGAGGAAGTACACGGTTTTCGCAACTTCGATCTGCGCAGCATGGTGGGCTTTGTTGACGGCACCGAGAATCCGCAGGGTCGCGAGGCTGTCGATTTCACCCGCATCGGTGACGAGGACCCGGAGTTCGAGGCCGGCAGTTATGTCATCGTGCAGAAGTATCTGCACGACATGACCGGCTGGAATTCGCTTTCCGTCGAGACTCAGGAGCGCATTATCGGCCGTACGAAACTGGCCGACATTGAGCTCGATGCAGCGGTCAAACCGACGTGTTCGCACAGCTCGCTCACCACGATCACCGAGAACGGCGAGGAAGTGAAAATCCTCCGCGACAACATGCCATTCGGCCGCCCCGGCATGGGCGAATTCGGCACCTACTTTATCGGTTACGCGCGTTCGCCCGAGCCTATCGAGCAGATGATGGAAAACATGTTCGTCGGGCGGCCGCCGGGCAACTACGACCGGCTGCTCGACTACAGCCGCGCGGTCACGGGCAACCTCTTCTTCATCCCGTCGGCCACCTTGCTCGAAGCGCTCGCAGATCGCGATCCGCAAGCGGCCGCCGCCGTTGTCGAGCAACCGCTCGAATCAACTTCATCCGCCGAGTCGCGTCACGACGGCTCGCTGAACATTGGCTCTCTCAAGGGAATCTCTCAACATGAATAATCTGCATCGCGAGCTTGCCCCCATCTCCCGTGCCGCCTGGTCGCAGCTCGAAGACGAAGTGGCGCGCACGTTCAAGCGCAGCGTCGCCGGCCGTCGTGTGGTCGATGTCAAGGGTCCTGGCGGAACCGAACTGTCTGGCGTCGGCACAGGGCATCAGATCGCAATCGCCGCGCCGCAGCAGGGCGTCGTAGCGAAGCTGGCTGAGGTAAAGAGCCTCGTGCAATTGACCGTGCCGTTCGAGCTGCAGCGCGAAGCAATCGACAGCGTCGTGCGCGGCGCGAAAGACGCCGACTGGCAGCCCGCGAAGGAAGCAGCCAAGCAGCTCGCCTATGCCGAAGATCGCGCGATTTTCGATGGATATAAGGCTGCGGGCATTGGCGGGCTTCGCGAAGGCTCGTCGAATCCGTCGCTCGCGCTGCCGGCCGACGTCAGCGATTATCCGAACACGATCAGCAACGCGCTCGAAGAGCTGCGGCTTGCCGGTGTCGACGGACCCTATTCCGTGCTGCTCGGCGCCGATGCATATACGGCGCTCGGCGAGGCGCGCGATCAGGGTTATCCGGTGATCGAGCACATCAAGCGGATCGTGAATGGCGACATCATCTGGGCGCCCGCGCTTGCCGGCGGCAGCGTGCTATCCACGCGTGGCGGCGACTTCGAGTTGCATCTTGGCGAAGAGCTGTCTATCGGATACGTGAGCCATACCGATACCGTAGTGCGCCTCTATCTGTGCGAGACGCTGACATTCCTGATGCTGACGAGCGAAGCGTCGGTGTCGTTGACGCAGGCAGAGTAAGCACCTTCCGATTCCTGCTATCGGTTGCCGGGGGTTGCCAGATATCCCGGCCTCAGCCATCGTTGCACGTTCAGGCCCGCAACGATGGTGTTAGAAGTGCGGACACATCATCGTCGGGAACTACTTCCAGGCGACTCGTTACTTCGCCGTAGTCGACGTGCGCCCTCTCGAGGATTTCCGACGTGCACTTTCTCAACATCGTCACCATCATCCGTACCCGTGGCGGCACCGGACGTTGCGCCTGAATCAGTACATTCAGATCGAAAGGCAGCACCTCGAATTCCGGCAGAAGGCGCACGAGCCTGCCCTCTGCAAGCGCATCGACGCATGCCGGTTCTTCCAGCACCCCGATGCCGACGCCGGACAGAATCATTTCATACATGGGCCGCCAATGACTGGTCTTGATTGCGGTACGGATCGGCGCGCTCTCCACGACGGTCGCCATGTGCCTGAGCGGCAACTGATCGGTGCCGAACATGCCCTGGACCCGAATGAACGGATGCTTGACCAGTTCAGACGGTTCGGTGATCGGACCGTGCTGGCTGAGATATCCTGGCGCGGCAACGAGAACCCGCCCGACCTGCCCCAACTGACGGGCAATGAACGCCCCTTCCCCAAGTTGCCCAAGACGAAACGAAATATCGACGCCTTCGGTCACGAGGTCGACGATCCGGTCGTTCAGGACCAGCTCCAGGTCCAGTTGCGGATAAGCTGCGCGCACGAGGGTCAACGCTTCCGGCACGACCGTCTCGCCAAAGCAATGAGGCGCCGCGATACGAATCGTTCCCTTGAGATCCTGCGCGTCGTTCGACACTTCAGCGACCGCCTGCTCCACGGCGAGCAGAATCGCTTTGCTACGCTCGTAGAAGGTGACGCCTTCGGGCGTGCAATTGAAAGCGCGTGCGCTACGGAGCAGGAGCCGGCAGCCGAGGTATTTCTCCAGCCGCTCGATACGTTCGCTCGTGGCCGGCTGCCCGATATTGAGGTCCCGTGCCGCGCCGGAAATACTCTCGCGCTCAACCACCCTGACGTAAATCCGCATGGCTTCTAGCAGATTCATAGTGCCCAACCTCCCTTTGTACCGATCTCGCATGATTCGAACCAGTTTTTACGCATCGGAGGGCCCCTGCGAGGCGGCTTGGCAATGCGTATTCGATGGAGAACAGGTTAAGGCTGGGTCATCAGTCGCTGAGTGCACACATCGGGCCGACTCGGGTCAGTACAGTTCTGCTACGCTCCTTGCACCGGGCGGCGGCATGGCGAGGCGAGCGCATGCAGGCCGGTGGAGAGGCCGATACAACGTGCCGCTGCGGAACGCTAAGGGAATCGTCCGATGAATCTCTACGAGAAGCTGGCAGATGACATCGAGAAGCTGATCCGGCAAGGCGTGTACGGGCATGGCGAACGCCTTCCATCGGTACGGCAGACCAGCCAGCAGCACCGGCTCAGCGTGACGACCGTCATCCGCGCCTATTTGCTGCTCGAAAGTCGTGGTTTGTTGACGGCAAGGCCTCAGTCGGGCTATTTCGTCAACTTCCGGGGCGACGGGGGCGAACGGAAAACACTCGAACTCCGGCCATCGAAGCCAATTCCGATTTCGTCGCCGGTCGACGTGAGCCGGCTGGTGCTGTCCACCTTGCGCTCGATCGGTGTCGACGATGCCGTGCCGCTCGGTTCGCCCTACCCCGACCCTGGCCTCTTTCCCTTCGAAAGGATCAATCGCTACGCCTACGACGCGGGACGCGGCAAGACGCGCTGGGGCGTGACCGACGCGCTGCCGCCCGGCAATGCGGCGCTTGTGCGGCAGATCGCGCGACGCTACCTCGAGAACGGCATGGCCGTCGATCCGAACGAGATCATCATCACGGTCGGCGCAACTGAGGCGATCAATCTGTGCCTGCAAGCGGTCGCGAAGCCCGGCGACGTGATCGCGGTCGAGTCACCGACGTTCTACGCGATGCTCCATGCGATCGAACGGATGGGCATGAAAGCGATCGAGGTGTCGACGCATCCGGAGCATGGCATCGATATTGAAGCGCTCGCCGCGATCGTGGAGTCGCAGACCATCACGGCCTGCATGGTCATGCCGAACTTCCAGAATCCGCTGGGTTTTCTGATGCCCGACGAACGCAAGCGCGAACTCGTGGAATTCCTGACGAAGCGGGACATTCCGGTCATCGAGAATGGTGTCTACAACGAGCTTCACTATGACAGCACGCATCCCAGCACGTTGAAGTCCTTCGACACGAAGGGGCTGGTGCTGCACTGCGGGTCGTTCTCGAAGACCCTCACGGCAGCCTATCGGATTGGTTGGGCGCTGCCGGGCCGATATCGCGATCAGGTGGAGAAACTCAAGTTCCTGAATACGCTGACGTCTCCGTCGATTCCGCAAATGGCGATTGCGGAATTCCTTGAACGCGACGGCTATGAGCATCATCTGCGCAGGGTGCGCAGAGCGTATGCGCAGCAGGCCAATCTGATGAAGGCGACCGTCTCGCGTTTCTTTCCTGAAGGCACCCGCATGTCCAACCCCGCGGGCGGATATGTGCTGTGGATCGAGCTGCCGCCAAAGGTCGACGCGATGCGGCTCTATAACCTCGCGCTCGAGCAAGGTATCACCATCGGACCGGGCTACATGTTCTCGGTCTCGGAGACGACCTATCGGAACTTCATCCGCCTCAATTACAGCAGCCCCTGGTCAAGCGAGATCGAGCAGGCGGTGATTACTGTGGGCAAGCTCGTCGCGATGTGCGCCAGGTAGCGGCTCGATTGGGATCTTGAAGGCAGCAGCCTCAGCCACCCGTCACTGGCGGAAAGAACGCGATTTCGCTGTCCTCGCGCACGACAAAGGTGTCGGCGACCATCTCGTGATTGACGGCTGTGCGCAGCGGCCGGCCCACGCGCAGTGCCTCGGCCATCCGCTCGTCTCTCGACGCGAGCCTGACCCGCAAGGAGTCAACGGGGAGTTCGGGCGCGTCTATGTGCACAATCTCCTGCGAGATGCCGAGTTGTTCACGAACGCTAGCGAAATATCTGATGGTGAGTTTCATTGATATGTTCCTGTTGCCGGCGCGATGTGGGCGCACGTTTTGAGCGAATCGCGCATCAACCCCACCGTAGCATCGCCTGTTCGTCGTGCGTCTTGGCTTCGACCCATGTGACTTCGCCGTCACGGCGGATTTCCTTCTTCCACAGCGGTGCATGGGCCTTCAGGAAGTCCATCAGGAATTCACACGCGTCGAATGCTGCCCTGCGATGCGGCGCGGCCACCACGACGAGCACCACCGCCTCGCCAAGCGCGACGCGGCCCACCCGATGCACGATCTTCACCGCCTCCAGGTGCCATCGTGCGATGGCCTCTTCAACGATGCTGCTGAACGACTGCTCCGTCATCCCCGGATAGTGCTCGAGCTCGAGTGCGACCACGTCGTCGAAATCGCCGCAATGACGTACCACGCCGAGGAAGTTCACGATCGCGCCAACGTTGGGATTGCGCGTGACCGGCATGATTTCCGACTGGATGTCGATCGGCTGAAGCTGGACCCGCACTTCGAAGCCCGACGCGATCGTGGCCTGGACAAGCGCAGGATCGTTTGCACGCTTGCCGACATTCGCCACGTCAAGCTGTGCGCGATCGCTGGGCGACGGTGTTGTCATGGCAGAACTCCGGTCTGTGCCTGCTTCGCAAGGACTCGTCAGGCCTCAACCGCCGACCAGCGACATGCGGACGGTGGGATAGGCTTTCCCCGATCCTGGCCGACGCGGCGTCGAGCGAAGCTCGGAGTAGCGATCGTCGCGCTGGGTCCACCGGCTGCGGACGACCCCAGCCAGTTGCTCAACTGAAGCGGCCTCAGTGAGCCAGGGCTTGAGGTCCGTGCCATGCGTGGCGAAAAGACATGAATAAAGTTGACCGTCGGCCGATACACGAGCGCGCGAACACGACCCGCAGAATGGCTGCGATACGCTCGCGATGAAGCCGACTTCGCCTGTGCCGTCGGCATGGCGATAGTTGACGGCGGTGCCCGTCTGTTCACGAACGACGACGGGGACCAGCGGAAACGCTGATTCGACGATGTCACGCGTCTCGCGCGCCGTGATCACCTTCGTGTTCGACCAGCCGCCCGCGCCGCCAACGTCCATAAATTCGATGAAGCGCACGGCCACGCCGGTGCCCCTGAACTGCCGCACGAGCGGGAGGATCTGGCTGTCGTTGACGCCTCGCTCGATCACGGCGTTGACCTTGACCGGGTCGAGTCCCACCGCGCGCGCGGCCTCGATCCCATCCAGGATCCGCGACACGGGCATGTCGACGTCACTCATCCGGCGGAATATGGCATCGTCCACCGCGTCGAGACTCACCGTCACGCGACCGAGGCCGGCGTCACGCAACGAACGCGCCTTTGCGGCAAGCAGGGAGCCGTTTGTCGTCAGCGCGAGCTCCAGCGGTTTGCCGCCAGGTGTGGTCAGTTTCGCGAGTTGTTCGATCAGGGATTCGAGTCCACGCCGCAGGAGCGGCTCGCCGCCCGTGATGCGGATTTTCTCCACCCCGAGCAGTGCGAACGCTTTCGCGAGCTTGACCATCTGTTCAAACGACAGGCGTTCCGAAGACGGCAGGAACCGGTAGTCTGCGCCGAAGGTCTCCCGCGGCATGCAGTACGTACAGCGGAAATTGCATTGATCGATAACGGACAGGCGTAAATCCCGCAGTGGACGATCAAGCGTATCGAGCGTAGTCGTGACGGCACCGGCGGATATGCCATGGGGAGATGCAGTGTCGGCGAATATGGGCTGGTGGACGATGTTCACGATCTATCCGAAGGTGGGCGGCGGCATGTGGCGTTGGCGGCAGTCGATCTGTCTGACCGGGACGACCGCCGGTTCGCCAATGTCCTGTTGGCAGGATAGTGCGTCGGGCTCGCCCTCGGGACGCACAGTCTGTGCCGAATTTCAGGAGTACAGTTCGCGCGCCGTATCATGAGCGACGGCGAAGCTGGTGCACGTCCTGTCGGGCAGACTGACCGAACGCGTCGAAGAACGCCCCCTAAGTCAACTGGTACGCACGCACCGGTACGACCTCCTCAGGAAGTTCGCAGCCGCAAAGCTCGAGAATCGAACGCTCGATGTTGCGGGTCATGGCATCAAGCGCCAGCGCATTCGGCGCGACGGTAAAAGGCTCGGCGACTTCGCTAGCAATCGCTTCGAGCGCAATGAGCGTATAGGAAATGAAAACACAAAGAAGCGGCGTGAAGAACTCCGTCGAATCGACCAGACCGAACGGCAACAAAACGCAATAGGCGTAGACGGTGCGGTGCAGCAACACACTGTAGGCAAACGGGATGGGCGTCGATGCGATCCGTTCACACCCTCCCACCGTCTTTCCCAATTCGTTGATCTGCGCGTCCAGCATCCAGAGCTGGGTATCCGACATCAAGGCCCGCACTTGCAGATCGGCAAAGTCGCGACGAAGCTCATTGAGCAGCGCGGTCGGTTTGTAGCAGGTGTGCTGCAATGCCTCTGTGCGCGTGCGTCCGAGAAAGCGAACGAGATCGGAAGTCGGGTCGGTCCCGCGCAGTTGATGCTTCAACGCGTACACACTCGCAATCAGCGTATGAGCCATTTGAACGTGGTGATCGCTCCGCGGCACGTAACACAGCATCTGCGAAGTCAGCGCCCGCGCCGAGATCAGGATGCTGCCCCAAAGATGGCGCGCCTCATTGAAGCGCTCGTAACTTGCGTTGTTGCGGAACGCCAGGAAGATCGCAAGCGCCAGGCCGAACAATGTGAACGGCGCCGTATTAAGTGGGATTTTCTCGCCGAAAATGCGCCCTTGCGTCACGACAGCAAGACTGCTGACCGCGGCCATAAAAACCAACTGCGGAATAATCGACTGCAACACGGAACCGTTCCAGACAAACAGCAGCCGGAACCAGTTCTGCCCTGGCCTCACAATCATAATGTGCTCTTTTAATGGTCTGGCTGCGCCGTCACCTCAGTGGTAACCGGCATCCCCTTCGCGCACCTTGCCCCGGAACACGCGATACTGCATGACGTTGTAGACAAGGATGATCGGCAGCACGATCACCGTGCCGACCAGCGCAAACAACTGGCTCGAGTGGCTCGACGATGCTTCCCAGATCGTCAGCGACGGCGGAACGATGTTCGGCCAGATGCTGATGAGCAAACCGCTATAGCCGAGAAAGCACAGCGCGAGCGTGAGCAGGAACGGCGTCGCCTCGTGCTTCTGGCGAAGCGAACGGAAGACGCCCCACACACAAGCGACCACAAGAATCGGCACCGGCAGAAACCAGCCGAGATTGCCGCTGCCGAACCAGCGATGTGCAACCGCCGGCAAGCCGATTACCGTCCATAGACTCACGACGACCATCACCCCGAGCAGGATGCTCACAAGCGGCCGCATCACCTCACGCATCTTGTGCTGCAATTCGCCATCCGTCTTCAGGACAAGCCAGCCGCAACCGAGCGTCGCATACGTGGTGAGTACGCCGATTCCGCAGAACAGGCTGAACGGCGACAGCCAGTCGAACGCGCCGCCGGCAAAGCGGCCATCGACGATCTTGATGCCTTGCAGCAGCGACCCCAGCACGATGCCCTGGCAGAGCCCCGCGAGCGCGGAACCGCCAATGAAGGCGAGGTCCCACGCGTGTTGGGTCCTGACGGCCTTGGCGCGCAGTTCGAAGGCCGCCCCGCGGAAGATCAGGCCGATCACCATCAGGATCAGCGGGAGATAGTTCGCCGGCAGCAGCGTCGAATAGACCACCGGGAACGCCCCGTAAAGCCCGGCGCCGCCGAGCACGAGGAATGTCTCGTTACCGTCCCAGACCGGCGCGATGGTATTGAGCATCACTTGCCGGTCGCCCTTCTCCTCGAAAAACGGAAACAGCAGGCCGATGCCCAAGTCGAAGCCGTCCAGCATCACGTAGATAAAAACGCCGAGTCCGATGATCGCGGCCCACACAACAGGAAGATCGATTTGCATGGCGTCACTCCCCTTCCAGTGCGTCCAACGGACGATTACGCAGGACCGGATGCCGACGGGAATCGCGGCGCTCGACGTGCTCTTCAGGTCCGCGCTTCATCATCTTCATCATGTAGTAGAAGCCCATGCCGAACACGAGGAAATACACCAGCACAAAAATCAGCAAGGAAACGCCGACCTGCTGGGAACTGACCGGCGAGACAGAGTCCGCAGTGCGCAGGACACCGTAGACCGTCCACGGTTGACGGCCGACCTCGGTCGTTACCCACCCCGCCAATAGCGCCACGATTCCGGAAGGCCCCATGCACAGGACGAAACCCTGATACCAGCGCGTCTCGTAGAGGCGGCCGCGCACTCTGAGCAGCAGACCAAGCAGCGCCGTCAACAACATCAACATGCCGAGACCCGCCATGATCCGGAAAGTCCAGAACACGATCGGCGAATACGGACGGTCCTCGGGCGGAAACTCTTTCAGGCCGCGAATCTCGCCATCCCAACTGTGAGTCAGAATCAGGCTGCCCAGATGCGGTATCTGGATCGTGTATCGCGTCACTTCCGCATCCATATCGGGCAGGCCGACCAGATTGAGCGCGGTGCCCCCGTGCTCGGTTTCCCACAGGCCTTCAATCGCCGCGATCTTGGCCGGCTGATATTTGCGCGTGTTGAGTCCGTGCGCATCGCCGACGAAAATCTGTATTGGCGTCAGGAAAAGCAGAATCCACAGCGCCATCGAAAAACTACGCGTGACGGGTTTGTCGCGCCGACCCTGCAACAGATGCCACGCACCGCACGCGGCAACAATGAAGCCCGCGACGATGAACGCGGCAATCGTCATATGCGCGAGGCGATACGGAAACGAAGGATTGAAAATCACCTTCATCCAGTCGACCGGTACGATCCGACCATTCTCGACAGCGAATCCTTGCGGCGTCTGCATGAAGCTGTTCGACGCGAGAATCCAGAACGTGGAAATGAGTGTGCCCACCGCAACCATTAGCGTGGCGAAGAAGTGCGCGCGTGGACTGACGCGTTGCCAGCCAAACAGCATGACGCCGAGAAAGCCGGCCTCGAGAAAGAATGCGGTCAGCACTTCGTAAGTCAGAAGCGGCCCCGTGACGTTGCCGGCCACGCTGGAAAAGCCACTCCAGTTGGTGCCGAACTCGTAAGCCATCACCACGCCCGAGACCACCCCCATGCCGAAGCCCACCGCGAAGATCTTCGACCAGAACTGGAACATCTCCTTATAGGCAACGTCGCCGGTGAGCAGCCAGCGCCATTCCAGCACCGCGAGGAAACTCGCCATGCCGATACTGATCGCGGGAAAAATAATGTGAAATGAAACCGTAAACGCAAACTGCAACCTGGCAAGGTGGAATGCATCGAAGATTTCCATAATTGATCAATGGCTCCAGGTGACAACCGCATTTGCGTAAAACGGCGTTCACGCCCGTTATCCTGCAGGCCGGTCAACTGGACGCGCACGTCCGGTTGATCGACCCGTCATCGCTCAAAGTCAGGCTTGTGCCGAGCGCACAACATGAACCGGAACAGACTTGTACGAAGGCGTGCCGCTCTCCTTATCGATAAAGTCGAGCGGCACCAGCACGTTCGCTTCAGGATAGTATGCCGCCACTGAACCCGGTGCGATGTTGTAAGCAATTACCGTTATTTTCTTCAAGCTTCGCTGCCTGCCCGCTGAAATCGTTTCAATGTCGACCAGATCGCCATGCTCGAGTCCACGTGCGGCAAGATCGTCTTCGTTCATAAACAGCACGTCACGGCGACCGAACACGCCCCGGTAACGATCGTCCATGGCATAGATGGTGGTGTTGTACTGGTCGTGGCTGCGGATTGTGATGAGTCGCAGCACATTTTCAGCGCCGAAAACGTCTGCATCTTCCTTCACCCCGCCGTACACCGAGAACATCGCCTTGCCTGACGGCGTGGGCCACACGCGTTCGGTCGGGGGAAGCGGCATACGGAATCCGCCCGGCACTCTGATTCGTGCGTTGAATGCCTCGAATCCCGGCACAGTTTGCTCGATCAGGTCCCGAATCTTGTCGTAGTCGGCAACCAGTTCCGACCATGCCACCTTGCTATTCGGTAACGCAGCTCTCGCAATACCGGCGACGATCGCAGGCTCAGATAGCAAGTGTTCGGAAGCAGGCTTCAGCTTGCCCGAAGAAGCGTGGACCATCGACATGGAATCCTCGACCGTAATGGATTGCCGGCCGGTCGCCTGGATATCCAGTTCCGTGCGCCCCACAACTGGCAGCACGTACGTTTCTTTTGCCACCAGCAGGTGCGAACGATTGAGCTTGGTACCGAGATGGACGCTCAGATCGAGCTTGCCCATGGCCGGAAAGCACTGCTCGGAATCAGGTAACGCAACAGCGAAGTTTCCACCGAGACAAATCAGCGCCTTGGCCGTACCGTCGATCATTGCCTGCATCGCCTGGACGGCATCGTGTCCGTGCGCCGCGGGCGGCTTGAAGCCAAATACATCTTCGATCTGCTTGAGGAAGGTGGCGGACGGTTTTTCGGTGATACCGACCGTGCGGTTCCCCTGCACGTTGGAATGCCCGCGCAAAGGACAGATGCCTGCGCCGGGTTTGCCGATGTTCCCGCGCAATAGCAACAGATCCGCAATCAGACGGACATTGGCGGTACCTTTGTTATGCTGGGTAACGCCCATACCATACGTGACAATCGTCGCATTCGATTTTGCATAGGCAATCGCAACCTCGTCGATATCCTCACGCGTGAGTCCACTGGCCTTTTCGATATCGTCCCATGACGTCGCTTCCAGATCGGCGGCAAACGCGTCGAACCCCTGGGTATGCGTTGCAATGAACTCGTGGTCCAGAACCGTGTTGCCCTGTTCCGCGTCCATCTGCAGGAGCGCCTTCATGATGCCTTTGAGGGCGGCTGCGTCTCCACCGGCGTCGAGCTGAAAATAGGTCGACGCGATTCGGGTCGACGCGAAGGTCGCCATTTCGAAAACGCTCTGCGGATCAGCGAAGCGCTCCAGCGCGCGCTCGCGCAGCGGATTGAACACGATGATCGGCACGTTGCGCCGCGAACATTCGTGGAGCGTCCCCATCATGCGGGGATGATTCGTGCCCGGGTTGTGGCCGATCGAGAGGATCAGTTCGGTCTTGTCGAAATCATCCAGCGATACCGTACCTTTGCCGATCCCGATCGACTGGGGCAAGCCAACGCTGGTCGGCTCGTGACACATGTTCGAGCAATCCGGGAAATTGTTGGTGCCATATTCCCGCGCAAGCAACTGAAAGAGGTAGGCGGCCTCATTCGACGCTCTGCCTGAGGTATAAAACTCGGCCTCGTCGGGCGAGGACAAGCCGCGCAGCACTTCACCAATGCGAGCAAATGCGTCCTCCCATTCGACCGCCCGGAATTTGTCCGTGGCACGGTCGTAGACGAGCGGATGCGTCAGGCGGCCGAGATCCTCCAGTTCGTAATCCGTCCGTTGCAGCAGCGACGACACCGTGTTGTTCTCGAAGAACTCCGGCGTGACCCGCTTGGTCGTCGCTTCCCATGTGACCGCCTTGGCGCCGTTCTCGCAGAACTGGAACGTGGATTTGTGCTCCTTGTCAGGCCACGCGCAACCCGGACAATCGAAGCCATCAGGCTGATTGGTCCGCATCAACGTGATCGGCGCCTCGATGCTTTCCATTTGTGTTCGGACGGCCTGAGCTGTCGCCCGGAGCGCTCCCCAGCCCCCAGCGGGTCCGTCATACGGTCGGATTCCAGGCACTTCGCGTCGTGTGGTCATCTGAAACTCCATGGCCTTTATTAGGATGCCTGATGGCTATCCGGATTGAGGTTACGCCGCATCACGGCATAAAGCGTGGATACGAGATCAGTCTAATCAGGTTGATGCATCGTGAAAGGTACAGATCGATCCGTGGCGGGCGTGCACAGTACACGCAGCACAAGCACTGTCACATCGCCCGGATCACCCAGGCTGGGACCCCGTACACCGTCGGCAATGACGTAGCGGTGGCTCCCAGCTGGTTATGCACCTCATTGCTTCGAGTGAGCGCTTTCCGTTTCCTCGGGGCTGCTGGCCTCTTTGGACGGTTTCTTCTTCGCACGTCCGTTGCTACCCTTCGCGCCCGTTGCCTTGGGCGTGGATGGCGCCTCGCTCTTGCTGAACTTCACTTTGCCGCTATCCTTGTCGTAACTGACATCGACGGTGTCACCCGACTTCAGGACGTCGCCAAGCATCTCCTTCGCAAGCCGCGTTTCCAGTTCCTGGCGAATCTGGCGCTTCAACTCGCGTGCACCGAACTCCGGCCGGTAACCAGCATCGGCGAGGTGATCGACAACCGATTCGTCTATCTTGAGAGTAATGTCCTGTGCAGCGGCAGTGCGCACGACCCGTTCGAGCTGGATCTGCACGATCGAGCGGATGTTGTCGCGCGAGAGCCCGTGGAAAACGATGATCTCGTCGATCCGGTTCAGGAACTCAGGCCGGAAGTGGCCCTTGAGCACCCCCATCAATTCCTCGCGGATTGCTTTCTCGGTCTGGCGGTCCCCCTCCGGTTTTTCGAGGTTGTCCATGATGATCGATGCGCCGAGGTTGCTCGTCGCAATGATGATCGTGTTGCTGAAGTCCACCACGCGGCCCTTGCCGTCGGTCAGCCGCCCGTCGTCGAACACCTGCAGCAGCACGTTGTACACGTCGGGGTGCGCCTTCTCGATCTCGTCAAGCAGGATCACGCTGTAAGGGCGCCGCCGCACGCGCTCGGTCAGTTGCCCGCCCTCGTCGTACCCGACGTAGCCCGGAGGGGCCCCGATCAACCGCGCGACCGAGTGACGCTCCATGTACTCGGACATGTCGATACGAACGACCGCCTGCTCGTCGCCGAACACCGTTTCTGCCAGCGCCTTAGCGAGTTCGGTCTTGCCGACGCCCGTGGGTCCGAGGAACAGGAACGTCGCGATCGGCCGGTTCGTCTGGCCGAGTCCGGCTCTTGACAGGCGCACGGCATCGCTCACGGCAATCACCGCGTCATCCTGGCCGACCACGCGTTCGCGCAGCTTCTTCTCCATATCCAGCAGCTTCTGGCGCTCTTCCTGCGTGAGTTCCGTGACCGGAATCCCGGTAAGACGCGACACCACTTCGGCGATTGACTGCACGGTCACTTCGAGCGTCTCCGAACCGGTCTTGCGCTGCCATGCTTCCATCTGCTCGTCGAGTTTCGTCTGCTTTTCGCCGATAGTTGCCTCGAAAGCCTTCGCTTCATCGAAGCGTTTGCGCGAGGAGGCATAATCCTGCTCGCGCTTCGTCTGCGCGATTTCGGCTTCGAGTTCCTGGATGGCCGCGGGACGCGAGGTCGCGCCGATGCGCACACGTGCCGCCGCCTGGTCAATCAGGTCGATGGCCTTGTCCGGCAAAAAGCGCGACGTAATGTAGCGATCCGACAGTTCGGCTGCCGCAACGAACGCATCGTCGGCGAACGTCACCTGGTGGTGTGCCTCGAGCTTGTCGCGCAGGCCACGCAGGATGACGATGGTCTGCTCGACCGTCGGCTCCGGCACCAACACCGGCTGGAAGCGCCGCTCGAGCGCGGCATCCTTTTCAATGTACTTCTGATACTCGTTGAGTGTCGTTGCGCCGATCAGACTGAGTTCGCCGCGCGCAAGCGCAGGCTTGAGCACGTTCGCGATATCGAGGCCGCCCTCGCCCCCGCCCTGCCCCGCGCCCACGATCGTGTGCAGTTCGTCGATGAACAGAATCAGCTCGTCCTGCTTCGCTGTGACTTCATCGATCAGTTGCTTGGCGCGCTCCTCGAATTCGCCGCGATACTTCGCGCCCGCTACCATCGAGTTGATGTTGACTTCGACGAGCCGCTTGCCGCGCAGCACTTCAGGCACGTCGCCGTTGATGATGCGTTGCGCCAGCCCTTCGACGATCGCTGTCTTGCCGACACCCGGCTCGCCGATCAGCACGGGGTTGTTCTTCTTGCGCCGCGCGAGCACTTCGATCGTACTTTCGATTTCCTGCGCGCGGCCGAGCACCGGGTCGAGCTTGCCCTGACGTGCCATGGCTGTGAGGTCGCGCCCGAACTTGTCAAGGTTGGGCGTGCCGGTGGGCGTGTCGACACGACCGTCCTCCGCGCCTTTGCCCACGACTTTTACGACCTTCTGCCGCAACGCCTCTGGCGTCACGCCATATTTCTTCAGCAGTGTGCCCGCGATACTGTCCGGCACGGCAGCAAGCCCAATGAGCAGATGTTCTGGGCCGACGTATGAATGCCCGAGATCGCGCGACGCCTGGAACGCATACTGGAACGCCTTTTTCAAACGAGGCGATATGGTCATCTTGTCGACCGGCGAGTCAGGATCACCCTTTCCTTTTTGCGCATGCTGATCGATGTAAGCCTTGATGTCCTGCGGCGAGAGCTTGAGTTCCTTCAGCAACGCCGCACACACATCAGTGTCCGCGAGCACGTACAGCAGGTGTTCGGTGTCGAGTTCGTTACGGCCAAGCTCGTGTGCTTTTTCCGCGGCGCGCTGTAACAATTCGAGCGTCTGCTCGCTGAAAGCATCGGTGGCATCGACCGATTCACGCGGCACTTCGGCATAGCCAGCATCATCTTCCTCGTCCCCGCCCTCCATGCCGCCGAAGAAGCGCGACAGGCCTCCGCCTCCCAGCAGTGAATCGAATGGGTTCTGCATGCTTTGATGTCGCATCAATTGCCGATAGTCGTAGTCGCAGATCGATAAGGACTTCCGCTCGCCGTTTTGCACAACGGTTACACGGGCGACAGCGGGACGGGCATTACAGATTTCGCAGAGAGCTGGCATCGGGAGTCACCTTTTCGGTTAAGGCATCCGGCTACGTAAAAGGTTATGGGGCACGGTCATATGGGTTGCGAACGTTCGACGGGCTTGGTGAACATGTCACCTGAGTGACGGTTGATGGCCCGTTTGTCTGGCTCAATAACCGGGGACACGTGATAGTGATAGCTCATCGAGCGCGTTTAAGCATCGGCGCGGAGCAGCTGTTCGTGCTCGACGAGCACTGTCTGAACAATACGGATTGGTTACAACGGCGATATCAGCATGATTAGCATAACGAAACCCTGAATCCGTCATTGGATTCTATGAGGGGCTTGTGAATAATGGAACATTGGTTTTTCCGATGATAGGCATTGGCGCAATCTGCCAGCGGCACCTCATGGAACAGGATTTCGCGGTCCGGATTCAGGACCGCATCAGGTCTTTTCTGACATCACAGCGGCGTTGGACACCATTATTTGCCGGTCTCGCGCCGGCTCTGCTCTTCAACAGTCAGGATCGCTTCCGGGGCGACTTCGAGCCGGCCTTTCGGTATCGGGTCACCACTCTCATCGGAGAGACCGTAAGTCCCCTCGTCGATCTTCTGAAGCGCGCGCTCGATATCGCTGATGCGTTGGTCGTTCACGTCGTGCAGCGCCTGGTTGACCTCGTTCTGCGCCATGCCCTGCGCCTCGTCCTCGAACTCGTGCGCTTCGTCGCCGTGCTCCTCCTCGGCCGTTCGCTCGTCCGCGATCGTATTCTCCTCTCCACCCAACAGTTCCTGGCGTAACGCGAGGAGGCGCTTGCGCTGCTGCGCGATGAACTCGTCACTCAACGTACCCTGCTGCTCCGACATGGTTCTCTCCCTCGCCCTATATCATTCGACAGCGCGCTTTCAGCCAGCCTAAGGCAAGAATAGTACTAATCTGTAGAGATCAAAGTGCTATGTCGCGGTCAGGCGCCCAACTCCTGAAACGCATGGCCGTTGGCCTCGAGCCCCTTCAGAATGTCCGGCGTCAGCTCGCCTTGCCACACGTGTCCACTGAGTTGCCAGTCACTTGTGTCGACGAGGTCGGGGAGGCCCGCTCCCGCGCGCACATAGAGACCGAGTGTCGGCTTCTTCAGGTTGATGTAGAAATCGAATTCCTGCTGCATGGCAGCACCTCATGCGGGATACGGAGAATCAACTATCGTCGACGTTGTCCGCATAGTGGTCGATAGTGACTTTGCATTCGTCCACAACGACCTGAAGGAAAGCGGGCTCATTTCTTTCAACCCATCGTTCCACATGGAGAAAGCGTGCCGTTCCCAGATCGGCAATGCGCGCCTGATCGGAGGTTGTGACATCGACTGTGACGATCCCCCGGTTACCCTGCAGCGGTGAGATCGTTGCGGCGATCTGGAACCGCCGATATGAAAGTTCATTCTGTGCCATGAAACCTCCCATCAATCGAAAAGTTTGAGCCTCATGATTCTTTTGTACTCGAAGTCTATGAGCAAAGTCATGCTCATGTGAACATCGGTTTCTCCGATGCTAGATATTGGTGAAATACGTCTACCGGTTTGTCACTTAACCTCAATAATCCGCGTGTCGGACTGCTGGAGTTACGGCATGATGACGCTGGAAGAGAAGCCCGCACGCCGCGTTGCGGGCGGATATCGATCATGACCGCTGCAAAGGAGAGAACGATGCCAGCACGCACTGTTTCTTACGGCGAATTCGAAATCGCCGTGCGCCCTGAGCGCAACAAGCTCGGCGCCTGGATCGCAAGTGTGAGTGTGAGTCACGGCACCCGAACAGTCGTCGATATTCGTCCCATGACCGTTCAACCCGAGTGGCTAACCGAAGAAGAGGCAGCAAGAGACGGGGTCGAATGGGGATGCCGGTTTGTCGATCGCGAGTTCAACTCGCCGCCGTCCCGCTCATGGGTTGCCGAGCGCTCTCATGCGGAAACCTGGTTCCGTGATGCAGAAGAATCGGGTAGCTCTGAAACCAGCGCGTAGATAACACACTGACACAGAAACCCTGCGAGGCCACGAATCGTGGCCTCGCAGGGTTAAGTGTGTGAAGGCCGATCAGTGTCGCCGCAGGCGCGCCTCGATTTCCCGGGCATTGAGCGTCGACAGATCCTCACTGGTTTGCTCGAATATCAGTCGACGGGTTTCCTCGCTGAGATCCGCTTTGACCATGCCGAGAAATTTCGGCTCGATGGCAAGTCTTAGCCGATTGTAGAGTTGATGGAGCCGCCCTGCCTCCAGATACTCGGCAACGCGCTTCGCGAATTTCTCGCGGTCCTTTTCCGTCAGCATCGTGCCGGTATATTCAGTGTTGATGAGACTTTCTTTTTCATGCAAGTCGAGTGTGAGCCCGGGCGTCTGGAAAACACGCGCACGGCCTCCGTCAGCCACAACAAGCCACGTCATTCCGATCATCATGCACCTCTAAGCAGGGATTTATCTGCGTGTACGGCATCCGTTCTGACTGCTCGCCTCCGTCCTCGCCGAAAACCGCGACCGCCAACTGCTGCGTCAATGATCATCCATGGTCTGAACGGCGATCACTCAAGATAGCAGTTCGGAGCCACCACGCCCACGGTCGATTTACCGATTCATAGTATAGGTCTTAAAGTTCACGACAACGCCTCCCGTGCGCATCCGCAGCGGCTTCCGGTTTGGCCGGGAGGCACGCATATCCCGTACCCGAATTGCGGGTCTCTGGCTTGCTGGTTAGAAATTGAAGTTGTCGATATTGCTTGAGTCGAACGTGGTCGGCGGTCCAAGAATGATTTCGCCTTGCGGTCCGATCGTGCGCTTGCCGAGCTTGCCGGCATCAAACGATTCGCCTTCCTTGCCGGCAATCGTCCCCGACGACAGCGCCGCTGCCGCATAGGCCGCCAGATAGCCGAGCTGATTCGGATCCCACAACTGGAACGCCTTGACGGTCCCGTTCTTCACGAATGCACGCATCTGATTCGGCGTGCCCAAGCCGGTCACCTGTACCTTGCCCTTGCTCGACGACGACGAGATGTAACGCGCCGCCGCTGCAATGCCCACCGTGGTCGGCGCAACGATCGCCTTCAGATTCGGATACGCCTGGAGCAAGCCTTGTGTTTCGACGAACGACTTCTGGTCGTCGTCATTGCCGTACGCGATCTTCACGAGCTTGATCTTCGAATACTCGGGCTTTTTCAACTCCTCCTGCATCCACTTGATCCAGGTATTCTGATTCGTCGCGTTAGGCGTGGCCGACAGCACGGCAAACTCGCCCTCGCCGCCCATCAGTTTCGCGACCAGTTGGATCTGGCCCCGCCCGATTCCCTCCGCGTTCGCCTGGTTGACGAAAAGCTGACGCCCTTCAGGCGCCGTGTCCGAGTCGAAGGTCACGACCTTGATGCCTTGCGACATCGCTTTCTTCAGATACGGCACGACCGCGTTCGCGTCGTTGGCCGCGATCACAATTGCGTCCTGCCGCTGCGTGATCAGCGTATTGATGTATTGCACCTGCGACGATGCGCCCGCATCCGACGGTCCCACGACCTTGCCTACCCCGTTGAATTCCTTGATCGCGGCCATGCCACCGTCGTCGGCAATCACTTCATAGGGGTTGTTGATCTGCTTCGGCACGAAGGCAATCTTCAGACCGCTTTTCAGGCCTGCTGCGGATGCGGCACAACTGATCGCGACCAGCGCAATGCACAGCGCAGTCTTGCCGGTGTGACGTAAAGGATTGAACATGAGGTGTCTCCTGCTTTGTTGTTGGACGACATGCTGTCCGGGTTGTCGGTATTTGGTATTGGGTATTTCTTGTGGAGCCGGTTATAAGAGAACGTTATAAAGAAGAAGCGGACTTCGCGATGAAACGCCGGTCACGCGCCGCACGCCAGCGCGCAACCAGATTGGGAATCAGCACCGATGCCAGCAGCAGCACGCCGGTGACGATCGCCAGCGTTTCGCTCGACACGTCGTCGAGCGTCAGCGCGTTCTTCAACACGCCGATAATCAGCAGCGAGAGCAGAACGCCGAACATCGAGCCGCGTCCGCCGAAAATACTCACGCCGCCGAACAGCACCGCCGCGATCACGGACAATTCGAACCCTTCGCCGTTATCACCACGGGCGCTGGTGAAGCGCAGCGTGTAGACGACGCCCGCCAGCGCGCTCATCGCGCCGGACAGCACGAACAAACGCAGCCTGATCTTCGCGACCTCGATACCGGAGAAAGCCGCCGCGGTAGGATTCGCGCCGATTGCGTAGAGGCTGCGGCCGAACGCCGTGGACTGCAGCAGCACGGTAAACAGCACCGCGCCGACGATCACGATCGCAAAGGGCAACGGAATGAAAGTCGAGCCGACCGTATCCATGCCGAACGCCGTATAAGCTGCGGGAAAATCCGCGACCGCCTGATCGCCGAGCAACACATAAGCCAGACCGCGAAACAGCGCTAGCGTGCCGATGGTGACCGCGAGCGAAGGCAGGTTGAGTTTGACGATCACGAGGCCGTTCAGCAGACCCGCCAGCGCGCCGGCAATCAATACCAGCACGATCACGACCGGCATCGGCAAGCCCATGTGCCACAGCACGCCCATCAGTGCGCTGGACGCGCCCAGCACTGACGCCACCGAAAGATCGATTTCCGCGGCGACGATAATCAGCGTCATGGGCAGCGCCATCAATGCGATCTCGGTCAGATCGGCGAGGATATTGCTGACATTCGCACCCGTGAGAAAGACCGGCGACAACAAGCGCCCGAGCACGAGCGACAGGGCCAGTACGATGACCAGCAACACTTCCCATTGCAAGGGCGTTTCGCGTTTGCGCGTGAGCAGTGCCGAATCGGGTTTAGCCATGATCGCGTTTCCTCATCATGCGTTTGGCGACGGAGCGGGCCAGCAAGGTGTCGGCGGTAATGGCGGCGACGATCAGCGCACCCTGAATCGCCTGCTCCCAGAATGGCGAGACGTGCAGCACAACGAGCGCGATGCTGATCACACCCAGCACGAGCGCGCCAAGCGTGGCGCCAAGAATGGTGCCCACTCCACCGGTGATCGCCACGCTACCCACCACGGCGGCGGCAACGACCTGCAATTCGATGCCCTTTGCGGTGCTTGCATCGACGGTGCCGAAGCGAGCGAGCCACAATGCGCCCGCGAAACCGGCAATCGCGCCGGACAGCAGAAAACCCGCCATCACGCGACGTTCGACGTTCACGCCGGCAAGCCGCGCCGCCTCCGGATTCGAGCCGATGGCGTAGTGTTCGCGTCCGCCGCGAAACTGCTTCAGATAGACAGCCAGCCCCGCCAGCAGGACGATTGCGATCAGCGCGAGCGTCGGTATGCCGAAGAAAGTGCCGGTAGCGAGACGGGAAAACGCGTCAGGCAAACTGGTCGCGTTGATCTGGCCGCCGTGTACCCATGCATAATCCGCGCCGCGAAAGATGTAGAGCGTGGAGAGCGTCGCCACTAGCGACGGCACGCGCCCCACGGCAACGAGCAATGCGTTGATACTGCCCGCCACCAATCCGATCGCAAGTCCGGCCAGCAACGCGACGATCACCGGCATATGCGGGAACGCAACGTACAGGCTGCCGACCGCATATGCGCTGATACCGACCGTCGACCCCACCGACAGATCGATATGCCGCATCAGGATGACCACGGTCATGCCGGCCGTCAGCAAGCTGATGATCGACACATTGAGCAACACATCGCGCAGATTCTGCAGATTCAGAAACTGCGGTTTCGCGAGCCCCGTACCCACGATCAACAGAATCAGCACGACGAAAAGCGTCGTTTCGCGGCTCTTCGCGACGCCCGCAATAAAACCGCCTGGCGCACTGCCGGTGCGCTTGGGGGCTGACGCCTGAACCGGCGCGGGATGGGTCGTCGAATGGCGCATCATGCGGCGTTCCCCAAGGGTGGAATCGGTTGACCGAGCGCCGCACCCATGATGCGTTCTTCATCGGCTTCAGCGCGCGCTATGTCTGCGCTGATACGTCCCTCGTGCATGACCAGTACGCGATCGGCCATGCCGAGTACTTCCGGCAGCTCGCTCGAAATCATCAGTACGGCCATGCCATCGCGCACCAGTTCCGCCAGCGCGCCATACACCTCGGCCTTGGCGCCGACGTCGATGCCACGCGTGGGTTCGTCGATGATCAGGACCTTGGGATTCGTGGCGAGCCACTTGCCCAGCACGACCTTCTGTTGATTGCCACCTGAAAACGTGCCGACTGGCGCGTTCGGGTCACCCGCTTTGAGGCGCAAACGCGTGCCCCACTGATTGGCCAGTTGCGTTTCGCTTCGCGTGGAAATCAGCCCATGTTTGACCAAACGCCCGAGTACCGTCATCGAGGCATTGCGCGCGATGCTCAACTCCAGTGCCAGGCCTTGCTGACGACGGTCCTCCGGGACCAGCGCGAGACCGGCACGCACCGCGGCGGCCGGACTCCCTGCAGCGAGCCGTTTACCGCCAAGCGAAATTTCACCCGAATCGAGGGGATCGATGCCGAAGATTGCGCGTGCCACCTCACTGCGTCCCGCGCCGACGAGCCCCGCCAGCGCGACGATCTCGCCCGCACGGACGTCGAAGGAAATATCCTTGAATACGCCGATGCGCGTGAGTCCACGCACGGACAATCGCACTTCGCCCGGTGGCCGGTCGGCCTTCGGATAGAAGGTTTCCAGATCACGGCCCACCATCTTCGCGACGATGGATTCAGTGGTGAGATCGGCGGTGAGTCCGTCAAATACTTTCGCGCCGTCGCGCATGATCGTCACGCGTTGCGTCAACGTGAACACTTCATCGAGCCGGTGCGTAATGAACAGAATCGCTACGTCACGCTCACGCAGCTTGCGCACGATCGCGAAGAGCCGCTCCACTTCGGGCAGCGACAAGGCGGCGGTCGGCTCGTCCATGATCAGCACGTTCGCGTTCAACGACAACGCCTTCGCAATTTCGATCACCTGCTGATCGGCAATCGAGAGCCCTCGCACCAGTTGATCCGCACGCAGATCGACCCCGAGCGAGGCCAGCAAACCATCCACTTCGCGGCGCATGGCGTCGTACTGAATGCGGCCGATCCGGTCGACCGGCTGCCGTCCCATGAAAATGTTCTCCGCGATCGAGAGATCGAAGAACAGCGTCGGCTCCTGATAGATCACGGCGAGGCCCGCATCGCGCGCTTCGGCAGGCGTCGCGAAGCGGCGCGCCACGCCGTCGACCAGCAGTTCACCGGTATCCGGTTGATGCACACCCGCGAGAATCTTCACGACCGTCGATTTGCCCGCGCCATTTTCGCCGAGCAGCGCATGCACTTCGCCCGGCCACAACGCGAGATCGCCGTCGGACAACGCGCGGACCCGGCCGAATGATTTGCTCGCGTGCCGTAGTTCGAGCCTGGGCACAGCGGATGGGGATTGCTGCACTACGTGTCTCCTTCTTTTTTGCTTTCGGGAATGCGTCAGACGCGGCAGGTACGTCAGATACGATAAAAACGCTCCGCGTTACGGCAAAACAGCGCTTCTTTTTCAGCGTCGCTCGCGCCGTCGACGATCGCCGCGTACGCGTGCCATAAATTCTGGTAAGAGCCGAACAGCCGATCGACCGGAAAGTTCGACGCGAACATCGCGCGCTCGACGCCGAACGTATCGATCGTTTCGAGCACATAAGGCCGTAGGCTTTCGACGCTCCACTGATGATCGAACATGGCGAGTCCGCTGATCTTCACCGCGACGTTCCTGCAACCCGCGAGCATTCGCATACCGTCACGCCAGGCGCGATATCCAGCGACGCTGCCGCGATCCACGAACATGCCCGCATGGTTGACGATAAAAATCGTATCGGCATGCGCGCGCGCCAATGCAGCCGCCTCCTCCATCTGCGACGGATACAGTTGCAGATCGAATGACATGTCGTAACGGTGCAGCAAGGCAAAATGTTCGCGCCACTTCGACTCGCGCATGAAATGACGGCCTACGTAATCGAACAGCTTGTTCTCGTGCACATTCAGGATCTGCCTGATGCCACGCGTATTGGCGAACGACGCGTGCGCTTCGAGCAGTTCGGGTGCGTTCGCCGCGGACAGATCCACGGCGGCGACAATCGCATCCGGCATGCCGCGCGACGCCGGGCGATCCGCAATGGACTGCAACCAGCGGGTTTCTTCGACCGGATCGGCAGGATCGTGGTTCGCTTCCACGTGCACCAGTTTCAGCACCTCGATATCGCCCGCCTCTCGAAGCAGATCGTCGAGCAGGTAGTCGTGCTTCAGGTCGCGCGCGTCCCCCACGAACGACACACCCGGGTTTTCCAGCCACGGATAGCGATGCGTCTTCAGATCCCACAGATGGATATGCGAATCGACAACCTGCATGCGACACCCTCCGCCCATTGGGCAAGCACAGTCAGCTAAGCGAATTCAGACGAAAGACCGGCTCCAGCGGTTGCTGAAGCGGAGTATGGTCAGGGGCCGTCTGCATGATGTCGGCCATGTAATCCCACCATTTGCGCATCACGTCGAGCTGCGGCAGCGCATTCATGGTGTGATTCGTGTTGCGCGTCAGAATGGCGAACAGGTGATGCGAGTCTGCGTCGAAGAAGATCCGATAGTCGCGCACCCCGGCGTTGTGCAATGCATCAACCAGTTCAGGCCAGATTTGCGCATGACGTCGTTCGTATTCCTCGCGCATGCCGGGGTTGAGCACCATCCGGAAAGCGATTGTTTCCATTGCGGCCTGTCTCCCGTCGTATCCGGGCGCTTTCCCTGAGAAGCGCAGAAGCGTCTGGTACGACTATAATTCCTGCGTCGATAGCTTCTCAATCCGTTGTTGGGATTGGGCGATCCACAAACCGAATCGCACCCGGAACCATGAGCCAACATTCAGCTGCCATCGCACTCGTCAATCGGCTCAAGTTCAAGCACCTCGCGCTGCTCGTCGCGCTCGACGACGCGCGCAATCTCCACCAGGCCGCCGAAGCCATCAACGTCGCGCAACCCAGCGCGAGCCGCATGCTCGGCGACATCGAGGAAGCGTTCGGCTTCCTGCTGTTCGAGCGCAACGCACGCGGCATGACGCCCACGCCGCTCGGCGTGGTCACGCTGGCGTATGCGCGGCGCGCACTCGCCGAGCTGACCCGTTTTGCCGAAGACCTCGACGTCAAACGCCGTGGCGGACATGGACAGTTGACCGTCGGCGCGATCATGGGCGCCGCGCCCGATCTGCTGGCCATGGCAGTCGCCGCCCTGAAAACCGAGAGCCCACTGCTCAACGTGCGCATTCTTGGCGAAACCAGCGACCAGGTCGTGCAATTGCTGCATCGCCGCGAAGTCGATCTGGCGCTTGGCCGCCTGACCAGTCCGTTGCAACACAACGATTTCAGCTTTGAGCCGCTCGCACGCGAGACGTTGTTGCTGGTGGTGCGTTCGGTGCATCCGCTGGCGCAGCACTCGCGCATCACATTGCGGGAGCTGATCGACTGGCCGTGGGTCGCGCAACCTGTTACCAGCCCGGCGCGCGTGCTGTTCGAAGAGGAGCTCGCGCGTGCGGGTCTGGCGACACCCGTCAACCTGACAGAGTGCGCGTCGATCTTCGCCACGCTGCAATTGCTCGAGAACTACGACGCCGTGGCCATGCTGCCTGAATCCGTGGTGCGTGATCACGTGCGCGGCAAACTGCTGGTCGCGCTGCCGCTCGAGATCGGCAAGAGCCTCTCCGGCTTCGGCATTCTCACGCGCAAGGAAGAAGCCCTCGCCGAACCGGCGCTGCGCTTTATCGATTTGCTGCGCGGTTTCTCGCGCAAGCTCGCACGCGATGATTCCAGCGCGACGGCGATTGAGCCTGTGATCGTATCCGCACCGGTTCATTGACGTCGACATCGCCCGTTACTGCAAGTTGACGAACAGGCCGCCGTCCACCAGCAGCGCGGCGCCTGTTACATAACGGGCACGGTCGGAGGCAAGGAATACCACGCAATCGGCGACGTCCTCCGGGCGGCCCAGTCTGCCCAGCGGAATACGTTTTTCGAAGTAGGCTTTTTTCGCTTCGTCGGCGAGATCTTCCGCGTTGAGGTCGGTCGCGATCGTGCCGGGCATCACCGAATTGCAGCGAATACCGTACGGCCCCAACGCCACCGCGCATGACTGCATCAACGAATGCACACCGGCCTTGGTCGGCGTGTAGTGGGTTTGCATGCCGCCGCCCACCAGAGCGCTGATCGAGCTCGTCGCCACGATCGCGCCGCCCGTGCCCTGCGCTTTCATCTGCTGCGCGGCGGCTTGCGTGACGTAGAACGCCCCGTTCAGATTGACTGCCACCGTCGACTCCAATATCTCGGGCGGCATGTCGAGAAAGGCGTGAAACGGGCAGATGCCTGCATTGCTCGCGAGCACATCGACTTTGTCGAAGGCTTCAACGGTGCGGCGAACAAGTTCCTGACCGGTTTCGCGTAAGGCAACGTTCCCTTCGATCGCGATCACGCGCCGCCCCAAGGCTTCAATTTCTCCGACCACTTCCGCGACGGCCGAACGGCGCCCATACGATGCGTCGTTATCGCCCCAGTAGTTGATCGCTACATCCGCCCCTTCGGTTGCGCACGCAACGGCTATCGCGCGGCCGATGCCACGCGAGCCGCCGGTAACGATCACGACCTTGTCCTTGAGCAACACGTCATTCTCCTGTTGGCTGGATCGATCAGATGTCTTGCGGGTTGAAATCCGGTCCAACCCACCTTCAATAAGCATTCAACGCGGATAAGGCCGCACCAGCGCACACTCCGGATTGAGCCGCACACCAAAGCCCGGTGTGTCAGGCACTTTCATCCGCCCATTCGCGGGGACCGGCTCATCGAGCAGCAGCGGCGTGAACATCGGCACGACTTCGTCCGCCTTCGGCGCCATCATCAGAAACTCGGCGAACGGTGAGTTGTGCCGCGTGACGACGAAGTGATAGCTATACACCGATGAACCATGCGGCACCACCATCACATTGTGGGCATCGGCGAGCGCGGATATCTTGATGAGTTCGGTGATCCCACCGCACCAGCCCACATCCGGCTGAATCAGATCGCAGCACTGCATCTCCAGCAGCATGCGAAAACCCCAACGCGTCGCTTCATGCTCGCCGGTCGACACCATCATGCCGCGCGGCACGTTGCGGCGCAGTTCGGCGTAACCCCAGTAGTCGTCCGGCGGCAGGCACTCTTCGATCCATTTCAGACCGTACTCGTGCGCCGCCTGCGCGAGCCGCGTTGCATACGGTACGTCGAGGCTCATCCAGCAGTCGTACATCAGCCAGAAGTCATCGCCAACGCGACTACGCATCTCGGCGAGTTTCTCCAGATTCTTCTTGAGACCCGCCTCGCCTTCAGCAGGACCATGCTGCAACGGCAATTTGCCGCCAATAAAACCCATCTCCTTCGCGAGGTCCGGACGCGCGCCCGTCGCGTAGAACACAAGTTCGTCGCGCACCGGGCCGCCCAATAGTTGGTACACCGGTTCCTTGCGCACTTTCGCAAGCAAATCCCACAACGCGAGATCGACGCCCGAGATCGTATTCAGCACCACGCCTTTGCGGCCGTAGTACAGCGTCGAGAAATACATCTGATCCCACATCTTCTCGATGTCGGTGACAAGCTGGCCCTCCAGAAAACGTGCGAGATGTTTTTCGACGATGAAGGCGCCAATCTCACCGCCCGTCGTCACCGCAAAACCGACCGTGCCATCGCTCGCTTCGATCTCGACCACCAAGGTGCCGAGCACATTGATGCCGAACGACTGGCGGCTCTGGCGATACTCCGGATAACGCGCCATCGGCGTGGAAATGTGATCGTCGATCCAGTGTCCGTCGGGTTGATCGTGATAGTCCGCACCGCCACCGCGGACGATGAAGGCACGCACGTGCCGGATAGTAGGCATGGCCATGAAAAGGGCTCCGTTATGGGTGCGTCGAACGTGCAGCCAGAAAATGCGCCTAGCGGGCGCGGTGCAGTAAATGTTGGAAAGACCAGCTTGATTCGGTTCCGTCACGACGCAACAGCGTGCCGATCAGGAGCGCAGCCAGCAGACTCGACGCGCCCAATACGATCAGCCCCGCCGAGGTCGACGAAAACACGCGTTCCGCCGCGGTGCGCAGGCTCGGCGCAATAAATCCACCGAGGCCGCCGAGCGAATTGATCAGCGCGATCCCACCCGCCGCTGCGGCGCCCGTGAGGTAGCGCGTCGGAAATGTCCAGAACAGCGGTTGCGCCGCGATGAAACCACTAGCCGCACAGCACAGCGCGATCAGGCCAATCGACGGGTTATGCGCGAGCCCCGAGGCACCGATGCCGAGACCCGCGAGCACCAGCAGCGCAACTGCCCAGCGCCGGTGTCCACCCGTACGATCCGCTCGACGCGGCACGTACCACGTCACGGCCAACGCACACAGCCATGGCAACGCACCGACGAGGCCCACGCGCAAACCGACCGTCGTGCCGAGCAAAGCCGCCACCTGCTGCGGCAAATAGAAGATCACGCCGTAGACACTCATCTGAATCAGCAGATAGATCGCTGACAGCAGCAACACACGGCGGTCCACCAGCGCCGCGAGAATATGACGCGGCCCATGCGCCGATGCGGCGAGCGCATCGTCGTCGAGCGCGCGGCGCAAGGTGGTGCGCTCCTGCGCGTCGAGCCACCGTGCGTCTTCGGGGCGGTTGTCGAGATACCAGAACGCCCATACGCCGACCACCGAGGCCATCGTCCCCTCGATCAGAAACAGCCACTGCCAGCCGGCCAAACCCATCGCGCCATGCAGTTCGAGCAAGGAACCCGACAACGGACTGCCGAAGATGAACGCCAGCGGCGCGCCGAAATAAAACACGCCCACCGCGCGAGCTCGCGCCGCTTGCGGAAACCAATGCGTCAGGTAATAGATCACGCCGGGGAAGAAACCCGCTTCGGCAACGCCGAGCAGAAAACGCAGCGAGTAGAAAGCGGTCGGCGTATGCGCAAGACACATTGCCGCCGAGACGAGCCCCCAGGTCACCATGATCCGGCACATCCATGCGCGCGCGCCGACCTTATGCAACAGAAGATTGCTCGGTACTTCGAATAATGCATAACCGACGAAGAACACGCCCGCGCCGAAGGCAAAAGCCGCATTGGACAAACCCGTATCGTGCTGCAACGCTTTCTGCGCGAAGCCGATATTGGCTCGATCGAGAAACGCCAGCACGTACATCAGCAACAGAAACGGCAACAGCCGGCGCATGACCTTGCTGTTGATCGCCTCCAGTGAAGCGGGCGAATGCGGATTCATGTCGTCTCCTTCGCAGAGCATGCGGGTCGCGCTCTGCGTTTTTCTACCTTTTGCACTGCCACTGCCACTGCAACTGCCCCTGCTACGGCTTAGGCGAGGCTATGACGACTCAATAAGTGGCGCGGCCACCGGACAGGTCGAATACCGAGCCGGTGCTGAACGCGCAGTCTTCGGAAGAGAGCCAGAGAATCAGCGACGCCGCTTCTTCCGGCAACAGGAAGCGGTTCATTGGAATTTTCGAGAGCATGTAGTCGATGTGCTGCTGCGACATCGAGTCGAAAATCTCCGTTTTCGCCGCTGCGGGCGTGACCGCGTTGACGAGGATGTTCTTCGTCGCAAGTTCTTTGCCGAGGGATTTGGTCAAGCCGATGAGCCCGGCTTTGGAGGCGCTGTAGTGCGAGGCGTTCGGGTTGCCCTCTTTGCCGGCCACCGACGCGATATTGACGATCCGGCCGTAGCCCTGCTTGAGCATCTGCGGCACGACCGCGCGGCAGGTGAGATACGGGCCGATCAGATTCACGTCGATCACGCGGCGCCAGACCTCGGGGTCCAGCTCCCATGTCGTGCCGTTGCCGCCGGTGATGCCGGCGCAGTTGATCAGCACATCGATCGCGCCATGGGCGGCGACCGTTTGCGCCACTGCCTGAACCACTGACGCTTCCTGGGTGAGTTCGACCGTGACGGCGGTGACTTTGCCCAGTTCGCTGAGTTCGCGCTCGCTGCGCGCGAGGCGTTCGGCGTCGATGTCCCATAGCGCGACCGACGCGCCCGAGTTCAACGCCCGTTGAGCCACTGCGTAGCCAATGCCGCGCGCGCCGCCGGTAATGGCGACAACACGCCCCTCCAGATCGATTCGATTCATCGCTGTGCTCCTGTAGCAGGCCCGGGAGGCTTGCCGTTCAGTTGTTGTATTTCTGCTGTCTCTGCTTTCGTCCAGCAAATATACGAGCGGTGCGATGCGCCAACAATCCGTGTATTGGAGAGGGCGATAACAAAAGCGGATCGGTGTGGGCGTGGCGCTCGACGCTTACCGGCTAGTCAGTACACGCCGGACAGACCACCGCTTTCGCGGGCACTTCCTGCTTGCTTCGTCCGAAACTCGCGAGCGCGGCGAGCCCCAGCAACGCTAGGCCGCTGCCAAAGAGAAAGTCCGCGGAAATGCCGACATGGTCGACCACCACACCGCCAATGAGCGATCCCAGCGCGATGGCAACCTGAATGATGCTGACAAACAGCGCCGAGCCTGCTTCGGGCGAATCCGGCGTGGCGCGCTGAATCCAGATGCTCAAACAAAGCGGCAATGCGCCGAACGAAACACCCCACGCGAGCACGAGCGCGGCGACGCCGATCGGCGATTGTTCCAGCAAAGGCATTGCCAGCAGCGCGAACATGAGCAGAGAAACCATCACGCCCAGAGACACTTTCAGATTGTGCGTCACCGTCGACGATACGGCGAAGTTCGAGAAGAAGCCAATAATGCCGAAGCCGAGCAGCAGCCACGTAATCGTCGACATCGAAAAACTCGCGTTGTGCAGCAGGAACGGCGTGATGTACGTGTACGAGGAGAAATGCGCGCCGAAGACGAGCGCCACCATCAGCATGCTTCTACGCGGATGCGGGCGGCGCAGCAGCGCAACCAGATCGCGCAGCCGCAATGCGGTGCTCGACGGCAAGGACGGCACGAAAACGAACTGCGCCACGAGCGCGATCGCGACAAGCACGCCGGTTGCCATAAACGAAGCACGCCACGAAGCGAAGCTGGCGATGAACGTGCCGAGCGGCACACCGATCACCGTCGCGCAGGTCACGCCGGTCAGGATCGTCGCCATCGCTTTGGCCGAATCCTTCGGCTGCACGAGGCGCCCCGATGCCGCAGTCGCCAGGGTCCAGAAGCCGCCCAGCGCCGCGCCGAGCAACGCGCGTCCGACCAGCATGACCAGGAAATCGGGCGCAAAGGCCGAAATCAGATTCGACGCGAGCAGCAAGGCCGTGAGCAACAGAAACACGCGCCGGCGATCCATCCGTCCGGCCACCAGCATCAATCCGGGCGCCGAGATGGCGGCAATCACGCCCGGCACCGTGACCATCAATCCTGCAGTGCCAGGCAGCACACCCAGATCCGCCGCGATACGCGGCAGCAGGCCAACAGGTAAAAATTCCGTGGTCACGAATGCGAACGCACCGATTGCAACGGCCACGACGGCGAGCCAGGAACGCAGGGACGACGAAGCCCCATCGTCCGGCGAGGCAATGCTCGCCGGCAGATTATCTTCCATCAACATAGTATTGTTTGCGAGTAACTAAACAACGGGTGGGATTGGAGCAGTCACACCAGACTAATCAAATCGCAGACGGCAAGTCATGAATAAAAAAGCAGGCGGTATTGGCCTGCTTATGATTGCGATCGGAAAAGACAGCGGGTGAAAACCTGAATGGAAGACACCTTAACATCGTATTAATTCGCCCGCTGACGACTCCGTAAAATTGCACTCGGGCGTGTGGGTATTCCGATCAGGGTGCCGTACGTGGATGGAAGTGGAAGCGGTGCGCTCTGTCCCCACCGCCTCCTGAACTGCCGGCCTGCTACTGGCCAAAATAGATCCTGCATTGCGGCCCGGAAGCGCACGGCCGCTCCTGTCGGCCTCCCACTTCCGTCGCGCCTGCAGCCACTCCGCCATAGGAGACGTTCTGCACCGCCTGCCCGGCCGGCATCACGGTCCGCACAGTGTCACCGTACGACATGTCGGTGGTGGCTTGCGCTGATTCGTTTGCGTTCTGCATGAGGGCCTGGCCCGATACGGCCTGGCCCTGCTGGCTATCCAGTGCGCCGGCTGTGCTCGGCGCCAGAAACAGAGCGGTGCTTGCCAACGCCATCAATAAACGTAGTTTCATGTCCAGACTCCTCGAATCCGGCGCAGCAGCGCTTATCCCCTTCGAAAAAGAATTGATCCGCGAAAAAACGTCGTGTCATGAAATCGAACTAACTCACTGCCGAACTGACAAACGGGCGAATGCCTATGCGGGACTGCTGCGGCGAGTCACCGAACTAAATGAGTAAATAGTTGCCAGACCTGAAACCGATGTCGGGCGTGCGCGCACGGCTAGCCGGAAACGGTCGCCACCAGGCTGGAAACGCAGATTGTTGCTCCGCTGTTTCGTTATAGCTCGGCCACTCAGGATTTCAATCCCGGCGGTGCGGACGGCCTTAGTGGCACCCGCCGCCGCTCAATCGGCTGCATGCAGTAACAAAATCAGGCCGGCAGGCGCGTGCGTTACCCGAACAGTGCGTTATGATGCTGGCATAACGCACAAAAATCGGCCCCGCGCGAGGCACCGGCGAGAGACGGAGCGTGGACTTGAGGCCGACTGTTCGCAATCATTGCATTGTCATCACCGTTTTTTCCATTGCGGCCGTAGGGCTTACCCAGCCGTACCTGCCGCGCGGCGGAGCGCTTGAATATTCACTGATTGGCACAGTCAGCCTTATAGCCGGCCTTGTTGGACATATGCTGTACCGCAATGTATGGGGCGACGTTCTTTGACGCAGCCACTGGAATTTCCTTCGATCAATAACCTGACCGCGAGCGGACCCCATATACATGGGCTCGATGCTTTCGCGGCTTCCCCTTGCAATCTGTAACTGACAGAACGCCGGACGCTTTAGAAGGACGAATATCTTATGGACGAAAGGAAGCGAGATAGCATGATTGCGTATCTCCGCCACCGCATGGAAGAGTTTGGTATCAAACCAGAAGACCTCGCCGCCGTGCTGGCGGCCGAACCGAAGGGGCAAAAAGCTGAACGCTACCGCAGCGCAACGGGAGATAGCTGGGACGGCCAGGGTGAAATGCCCCAATGGCTTAAACAGGCAATTAGCGCTGGTCAATCAATCGACCACTTCGAATTATCGGCCACGCCGGCACCCGCCCCGCAGCCGAAAAAACAGGTGGATTGGCTAAACGACCCATTCGCGGGAAGTCCGCTTGCGCGCCCGAACAACCGCTAAGCCGTCCGATCGCCACACCGCCAGAGCAAAGGCATAACCCCGAGGCATCACCCCGTACTGGCTGACGCGCCGGGGCCGTTCACACGTTGCACTGAATGGCGGGATTCGTTGCGCCGTTCAGCGATGCACACGACGCGTCGCCGGTACAAGCCGGCGCCGCCGCGTACTGCGGCAATTCGATAAACGTGCTGAGCTGCCGGACGATCTGCCAGAAGACCTTTTCAAACGAACGGACGCGCTCCGGCTCGAGCATGCCATCGGCAAGCGGATCGGCGAAGTTCCAGCTACACAACGCAGGGTCTCCCGGAAAGCGCGGCGCATGATGCCTGGCGACGCACGCGTCCATGGCAATGACGAGGTCCATCCGCGGCGCCCATTCACCGGTGAATTCCAGCCAGCTTTTCGGGCAGAGCACGCCGAGGTCCGATATACCGGGCCGCAATTGCGCGATCGCAATAGGGTGAACACGCGCGGCCGGCTCCGGCCCCGCGCTGAACGCTTCGAACCGGTGTCCAGCCAGTTCGCGCAGTAAAGCTTCGGCAATGATGCTGCGTGCTGAATTCTCGCGACAGAGAAACAGCACCTTGTATTTTTTGGTCACGCTCACCCCGAGTTTTTTTTATCTCTCTCTATGCGCAATTATGCCGGCCTAGTCTTGCGTCCCCGTGACACTACGATGACGTAAATTGTTGCGCCACAAGAATTTGTATCAGGGCGCTCGATCCACGGATATCGCGCGCTGCATTGGCGACAAAGTTTAGCAGCGCAAAGTCGAATCTTTCATTAAGCCGACAATTTTTCGCGGCGGCGCCTCCTCATACGGAAGCGCCGCTGTCGCGGTGTTCGGACACGATTCGATTGGCGGCGTCGCTTGCGCCGTCCGACGCAGCCGGTGAAGTTTCGAACAACATCGCCGCAGGCTGCGCGCTGATCGACTTGACGCCGTTCGCAATGCCAGGCGCCGCGACGTACGGGATAAACGCCGCCATCGCAACGACAAAAATAAAAGTAACCATGGCCGTCGTGCCTCTCGGAATCTGCAACGTGGAGGTCAAGCGAAGCGGGTCATTCGCGGGGGGAAGTGGAGTCGGCGACAATGACACATGTCACGGACATGTCATTGATTCTAGAAGCGGATAGACCGATGCCGAAGGCCGCCCTCTATATCAATTCGGCCTACGTGTGGGGTCTTTCGGCCAGAACTGTCTGTTCAAAACCGCAAGCCGTTCAGGAACTGGAACCAGAGTCCACCCAGTACGCCGGCCGGATGGGCATCGCTGGCATTTTCTTCGCGCTTGCCTGAGTTGGCGGGCTTACCTGAGGCGTCACGATTGGCGGCATCGTCGTTCACCGTCGTTGCCTCCGCTTTCGCTGAAACGTCGGGTACGTCCACCGCCTTTGCTGCCGCTTCGGCGGCAGCCGCCGCCTTCTCTGCCTCGCGCCGCGCCGCCTGCAAGGCAGACACGCTGTCGGCGATCTGCGCGGCCCGCTGCGCCTCGCATCGACGTCCTAGCAGCACACCGAACAGCACGTCGCGATTGTGGCCGTCGTCGGCGAAACGCATGGCGAGCGACACCATCTCGGCGTAGGCCGCTTCGTCCGCGGCACGTACCGCCGCTTCACGTTCGGCCTGCGCTTTTTGCTGGCGGGCACGCTGCGCTTCCCAGCCACGCATCTGCTCGGCATAGACTGCGTCATACACCTTGCGCTGCGCGGCGTCGGAGAGAATCGCATACGCGTCCTTGATTTCCTGGAAAGTAGCGCGCGCAACTTCCTCGGCGCCGTTGTTGCGATCCGGATGCCATTTCATCGCGGCCTTGCGATAAGCCCGCTTGATTTCTTCGTCCGTGGCGTGCGCGTGCACACCAAGCGTGTCATACAGGGTTGCCATTGCTTGTTCGACCTCGCCGTGATTCGCGTTGCGGACCATCGTAGCATGCAAAAAACGGCTTTATCGTGAAGCGGCACGCCCGGGCGCCGCTGAAAGTCCAGACGAAAAAAAGGCCTCGCCACTTACGTAGCGAGGCCGAGTCCCATGTCAAGGAGATGTCATGGAGGAGACGACTCAATCATAGCCGCGTGTCATCGCGCCCCCAAACAATGGTTCGCCATATGCTTATCGGGGGCCGCCTCAACTGCATTGCACAGGGCGGCGCATGTGGATCGAAAACGGCTTCGATACATCCGTCAAACGGCCCACTGAGCCGCCGATAACCCCGCGCGGTTATATCGTTAGAACAAAAAGTCGCTTCGCCCGGCTCCCGGCGGTCATTAAGATGACACTTCAAAGTCCGGTTCGCCCCGGTTCGTCTACGCGCAGCCCCGCGCCAGCGTCCCGTGAGCCGTTACCGAAGGAGCATTTCGTTGACCAGTTTCGACCATCATCGCCGGCCGCTCGTAATCGGCATCGGCGGCACGACACGTGCGGCGTCGTCGACCGAGCGCGCGCTCGGCTTTGCGCTGCGTGGCGCGGAAGCCGCAGGCGCGAATACCCGCCTGTTCGGCGGCACCTTCCTGCATAGCCTGCCCCACTACGCTCCGGAAAACCCTCAACGTACCGCCGAACAGCTTGAGCTGATCGAAGCCGTGCGCCATGCGGACGCGCTGATCATCGCGACGCCCGGTTATCACGGCGGCGTCTCGGGCCTCGTCAAGAACGCACTCGACACGCTCGAAGAACTGCGCGCCGATGAACGGCCGTATCTGGATGGCCGCGCGGTCGGCTGTATCGTCACCGCTTATGGCTGGCAGGCTGCCGGCTCGGTGCTGACGTCGCTGCGCTCGATCGTCCACGCGTTGCGCGGCTGGCCGACCCCGTTCGGCGCCGGGATCAACACGCTGGAAACACGCTTCGACACCGTCGACACCTGTTCCGACGCCAAGGTCGTCGATCAGCTCGCCACAGTCGGCCAGCAGGCCGCGCAATTCGCCCTGGCGTTCAACGCGCATCGCACGCCGACGGCCGCGCCGCTCGGCAATGCAGTCAAGGAAGCGCAACCCGCCAGATTGCTGCACGCGGTTTAACGCCTTTGCGTGCGATGTCGAGGACCCACGCTTGTGGGGTCCCCGACGCACTTGCGTTTGCGTTGAGCCGGCGGCCATCCCACTGCCTCGACGAACCATTCGACGCATGCGTGCGCTTGCCTCCTCTCCCCGCTAACCGCAGCATCCTCCGACGATACTTTTAAGGCTGACAAGTCACGCCGAGCGCGCTCGAACGCGCTCGTGTTTCCGCTGGTCCAAACCGTGCGCCACACAACAGACCGCTCTCCCACAACGCCGGATAGTGTGTTCGAACGCTGCGACTATGGTCCGATCCGGTCTCCTGAAGACCGTTCCCGAACCTCGCTGATTTGCTTACGACGAAAGATTGGTTCACCCGCTGCGCGGCGCGGCCTACGCTTGATCCTGCCCGCTCACCACCGGTTGCCTGACGCACAGGGTTGCGTCCCGCGCGCCGGCTCCTTAGCAATACACGCGGGCACACTCACTGCCACGATCATGAATTCAAATATCCGCTACAAGGGCTACGAAGTCGCACCGGCTGCGCAACGGCTGCCCAACGGCCTGTTCGCCGCCAACCTGACCATCGAAAAAACGTCTGCAAGTCAAGGCCAGGCTTACTCGTTCGACGCACTCGATTATTTCTTCGACGAAGAGCACGCACTCGCCTACGCGTTCCGCTGGGGACGCATGTGGATCGACAGCCGGCAATAGCACGCCGGCAGACTCATCAGATAGCGTCAAGGCGGTCGCGCGGGTCTCGCGTGCAGAACCATATAGAAGGCCGTCCGGCCTGCGAGCCGGCAAACGCGCACCACCTTGCGCCACCGGGCGTCGATTTTTAAGCGGCTGTGCCAGAATAGGCGACACCTCAGTTAAAGGAGACGCCTGCGATGACATGGACCGTCGATCAACAGTTGGCCCTAACCGCAACCGAAGCGGTCGCCGCGATCCAGTCCGGGCGCCTCAAAGCCGCCGACTATATGGCCACGCTGCTGGCGCGCGCGGCGTCGCTCTCGAGCCTGAATGCGCTCACCACGCTCGATCTCGACGGCGCGCTGGCCGCCGCGCAGCGCATCGATGCCTTGCCGCCCGAAGCAAAAGCGCAATTGCCGCTCGCCGGTTTGCCCATCGTCGTGAAGGACAACATCAACACGGCCGGTTTGCAGACCTCGGCGGGCACGCCCGCGTTGGAAGGCTTCGTGCCGACGACGAACGCGCCTTCGGTGCAACGGCTTCTCGATGCCGGCGCGATCATCCTCGGCAAAGCCAACATGCACGAACTCGCGTTCGGCATCACCAGCACCAACTTCGCCACGCACGCCGGACCGGTGCGCAATCCTTACGACCCCACGCTGATTCCTGGCGGCTCGTCGGGCGGCACCGCCGCCGCGATCGCCGCGCGCATCGTGCCCGCGGGTCTCGGCACCGACACCGGCGGCTCGACGCGCATTCCGGCTGCGTTGACCGGCATCGCGGGGTTTCGTCCGTCGGTGGGTAACGGTGGTGCCGAACGGCGCTATCACGACCCGGATGCCGTCGTGCCGATCAGCCATACGCGCGATACGGTGGGGCCGATGGCGCGCACGGTTGCCGACATCGCGTTGCTCGACGGCGTGATCACCGGAGCGGGGGCGCTGCCCACACTCACGCTGAACGGTTTGCGCATCGGCCTGCCCGAGCCGCTCTGGGAAGGGCTCGAAAAGCAGGTGGAAGACGTCGCGCACGCCGCCTTGCGCCGCCTCGAAGCAGCGGGCGTCATCTTCGTGCCTGTAGCGATGAGCGAACTGGAGATCTTGAACGGCCATGTCGGCGGACCGATCGCGATCCACGAGCCGCGCGAAGACGTGCTCGCCTGGCTCGTCGCCAATAACGCGCCGGTAAAGACAGTCAAAGAATTGGCAGCCCGCATCGCGAGCCCTGACGTGCGCGCGATCTACGACGGCGTGCTCGCCGACGTACTCGGTGCTCATTACGACGCAGCGCTGAAGCAATGGCGGCCGCGCTTGCAGCAGTATGTCGCCGCGACTTTCGCGGATGAGCGTCTCGATGCGCTGCTGTTCCCGACCACGCGCCTCGCCGCGGTGCCGATCGACGACCTGAACGGCTCGTCGACAGTATCGATCGATGGCGCCGCGCCAATCGATACGATGGACGCGTTCCTGCGCAATACCGACCCGGCCAGCACGTCCGGCATTCCGGGCTTATCGCTGGCGGCGGGGATGACTGCCGGCGGCCTGCCGGTCGGCCTGGAACTGGATGGTCCGCTCGGCGAGGACCGACGGTTGCTGGCGATCGGCGTCGCCTTCGAGCAATTGCTCGGCGTGCTGCCGGCGCCAGCGCTCTGACGGTTCTGAAAATGCCGTCGAAGGTGCCGTTGAAGATGCCATTGAAGATGTCGCTGAACACTCCAGTAAAAAAATGCCGATCCGCATGCCGATGACCGTGCCCAAACCCACCCGCCTTCGCCACACTATTCTGCGCACCGCCGCCGCATTGGCGGTCGTCTTCACCGTCGCCTCCTGCGCGCGCCTTGCTGCAGTCGATTCGAACGCGCTCTGGAAAATCGTCGATATGCGCTGCGTGCCGTCGCAGCAGGCCACCGGCACGCCGGGCCAATGCACGGTCGTCGATCTCGACAAACGCTATGCGATCCTGAAGGATATTGTCGGCCGCTCACAGCATCTGCTGATTCCGACCGACCGCGTCACCGGCATAGAAAGCCCGTTCGTGCTTGCGCCGAATGCACCGGACTACTGGGACGATGCGTGGGTGTCGCGGCTGTACGTCGAGAAGTCCGTCAAGCGCTCCTTGCCCGACAATCAACTCGGCCTCGAGATCAACTCGCAATTCCGCCGTACGCAAAACCAGCTGCATATCCATATCGATTGCATGCAAAGCAAGGTGAGCGACGCCTTGGCGCGTCACGCGAAGGACACGCCTGGCGAATGGCGTTGGGATACGCTCGACGGCCAGCGCTATCGGATCATGCGCGTCACCTCACTCACTCAGGCGAGCAATCCGTTTCTCATCGTCGCGCGTGATAACAAAGACGCTGCAGCGATGGCCATGCAAACCATTCTCGTGACGGGTGCGGGGCCATCCGCGGAGAAAGACGGCTGGCTCGTCGTGAATAGCAGTCTCGATGCCGACAACGGCAGCGGCTCCGCGGAAGGTTTGCTCGATCACGCTTGCCACGTGGCGGACGATAAATAAGCGTCTTTTACCGATTGCCCGAACAGGATCCGCGAGGATCCCTGCGCGCCGGGTGATAGCGGCCGGGCGCTGCGCAAGGGCCGGCGATATGGCCCCGCGCTTTTGCACGTATTTGCAGATGCATTGCTGAACAAAATGGTTCTAGTCGCGTGAATTGGTCCGTAGGATCGGTCTAAACCTGCATTCCGACCGATCCAGCCGATGGCGATTTACCTCGACGACACGCAACGTAAAGCACTCGCCCAACAGGCTGCAAGCTGGACATGGCGCACGCAATGGCCGACGTGGCTGCTGATCGCCACGATCTACGGTGGATGGTTCGGTGTGGCGACGCATGCGCGCATGCTCGGCCTGCCGCTGACCGTTGCACTGCTAGCGTTGCTGGGTGCGTGGTACATGTCTCTTCAACATGAATTGCTGCACGGCCATCCGACGCGTTCGCCGTTCTTCAACGCACTATTAGGATTCGCGCCGCTCGCGGTGTGGTTTCCGTACAGCGTCTATCGTGATTCGCATCTTCAGCATCACGACGATCCGCATCTGACGCTTCCTGAGCGCGATCCCGAAAGCTACTTCGTCAGTCAGCGCGTGTGGCAACGTGCGGGTCTGGCGATTCGCGCGCTGCTGACCTTCCGCAATACGTTTGTCGGCCGACTGATAGTTGGGCCGGCTTTTTCCATAGCGGCAACGGGTGTCGATGAACTCCGCACTATCAAACGCGGCGATTTGCGTCATGTGCCGATGTGGGTTGCGCATCTGGTTGCATTGGCAGCGCTGACGATATGGCTTCAACGTGTCTGCGGAGTCCCTGCCTGGGCATTTATCGTCGGCGCGGGATATGGATCGTTGTCGTTAGGTTCGATCCGCTCGTTTCAGGAACATCGCGTGGCACATGCTCACGAGCATCGCACTGTCATCAACGAAGCGGGGTGGTTGTGGCGGCTGCTGTTCCTGAACAACAACTACCATCTGGTTCATCACGACTTGCCTCATGTGCCCTGGTTTGCACTTCGAGAGGTTTATGAAACGTCCCGGCAGCAGTACGTAGAACGCTCGGGAGGGTTTCTCGTACACGGGTACAGCGAATGGCTGAAGCTTTATGCATTCGCCTCGGTTGCGCCTCCGGTTTATGGGGATCTGTCTGGAGCGGCTATTCAGGCCGCAGGACGCACGACGCCCGCGGCACGTTTAGCACTTAGGCGCACGAGCAGAGATTCTCTCCACTGGTAGTACAGTCATTCGCGAAGATCGCGCGGGATGGACCCCAGCATACCGTTAAGCACGGCCGCGCAGCTTACGCTGCTGTAGCGACACCATCCGTTCGACAATTTCTTCCGGCAGTTTCCGTTCCCATCCTCGACATACACAGCAAGGGCTTTATTCAATTCCACGGCCGGTTGGAATTGGCATTTTTTTTGCATCCGTCCACAGCAGCAACCACCGTTGGGCTGCCGATGGCCTATAACAGTATCGGTAGTTCAAGATGATCGTCTATTCAGCTACCGAGGGCACGAAAGCCCGCGAACTTTTGACCGGGCAAGGAGGTTTAGCGAGTACGACCGGACGAATCCATGCTTTGTCTTTTCGAATCCTGAATAGCCTGAGTATCGGAGGTAATCATGAAATGCGGGTACCGTGGATGGATCATCGACGCGGCTCCGGATTTCTCCCTTGGGAAATTCTTCGCACACGCGCGACTGGTCCGTGTTTCGAGTGACGACGACGTTGATGGCGAGATGCACATCGAGCGTGATCTTTCCTACTTCGACACCGAGGACGAGGCGATCGAGGTTGCCCAACAATGGGCGTTTGCATGGATCTGCGAGCGCGAAGGCAACGTCGAAAGTACGCAGGCTGGGACGCCCACGTTCCGGAGCCGCATTCCAGCCGAATCTCGATCAGCATGAGATGCTGGATGCGCGGCCCCTGTCGTTTTTTTGCGACCGCTTCGCCATCCACAGATGGCGCCAGGCACGTCGAGCAAGCCTTGGCGGGGAGACAGAAATCATCACACAAGACACCCGATTTGCATCCGCTGCGAGCCTCGATACCCTAAGAAAGCACGTCAGCGTTCCCAACGTTCGGCGTGTGTGTTTGTTCGCCGCAGCATTGCCTGCGGCATTTTTTTAGCATTGCCCAGGCATCGGCCACTGTCTCAGGTCACGGGGTAGCACTTCTTAAGCTTCCCTTCAGCCCCCTGGCGTAAATTAATTCCACACTAACGTTCGCCGCTCACTGCGACTCAGTCCAGCTGTACGCCCGGCAGTGCATGTACGCGTACATAAAAAGATTGGGGGACCTCATGCCACAAGGAAATACAGGTGGTGCCACTCTGGTGGATGCTCGCGCAGCTTACGTGCTTGAACTGGCACGAGGCTGTTCATACATCAGCAGCACTTTGAGTCCGGAAACGCGGGACAGCGCTATCGCTGAGGTTCTCGGCGAATTTCGCGAACTGTACGGCGAACAGGAAGAAACACTCTTTCAGAAACTGCTTGCTGAGGATCTGCTGCGTCGAGGCAGACCTAACGCCGCCGCGGCAGTTCTCGCCTTCAAATTCATCAGCCCGTGAGGCAGGCGCAAGTTACATGAACTGTTCGGGCACGCGCCTTGAAGCGCCACCGCGGGCAGCATGACAATCGTCAGCAACGCGGCCGTCGTCGCCACGGCCCACGTTTCGGTCTCGATCCAATACCCGTTTCACTCGACGTATGACAGGCATAGTTGTTGCACAAAGGAACAAACCGAGTGAACGGCAAGCGCACGATCGTTGAAGGCCAGACACCACGGGCGCGGACAAATGCGAAGCGTGCGCTGGTCCGGTGAAGTTCTGATTCTACGAATCCTTGTAATTGTTACTGCCAGCAATGAACCCCACTCCAGTCTCACGACATCGTCCGGCACTCATCGTCGTGCCCGGCGTCGTCCGCGATTTAGTCCAATTGAATCTTTCCAGAGCCGATCCAGGGAGCACGGCAATGAAGATCCAGTATTTCCTTGTGGCGGCCGCCGTCGCCATGATGACCTGCCCGGTATTTGCCCAGCCACAGACATCTGTGGAGATCAGAGAAGGCGCGGACAGGAGCACCGTAACAGGAACTGCAACGGTAATTGCCACGGTCGTCACCATTGATCCTGCTACCCGGACCGTCACGCTCAAAGACAGGAACGGCCGCGTCGAAGAACTTGAGGCCGGCGCGGAAGTGCAGAACTTTGATCAGCTCAAGGTTGGCGATGTGGTCACCACCGAGTACCGGGAGGCGAGGTCTCTGAGTCTCA
The DNA here is from genome assembly GCF_030464795.1 of Paraburkholderia sp. SECH2. Taxonomy (NCBI): domain Bacteria; kingdom Pseudomonadati; phylum Pseudomonadota; class Betaproteobacteria; order Burkholderiales; family Burkholderiaceae; genus Paraburkholderia; species Paraburkholderia sp. SECH2. Next base: position 321,525 of record NZ_JALPRH010000005.1, read on the forward strand.
CGAAAACGAACGGCCCACGGTCTGCCAGCGAGCGGCAGATCTCACAGCCGGCCGCGTCCGGGACCAAACCGGGCGGCACAATCAGTCGTGAGGTGACGGTAGTGGGCGATGTCGTTGCCGTCGATGCAAAGGGGGACCACGTCACAATAAAGGGGCCGCAGGGCACGGTGGATGTGTTGGTGGACCCGGAGCAGTTGAAGAACATTCGCAAGGGTGATCAGGTTAAGATTGTGCACACTGAAGCGGTTGCGATATCCGTCACACCCGGAACGAGCAAGTAGTCATCGGGAGAGTTCACGTACCGCGTTTTGCCGGTACCTGTTGAACACCCCACTCTTTTCGGCAAACCTCCTCCGTACAACTGTCGACTCCTTGCCCCACCGCCCCACGTCGTAGATGAGCACCCGTAGCGCCGAACGTTCGCGCGTTCATCGCGAACCAGTTCGGCGCCGAGCCATCTTACTGGGCCCGAACTTCGATGGAGACCCGCCGGTCCGGTTGCAGGCAAGCGATGACTGCCCTGCTCCCGCCGTCCGGACATTGGGTTGTTGAATCACGGGACCCCACTCCCGTCGCATGAATCACCTCACCGTCAAGCCCATGATTGATCATGTATTCCCTTATCGTCTCCGCACGGGCCAGTGACAACGACTGGTTGACCGCATCCGGCCCGAGGCGGTCGGTATGGCCTACGACCGAAATGGACTGAACACCCCTTCGCTGCTTGATACGCGCGATGACCTGCTCGAGGTTGGCCGCGCCGCCCGGCGAAATCGAAGCCAGACTGGACTGGCCGAAAGCAAACAGGGTATCGGTTTGCAACACGAACTGATCAACCGTTTGCGCCACAGGTGCGGCCGGCTGCGTGGCCGCCGCTGCTGGGGTATCCGGCGCGCCACCACACGCGAAGGTCAGCCGCCGCGTGACATCGGATTCGTCATTATCCGGCAGGAGGCGTCCGACTTTCTGCAGCGGGCGAACCGGCTCTCCCTGACATATCCGTTGGGCCACCTTCATACAGGTAGCAGGTCCTTCGAAGATCCCGTGACATTCGACCTGATGAAGCCGCGAACCGTCCGCGGCCGTAACCGTATATGCGTTAAACGTCGGCCCGGAAGCACTCGAACATCCCGCAAGAAAAACCAGGCTCAGCGACAAACTCCATCCAGAAAGCTGCTTCATTGTGTTCTCCATACTATTTTTTCGTACGTCCGGTTCGACGCACGATCACGTTGTCCGCACTTGAGCGAAGGCGTCTGCGCTCTACCATTGCATGGCCGCACCCATCCCGAAGGTTGTGCCGCCGGGGCTCATACCGACGCCTGCTTTCATCTTGATGTTCTCGGTGATACGAGCGGTTCCGCCGAGCGCGACGGCCTGATAGCCTCGGAAGCCCGCCGTGCCGACGCCAAATGACAACGTCTTGTCCTTGTCGACTTCTGGAATCATCGTCAATGCCGTCGCTGCGGCGATGCCGGAATAGGCATTGCGCGCGACGGAGTTGATTCCCGACTGCAGTTGGTCCACCCGTTGATCGGTATAGGCGTTGGCCTGTGCGAGCCCGGCATTGAGCTGGTCCACGTTGACTGCGTCCGTCCCCTGCGTTCCCGCAGCCACATTTGCCACCTGCCGCGTATCGTTAAGCGAGCCGACGGATACCACGTTGCTTCGGCCTCCGTCCGTGCTGTTGGAACCCAGCGCCACCGAGTTATTCCCGCTCGCGGCCGCGCCGACGCCAACCGCAGTGGCGCCATTCGCGCTGGCTTGCGAACTGTTGCCGACCGCCGTGCTATTCGAGCCGGAAGCTACCGAACCCTGCCCGCCCGCCGAAGAATTCGCCCCCGTGGACGCGGGCGAAGAACCCGGAGTGGACGAGAAGGGGGCACCGCCGCCGCCGCCGCTTTGATTGTTGATCAGCGTGGTCAACTGCGTGGTGACTGCGGCGAGCTGGCTTACGTTGACCGCATCGGTTCCAGCCTTGCCGGCTGCCACGCCGGTGATCTGCCGATTGCCGATATTGACCTCGCCCGCCGACGACTGCGGACTGCTCAGTCCGTACGCAATGTAGTTGCTCAACGCGCCAACCGTCGTCACCGATCCCGCGCCCAGCGCAACGCTGTTTGCCATCGACGCGCTCGCGCCTGAACCCATCGCGACCGCATCGATGGCGCTGCTTTGGGCCCCCGAGCCGATAGCAATGCCGCCTGCATTCGCGGCCTTCGCGTTCGCCCCTTGTGCGATCGACTGTGCGCCGCTTGCGATGGAACCGCTGCCGAGCGCAATCGCGTCGGCCTGTGCCGCGTTCGAGCTTTCTCCGATCGCGACGCCGCCTGGCGCCGTCGCGTCGACGATGGCGCCGTTGCCGATGCCCACGCCGTTGTCACCGTTGACCACCGTCGTCGGTCCGACCGCAATCGACTGCGCGCCGACCGCGAGCGAATCAGCCGCCGTCGAATTCGCGTGAAAGTACATCTGTCCGCTCACGGCGAACGAGGACAGCGCACCCGCAAGCTGCCTGATGGTGACCGCATCCTGTGCCTGCGTGCCGTCCGCGACGTTGGTCAACTGGCGATACGTGTTGCCGGCCGCGCTGCCGAAAGACACGGCGCCGAGCAGCGTTTGATCCGACGTGTTGAAGGGAATCGCATGGGTGCCGTTCGCAATTGAACCGATACCGGATAGAACCGCGCGATTGGACACCGATCCCGAGCCGATCGCGACCCCGCCGGCCACCGAGGCGCTCGACAGAGCGCCCAGCGCAAGCGCGTTGTCCGCCTGTGCGGAGGCACCGTTGCCGCCGGCGAAGCTGCTCACGCCGCTTGCCGTCGCCCCCACGCCCGCCGCCAACGCATTGGTGCCGGTGGCGCCATCGTTGTTGTAGTTGCCACCCTGCGTGCCGCCATCGTTGACGCTGTAGTAGTGCGTCTTGCTGGCCGTCACTACGCTGGCGAGGCTGCCGACCGCCTGATCCGTCGCATAGAGCTGCGAACCGTTCACTGCATCGGTACTAGTCGCGTTCACCCGGCCCGCCGCCACGTTCGTCACCGTACGCTCGTTACCTGCACTGCCCACGCTCACCGTGCTCGTCGGCGCGGTCCCCGCGTAGGTGTAGGCCGTGCCGTTGATCGTGTCGCCGGTCGTTGCCACTGCCGCAGCCGTGGTCGAACCACTGCCCAGCGCTACGGCATTGGCGTTATTGGCCACCGCGCCCTGACCCAGTGCCGTGCTGTTGGCGCCGGCCGCGGTGGCGGCCACGCCTGCCGCAAGCGCGTTGGTGCCGGTGGCGCCGTCGTCGGCGTAATTGGCGCCCTGTGTACCGCCGTCGTTGACGCTGTAGTAGTGCGTCTTGTTGGCGGTGATCGTCGTGGACAGACTGCTGACTGCCTGATCGGTCGCATACAGCTGCGAGCCGTTCACCGCGTCGGTACTGGTCGCGCTCACCCGGCCTGCCGCCACGTTGGTCACCGTGCGCTCGTTACCCACGCTGCCCACGCTCACCGTGCTGGTCGGAGCCGTACCCGCGTAGGTGTAGGCCGTGCCGTTGATGGTGACACCCGGCGTCGCCACCGCTGCGGCGGTTGTCGATGCGCTGCCCAGCGCCACGCTGTTGGCGAACGTCGAGCTCGCCCCTGCGCCAAGCGCTACGGCGTCCGTGGCGCTGCTCTGCGCGCCTGAGCCCACAGCCACGCCGCCCTGGTTAGCGGCATTCGCGTTGGCGCCTTGCGCGATCGACTGCGCACCGCTCGCCACCGCGCCGCTGCCGAGCGCCATTGCGTCGGCCGCGGCCGAATGCGTTTGCTGGCCGATCGCGAGGCCGCCGGGCGCCGTCGCATCGACGACTGCCCCGTTGCCAACACCGACACCGTTGTCTCCGTTGACGACGGTCGTCGGTCCGACAGCGATCGACTGCGCGCCCACCGCCAGCGAATCGGCCGCCGTCGAATTCGCGTGAAAATAGTTCGTGCCCGTCACCGAGAACGATGACAATGCGCCCGCGAGTTGCCTGACGGTGACTGCGTCTTGCGCCTGCGTGCCGTCGGCGACATTGGTCAACTGGCGGTAGGCAGTGCTACTGCCGACGGACACCGCACCCAGCAAGGTCTCGTCGGAGGTGTTGAACGGAATCGCGTGGGAGCCGTTGGCGATGGATCCGACTCCGGGCAGAACCGTGCGATCTGCAACCGATCCCGATCCGATCGCCACGCCGCCGACGACCGAAGCCGTCGCCTGCAGGCCGAATGCGGTTGCGTTGTTCGCCAACGCCTGGGCACCGTTGCCCAGTGCCGTGCTGCTTACCCCGGAAGCCAGGGCGCCGACACCCGCAGCGAGGGCGTTAACACCAGTCGCGCCGTCGTCGGCGTAATTGGCCCCCTGAGTGCCGCCGTCGTTGACGCTGTAATAGTGCGTCTTGTTGGCGGTTACCGTCGTGGACAGCGCGTCGACCGCCTGATCGGTCGCATACAACTGCGAGCCGTTCACTGCATCGGTACTGGTCGCGCTCAACTGGCCCGCGGCAACATTCGTCACCGTGCGTTCGGCACCCACTTTGCCGACGCTCACCGTGCTCGCCGGCGTGGTGCCGGCAAACGTGTACGCGGTCCCATTGATCGTCGCGCCTGGCGTCCCCACCGCGGCGGCCGTCGTGCTTCCCGCACCCAGGGCCACCGCGCCGGCATTGGTGACGGTGGCGCCGGAGCCAATCGCAACGCCTTGCGTCGCCGCGGCCGACACCGTTGCAGCGTCGCCGAACGCAACCGAACCGGCATTGTTCGCTTGCGATGCATTGCCCAGCGCGACGGCGCCCTGGCCGGTCGCTGTATTGGCATTGCCGAGCGCCACCGCGCCCTGGCCGTTGGACGTATTGTTCGCGCCCATGGTTATCGCACCGGTCCCGATCGCCGAGTTCGGATCGCCGATGGCAACCGCGCCGTTACCGCTGGCCGTATTGCCCACGCCGATCGACACGGCCTTGCCGCCTGTAGCGGTTGCCGTCTGACCGATCGCTATGGCGCCGGCCGTGTTCGCGGTTGCCCCGGTACCCTGGGCGATCGAATCGCCACCCGTGGCTTGAGCCCCATTGCCCAAGGCAATATCGTTGGCCGTCGTCGGCGCGCCGTTCACGCCGGCCACCGCATTCAGACCCTGGGCGATCGAATCGTTGCCGAACGCATTGGCCGCTGGTCCCACTGCGATCGCATCTGTGCCAGTGGGGACGCTGTCCGCCAGCACCGAATTGGTGTGGAAATATTTGATCCCGCTGCCATTGTTGATGTTGGAAATCGCTGTCGTATTGGCCGTGACCTGCTGGTTGGTGGCGAACAGCTGGGAGCCGTTCACCGCATCCGTGCTCGTCGCGTTCAATGCAGCCGGCGCCATATTGGTGATGGTCACCGGAGACCCGGCTCCCGCGCCGCCGGTCGCACCGAGCGTGATCTTCGTACCACCCGCCGCGTCGTACTTGACCGCGACATTGGCCGTGTTGTCGATATTCGTATTCAGCGCGGTCAACGCACCGGCGACCGTCGTCTGCGCCGTGGGTCCGCTTACGGCCCCGGTCGTGCTGACGGTGTTGACCGGCTGGCTAAAGCCGGTGAGATCGCCGGTCGCCGCGCTATAGCTGGCGCCGCCGCCCAAGGTGCCCGCGGTCGACGCGCCGAGATTATTGACACCGGTGACAACCGTATTCAGTTGCGAGCCGTTGATTGCGTCGGTGCTAGCAGCTGAGATCACGCCCGCCGCCACGTTCTGCAGTTGCCGCTCTTTGCCAGCCGAGCCGACCGACACCACGCCATTGGCCGCGCTCGCGATGCCGGCTGCCGTGCCGCCATAAAGCGCAGTGGTGCCCGTATGCGGCGCTGCGGTGGTGCTGCCCGCACCCAACGCGACGTCGTTCGCGTTGCTGGCTGACGCGCCGGCACCCAGCGCGATCGCTTTGGCCTGGTTGGCCACCGCGGAATCGCCAAGCGCCAGCGCGCTCGCGCCGTTCGCGTTGCTCGCGTTGCCCAGCGCGACCGCGCCTTGACCATTGGCGGTATTGCCGTTGCCCTGCGCTACCGCGCCATCGCCCGTGGCGGTATTGTTCGCGCCCACGGCGACAGCACCATTACCGGTCGCGGTATTGGGATCGCCAATCGCGACCGCGCCGTTGCCGCTCGCGGTTTGCGCTTGACCGAGCGCGACTGCGCCCGTCCCACCGAGTACCTGGGAGTTATGGCCGCCGGCGAACGAACCGGCGCCGGCTGCTGCGGCGACGGTGCTGCCGTCGCCGATGGCAACCGTGGAGGCGGCGAGCGCTCTTGCAGCATTGCCGATGGCGGAAGCATTGGCCGCGTTAGCCGTTGCGGAGGTACCCATGGCGAGGGCATCTGTGTTGGCGCCCGTCAGAGCCGAATCACCTATCGCGATGGACGACGAGCCAGCCGAGCTCGCGCCGGAGCCGATCGCAATTGCGCGAATGCCCGACGCCGCGGCGCCTGCCACCGTCGCCGGGGTAGACGCGCCGCCTTCCGCAACGGTATCGGATGACCCCAACGCTATTGAATTAGCACCGGTGGCTTGTGAGCCGTTCATCATACCGAGGGCGTTGAGCCCTGAGGCGGCGGCGCCCGCTCCCAAAGCCACGGCATTTTGTGCCGTGGCTTTGGACACTGTGCCGGCGGCCAGTGAAGAGGGACCGGACGCAGTCACGTCCGTGCCGACGCCAATCGCACCCGCCGCCGTTGCGCCCGTGCCGGCGACGGCACGCGGCCCAAGATAAACGGCGTTGAGTCCGCTGGCGATGGACTGAAAGCCGACAGCGACAGCATGCGTCCCGGACGCTGTGGCGATATAACCGATCCCGACGGCTGCCGGCCCGCTTACCACCGACTGGAAGCCAATCGCAGCGGCATAATCGGCGGTTGAGGTAACGTCAGTGCCAATCGCAATGGACCCCGTTCCCGTCGAACCGGTGCCCGCCGCAGTGCGCGCTCCCAGATAAAGGGAGTTTGCACCGGTGGCACTGGCTCCCGCACCAACGGCTATACCGTTGGTTTGCGAACCGGTGGCGCCGCCGCCCAATGCGACGGCGCCTGACGCGGCAGCGTTGGCGCTCGCACCCAGTGCAACGCCGTTATCTCCAGTTGCCTTCGCCAAGGGGCCGACAGCAGTCGACTGGTTGCCACTCGAGACAGCGTCAACGCCAATCCCGATGGCCGCCGAGCCGCTAGCGGTGACATCCGTGCCGATGCCGATCGCAGACTGCGCGGTCGCGCCGGTACCCGGAGCAGTGCGCGCGCCCATGTAAATGGCGTTGATACCATTGGCAATGGCCTGAAAGCCAAAGGACAAGGCATTAATGCCCGTGCTGCTGGCGCCATAACCTACCGCAGTTGCTCCGCCGCCAGAGGCGGTAGACTGTTGGCCCACACACGTCGTGCTGCCACTATAGAAGTTATAGGGCGCCGACGCGCAGCTCAGCTGCGCCTGTGCCTGCGCGCCCCATCCCCCCACGCCAATCAGCAACAGAATGGTCAGGACCCGCGGACTCGAACCGTGCGACACCGCGGCACCCTGCTCGCCACTGCGTGCGTCGCATATAGAAGCAGCCGCTCCCGACTTTCCCTTGCCACGCGACGAGTCCAACTCCGACGCGGCCACGAAGGCGCCAAGCGCCTTGTTCCAGATGGTCCGATATGCTTTGTTCATGTCGTTGCCTCACCAGATAATTGAAATGAGAAGTTCATAAGCGCGAGCGTGTGCATGCACCCCAATTATTCAGGATGCCTATTTATAGTGTTTAAAACGTCTCATCACGGCGCACATTGCTTCAGCGTTGGAACTGAGGCAAGTTGCTTCCGCCCTCGGTGAATGACGAATCCTGAGCGCGAGCGAATACCCACGCTGGCGTAGGAATTCGCATGACTAAGTAGACGATGAGGGTCGGTCAGATGGCCAGTTTTCGGCGAGCTGGCCGCTGAGACGATCGACGAATGTCTGGGTTATGAAGGTCCGAAGGGGGGACGCAGAGGAAGGGCGGTCGCGTGGCGGAGCGCCAATCGGCGGCCAGACTGATGCGCTTTCTTCGCTGAGCCAGTGCCCGGCTCTATTCCGACTGGGATATTCATCGTTACTGCCCCCTCAGTAGCCTGTTGCAACGTTCTCTCGGCTCGTGGCATGACAAATAGTTTTGCGCCAGGCTACACGCACCGTTTTCTTTCTCGCAGCATCTTGAGCACTATGTGAGACAAAGGCCGCCAAGCCATTCGCACTGAATGCGACATCTCTCTTTATTAAATCGTGTAATGGAAAGAAAGATAAGTGCCCGCGGGAACTTTCTCATAGGTCTTTTAATTTGTCTACAAAAAGCCTTTGCGACCATGGACCTATTGCGAATTCGCCTTTTGACTGTGTCGCGCTCGACACAGCATGGCGTTCGCGTCGCGGCCATAAAGCACTATCAAGAGCTGCCGAGCCGTGCTGCGATGGTCATTGATGCGTGCAACGTACTTGATTTCAAAATTCATTCATCACCAAACAAGCTAAATATCGGTCAGAATTTCCTTAAGAGACTATGAATTCCCGGCGCTCTGCCCGGTACTTTTTTAAGTCGGTTTTGTGAAACAATTCTTATTAATAAAATTCATGCAAGACAGATAACGAAGACTCTTCCAGCCTCGCCATTGCTCTCACGCCCTTATGAAAGCCAGGGAGTGGAAATGAAATGGAAATTCATTCGTGGTGCTGTGCTCCCAGGCGCCTCTATTCCTTCAATGTCTGCCCGCGTCGACTGATTCGTTTTTCTTAGAAGTAGGAGCGGACTATCGAAGTATTTTCTCTTCGTGCCGCTTCGTACTTTTATGAACATGGTCTTCCTCTGCTAACTCCAGGCGCTTCGCCCGCTGCCGCAACACAAGGGCGACGGCAGCGGGATACCGACAAATTACTTACCAGCGATAGCCAACGCCCGCGCCTGCACCCACGGAGCCGTGGCCAGAGACCCCCGTTGTGACTGAGCCTTTGACCATCCACTTTTGCGTCGCGACCGAAAGACCGACAGCCATCGCGGACTGCCCGCCGTAGTTGCCGGCCGCGAGTGCTACAACCTTCTCACCCGGCAACACAGCTTGCGGCAAGTTCGCCATGGCGATTGCGGATGCTGTACCCGCGCTCGCGTCACGGCGATATTTCTGCATGTCGTCGCGAACGCTGTTGATTGCACCATTCAGCTGTCGCACGTTGACCGCATCAGTCGGAGCCGTACCGTCTGCGACGTTGGTAATCTGACGCTCAGCACCCGGTGCACCAACCGAAACCGTGTTGTCCCGGTCTGCAACTGAATTTGCACCCAAGGCAACCGAATTATTCGCGGTGGCCTGGCTGTTGGTGCCGATTGCAGTCGAATCCGTGCCGGTGACTTTGGAATTCGTGCCGATGGCGGTTGCACGCGCAGCCGTGACAGTCGAGTTCGTGCCGATGGCCGTACCATCTTGACCCGAGACATTCGAGCCGTTACCAACAGCCGTTCCATTGGGAACGGATACGACCGAATTGTTACCAACTGCCGTACCTGTCGGGTCTGCAACCGTGCCATTCGAGCCGGATGTCGAAATCCTGTCGACCGTGGTGGTGATTGACGTCAGATTGCTCGAGAGTGCCGAAACCTGCGAAGCAATCGAGAAAAGCTGCGAGCCGTTCACCGCGTCCGTGCTGGTGGCGCTGATTTGACCCGCGGCGACATTTTGCAACTGATGTTCCTGACCGACCGCGCCGATACTCACGACGCCGGTCGGCGTCGCGCCTGCGAAGCCACCGAAGGTGACGCCGTTCAGCGTGACGCTACTCACGTTCGTTGCCGCACGTGTGACCGCGCCGGAACCGAGCGCTGTCGATTCAGCGGTCGAAGCCACGGCTGCGTTACCGATCGCGATTGAATTTGCGCCCGTCGCCTGTGCGAGGCCGCCCAGTGCAACCGTGCCCGCTACTGCCGCATTGGCGCTCACACCCATGGAAATGGAGCCGTTACCTTGCGCAAAAGCGCCATTTCCGAGGGCGACGGCTTCGCCGTTTACTGCCTGGGCGCCCGGGCCGATTGCAATGGGCGAGGCAGGCGTAGTCGACGTTGCAGTCGCATTTGCTCCAATTGCAATTGCGGAGTTGAAGGATGCACCGCCGTTTGCGACTGCGCCCACCCCTGCTGCAAATGCACCGTTACCAGTTGCAGAAGCGTGATTACCTATCGCCGTTGAATTTGCTCCGATGACCGACGCTTGTGCGCCCAAGGCGGTTGCACCCGATCCGACTGCACTCGCGCCACCGCCATACGCTACAGCGTTATTTCCGCTTGCAACTGAATTGGCGCCGGCTGCCGTGGCATTCTGGCCGCTTGCAGTTACCGTATCACCCAGAGCGGTTGCGGCTCCGCCATTAGCGGTGACATTGATCCCGACCGCTGTGTTCTGACTCGTGTTGCTCGCGTCACCGGCTACAGCGGGAAAGGTCCCGCCTGTACTCGCGGACGGAGCCGTAGCACCCCCAATCGTTGCAGTCGTCCCTCCGACCTCGCCGCCAACTGCCAGGTTATCTGCATGTGCGTATCCAGCCGAGAGCGTGAGCGCCGCGAGTGCAGCCAGTGCTACTTTCGACTTCAGCGGTCGACCGACCTGCCCTATTTCCGCTTGTCCCGCTTCGCCCTGCACGCCGCGTTGCGTCTCCGCTGCCGCGACCAGCGCGCCAAATCGGCGATTCCAAACCAATTTATATCTGCTCTTGTTCATTACGTTCCGCTCTCACTCGTCTGATGGCCAATAAAAGGATTCATGTCTGGTCTCCGTCACGCTCTATCTGAGTCTTTAGCTTGCCCATGCCATCTGGTTTTTCTCGGCACGCCGTTCCATAGCGGCGGTCGCTACAACGCGTAGACCGCCACAGTCAAGCCACTGATACCCACGGCTACAAATTTTTGAATTAGAAATTTTTCGTAAGGACGCGAGGAATTATGGGCAGCGTTACTGCCACGATCGTTTTGCCGGAGGGACGAAATGCTTTGCCGGAGGGAAAATTCTTTTGATATCCGTGCGGAAACCGCTCGATTTAAATTGAATTAACAATCTGGTACGCTTCGCGGCTCTATGCTGGCGACCGATCCGCGCGAGCCTCAAGCTGCGCAATCAGCCGCCGTTAACCAGACGGTTACCCGTCAGCTTCTTTCGCCTACACGATGTCGCCCCGAAACAGTGCCCTCACGGATGCCCATCTTCTTGTGGTAGACGACCAGCCGGACCAGCTTCGATTGCTAATTGATGTGCTGCGCAAGGCTGGATGCCGGATCAGCGTCGGATTCGACGGGTCACAGGCGTATCAACGAGCACTGGCGATTTCACCCGACCTGATCCTGATGGACGTACGGATGCCGCGGATGGACGGATTCGCCGCCTGCCGGCTTCTTGCCGCGGACCCTCGCACCTCTGCGATTCCCGTCATTTTCCTCACCGTGGCTGGGGAGCTCCACGAGCGCATCAACGGTCTGGAAATCGGTGGCGTGGACTACGTGCTCAAGCCATTCGAGGCGGACGAGGTACTTGCACGGATTCGCGTTCACCTTGCCCGGACACGGGGCAATCGGGATACAGAAGATGAGGTATCCGCTTCGGACTTCACCGGCAACAGCGTCATCGTTCGCGCAGCCATTCGACATTTGTCGCAAAGGCTGAACGATGCGCCAACGGTCGAGCAACTCGCGCGCCTCGTGGGGACCAATGAAAAACGACTGTCGCGTGCGTTCAGGGACAACCTGGGCCGGACAGTATTCGAGTATCTCCGGGACGAGCGCCTGCGGATTGCACAAAAGCTGTTGAGTAGCACGTCATTGAGTATTGCCAGCATCGCCGAAGAAATTGGCTTTTCCAGTGCTGCAAATTTCGCCACGGCGTTTCGTGAGCGGTTTGGCATGCCCCCCTCAACCTATCGAGAGGAGTATCGCAACCGGGACCTGGTTGATACCGCGGAACCCACCCTCGAGGCAGAGTGACGACATCATGACTACAGCTCGGTGGTTCCGCTTACTGTTCATATGTCTGAGCTGGTGGGCCACTCACTCTTTTGCCGTCGGTCTCGACACCACCGGGAAACAGACACAACAGGTTCCCACCTTGGACCAGGTGGAGGTATTCGAAGACGTCTCGGGCAAGATGAGATTGGACGACATACTCACACTTTCCGCGGGAGTCGCGCCAGGCTTCCTTCCGGTGCAGGGGAATCGACTGAAGCCAGGTTTCACCCGCTCGGCATGGTGGCTCCGCGTGGCGGTGGGCAACCGTAGTTCAGCAGCCGCCCCGCTCGTGCTCGTGTTCCAGGACGCGCGCCTTCAGAAAGTGGACTTTTACACGGTGTCCAGTGGCCACTGGACACGTGAGGGCATCGATCCTGTCCGACCCGCATCCGAGTCATTTTCATCCCGCTATTCGTTGGTGCATTTCACGCTCGCTCCCGGTGAAAAGCGCATTTTCCTCATCCGGGCAGCCAGCGATACGGCACTCACGCTTGAACCGAGGCTGTATTCCGCAGCGGCATACGACGCGCTGGAGAAACGCGCGGCGCTCTGGGACGGTGGATTGATTGGCGGCACACTTGCACTGGCGTGGTGCGCGCTGCTCATCGCCTATTTTTCCCGCAGTGTCTCGTTTCTCGTCCTGACAGCACTGTGTGCCATGACAGCGCTGTTCGAAGCTGCGGATCGCGGCTATACGAAGCTATATCTGTGGCCGTTCGCAATCGAGTGGAGTGCGAGAAGTGTGACGGTGCTCGGATGTACCGCCGTGCTGCTGTTCATTGTATTTATCCTGCGCATCTCTCACAGCGAAAAAGCAAACCTGCCAGCACGCTACATACTGTTCGGGTTTGCGTTTCTGGAGTGCGTTGCGGCAATAGGCGCCGCATTCGGCAATCTGTTCGTGTTCGCGCAAGTCGGCGTGTATGTCAATGCGCTGTTCGGCGTCTTCACGGTGATTATCGCTGCACACCTCGCGCGTCAGTCGACCCCCACCGCGCGGATCATGCTGCTCGTCATGATCTTCTCGCTGTTCAGCTTTGCGTTGCGCATGCTCGAAACGCTTGGGTCCTTGCCGACAGCTCTCGCCTGGCTGAAGTCCGACATTCACCCGAATCCCGTCGTTGCAATTATTGGGTTAGCCACCAACCTTATTGTGCTCGCAGCGTGGATAAACCACGTCGGAAAGCAGCGAATCGCGGCAAGAACCGAACTCGCAGACTGGCAAAGAACCGAACACGACCGACTACGCGAACAGGTTGCACAGCGCACATTGGAGTTGAACGAAGCATTGCTTTACGCCGAGGAGAAAAACCAGCAACTGATCGAAACCTTGGGTTACGTGAGTCATGACCTCCGTGCGCCGCTTGCTACGATCACGGGCTATGCCAGACAGTTGCGGGATCTGGCGGATTCGAAGCAGGTGAAACCTATCCAGGCAATCGAACGCAGCGTGAACTATCAACTCGGCCTGATCGACGAACTGGTCGGGTACGCGAAAACTGAGTTGCAGCCATTGGATATCGCGCCGGTCGCAACCGATCTGCCTGCACTTCTCGATGACATTGCCGAATACGCGCTCGCACTCTGCTCGCAGTTGAACAATCAGTTTAACTATCGGGCACTGACGTTGTTGCCCCGTCGACTGACGATCGACGGCCGCCGGTTGCAACAGGTATTGCTCAATCTGCTCTCGAACGCATCCAAGTTCACCCGCGACGGCTTCGTCACGATGACGGTGAGCGCGCGCCTGCAGGACGATCAATGGCACATGGGTTTTGAGGTCACTGATACCGGCATCGGCATCGACGTCGAAGCGCAGTCGAAACTCTTTACGGCTTTTCGCCAGATACAGGCTGTGAACGGTAGCACCGGGCTTGGCCTTATTATTGCGCAGCGCATTGTCAACACCATGGGCGGCGACTTGCGCGTGTCAAGTGCGCCGCATCGCGGCACCTCGTTTACCTTCGAACTCATCGTTCCATCTGCGGCAGATAAGGATGCGTTGCCGTCGAACATCGTAGAGCATTCTTCCGGCGGCTCTGCTCCTATTCGTTCACAACGCAAACACGGGTTCGCCGTTGCCGTTCCTCCAGAGAGCGATCGCCAGGAACTGGCCGTTCTCGCAAAGGACGGACGCCTGACTGACATAGAGCGATGGATAGAAAACACGATCGCCGCTCACCCCACCTGCATTGCATTTCTGACTGACATGCGGCATTGCCTCGAAGCATTGGATTTCGCGGGCATCGAGGCTCTTGCTCTCGCACCGCACGAAACATACGACGTCTCGCGCGCCTGCTAACGTAGCCTGCCTGTTTTCAAACTAATGCAACTTTCGGCCGATATCCTCGAAACACTCGTGCGCAACACAACGAAGAGAGACACGCCACTGAAGCGTGCGACGCTCACCGGAGACAAACGAGGCGGCGGCCGGACGGCTGTCGCTCTTTGACAAACGGGCCGGCCGAGCAGGCTGCCAAGAAAACGGAGCAGCAGAAGATGGTGTGGACAACGGGCGCGAGGCAGCGTGCGATCTCTGTCACAGTGAAGGGGATGTTTTGCGCAGCGGCAGCCGGTCATGCACATGCGCAGGTGACACAACCAGCGAACGATACTCAGGCGAAAAGCGTCGCAGTACAGGCCGATGTGAAGCCCGGCGTCACGCTGTCGGAGATCAAAGTGAAAGACGTGGCAAATGCGGCGTCAGTCGGACTCGTCGGCAAACGCACCGTGACCGGCACGAAGACCGACACACCGATCACCGAGGTTCCTCAAACGATCAACGTCGTCACTGCGCAGCAGATCGAAATGACCGGCGCGACCGACCTCAACCAGGCGCTGCGCTACGTACCAGGCTTCGCATCCTTTGGATCCGACAGCCGCACAGACCTGTATGCGGTGCTGCGCGGCTTTACTCCCACCTTGTTCATCGACGGATTGCAAGCGCCGAATACAACACCCATCGCGAGTTGGCGCGTCGACCCGTACATGATCGACAGCATCACTGTGCTACGCGGGCCGACGTCGGTTCTGTATGGGGCAGGAGATCCGGGCGCGATCGTCGACGTGCAAAGCAAGCGGGCCGACGGCGAGCGCGTGCGCGAGGTGGATGTGCAGGTCGGCAACTACGCGCGCAAGCAGATAATGTTCGACATCGGCGACACGCTCGACGCCGACGGTAAGTACGCGTATCGCTTCGTTGGCGACGCGCGCGACGGCAACGCGGTGACCGGACCGAATGCGGACCAGCGCGTCGCGCTTGCGCCGTCGTTTCGCTGGCGACCGGATTCCGGCACTTCGCTGACGTTCACGGCGACCTACCTGCAAGACTGGAATGATATTTCGCATAACTTCCTGCCCGCGCAGGGCACCGTACTGCCAAACCCGAATGGGCAGTTGTCGCATGACGTCTACACGGGAGAACCGACATTCAATGACTACCACAAGAAGCAGTGGTCGCTCGGCTACCAGTTCTCGCACAACCTCGATTCCATCTGGACGTTAAACCAGAACCTGCGCTGGATGCACCTGTCGCTTAGCGACGCGTCGGTCTTTGGCGGTGGCCTTGCCGAGAGTAGCACGACCGATATCACGCGTTACGCAGGACTGTTTCAGCCCAACTACAGCCGCTTCGACATCGACAACAACGCGCAGGCACGTTTTGGTACTGGCCAGCTCGAGCATACTGTGCTGCTCGGCTTTCAGTACAACCGGCAGACGACGACCGACAGCGTGTGGCTCGCGCTGGCGCCAGAGCTAAACCTTTACAACCCGGTCTACACGCCGGTCACGACCGCGATCTTCTCGGGCCCGACGTCGCTCGGCCGCCAGGACCAGTACACGACGATGAACACGTTCGGCGTGTACGCGCAGGACCAGGTCAAATGGAACCGCTGGACCTTGACGCTCGGCGGCCGCGAGGATTGGGTCAACACGCGCCTGGATGACCACGAGGCCCGCTTGCAGACGAAACAGGATGTCAGCGCGTTCTCCGGTCGTGTCGGCCTCACGTACGAAGGCGACTACGGGCTGTCGCCATACATTAGTTATTCGACATCGTTCAATCCGGTCATCGGCGTGGACATGTTCGGCGGCGGATTGCCCGAGCCGACGCGCGGCAGGCAGATCGAGGCAGGCCTGCGCTGGCAGCCGGCCCGCAAGAACCTGATGTTGAGCGCAGCCGTCTATCAGATCAACCAGACGAACGTCGTGACACCGGCACCGACGAACCTCGATCCCACAGGAACGTCTTCCGTGCAGACCGGAGAGGTGCGTTCGCGCGGTATCGAGCTGAGCGCGGTCGGAAACGTCACGCGCGAACTCTCCATTATCGCGTCGTATATCTATCAGGACGTGAAGAACGTAAAGGCAAACGACGCGTCGCTGAACAACTGGCCGGTCGACATTCCTCGCCCCCGCCAGATGGCGTCGCTGTGGACCGACTGGTCATGGCATACAGGAGCGCTCGCCGGCTTCGGGATCGGTGGAGGGATACGCTACCAGAGCGCATCCGCGGGTGCGCCGGACAACTCGCTGACGGTCGCAAGCTATACGCTGTACGACGCGGCACTCCACTATCAGATGCGCAACTGGCGTTTCACACTGAATGCGGCAAACCTGTTCGACCGTCACTACATCAGCGGCTGCCAATCGTACTCGATCTGCGCATTCGGCAACGAGCGAACCGTGCTAGCCAACGCGAAATACACCTGGTGATAGAGCATTCCCGATTTTTCGGGGCGGCTCCAGATAACGGAATTTAAACCACGCCAAGCCGTCGGCGACGTGTGATGGGGCTCGACTAGTGCGCGGCGACGGCCTGATTCATCTGGCGTGAAGGCGCGCCCGATGCGGACGCATGAGAGTCACTAGGCCCGCAACGCCGCCGAAGCCAGCGATACGAACCTGTGTCGTAAAGAGTGCGGGCTTGGCGTGCGTTCATTGAACGTCGCCAGAGCCGCGGCGCAGCAGCGGCTGCCGGACTCAGTTCGCTGCGAGGAAGTTCTGTACCGCGGCGATCGTCGGCGCGGGCGCTTCGTCCATCAACCAATGGCCGGCGTTCGGCACGATGACTTCCTGCACGTTCGTCGCCGCGTTGCGCATCTGGACCGCCACATTGGCGCCGAAGGCCTTCTCTGCGCCGATCGCGAGCACCGGCATCGTCAGCTTCGCCTGCATCGCCTTGAGGTTGTCGGCATCATCCTTCTGGTCGATCGCGAGGAACTGGGCGAACGCTGAATGCATCGCGCCAGGTCTGGCGTAGATCGCGGCGTAGTGGCGGCGGGTCGCTTCGTCGATCTTCGACGGATCGCCGGCGAACTCGTCCCAGAAGCGGTCGAGGTAGATGCGCTCGCGGCCGGCGACCAGGCGCTCGGCGTCCCGGCCGCCGAAGTTGAAGTGCCACAACGCAGGCATGCGCACGATCTGGCTCCATGGCGGGATGCCAGGTACCGGCGAATCGATCACGACGAGGCGGCTTGTTTTGTCCGGATAGCGTGCCGCGTAGGCGTACGCGACCATCACGCCGATGTCGTGGCCCACGATGTCGGCGCGATCGATGCCGAGCTTGTCGAGCACGGCGCGGATGTCGCCGGCCTGAGTCCACTTGTCGTAGCCGCCGGCGGGGTGCGAGGACAGGCCCATGCCGCGCAGGTCGGGCACGATGACGGTGTGATCCTTCTCGAGCGCGGCGGCCATCGGCGACCACATGTCGCCGGTCTCGCCGAAGCCGTGAATCAGCACGACCGCGGGTCCGTGGCCGCCGACGCGGACGTTGATCGTCGCGTCGTCGTTCACCACCTGCGAGGTGCGGAAGTCGGCCGGAAAAGGCGTGGGCGCCGCGTACGCCGACACGGTGCCCAGCACCAGGCTGGCGGCAAGGCCGGCGACGACTCGGCGGAAACGGCGGGAGAACGTGGACGAAACGGCTGCGGACATGCCTGGCTCCTTAGGATGGGGGGACGGGTATCCCGGATTCGAGAACGTTCGCCGGATGTCGTGACGCCAGTCACGCTTTACCGCCACGTCTGCACCCTCCGAACGCACGCCATCGGCAACAACTCGTGCAAGTTTTTCGGTGTGTCCGTGGGTGGAGTCCTGGAGAACAAATACCTTCGCCATGGTGAATTTTCCTTGCCCTGGGGCAATGTGGATCGGTTGAGATGCGCTGCAGTTCGGCGGTCGAGGCCGGGTGCGGCATCGACTCCACGTATTTTATGACGGTCGTCAGAAAATCCGCAACAGTTTTTTGTGACGATCGTGATAAAATGAGTTTTGGGTTGTTCACTCTCACCACTAACCGAAGGATCCAGATGGCCAGGCCCAGGGAATTCGACGAAGACACGGTGCTCGAAGCCGCAATGCAGCGCTTCTGGAATAACGGCTATGAGGCGACATCGATGCGCGACCTCGCCGACCTCACCGGAATGACTACGCCAAGCCTCTACAACGCGTTCGGTGATAAGAGAGCCATCTACCGTCTCGTGCTCGATCGGTATGTCCGTCTGGCGCTTGAGACCTGCTCGGTGATTTTCGGAGGCGATGAGCCGCCCTTACGCGCATTGGAGCGGTACTTCGACGCGACGATTGAAGAAGCGCTCGCCGACACGCTTCACAAGGGGTGTTTTGTCGTGAACACGGCGCTGGAGGTGGCGCCGCATGACCAGGGCTTCAGGGATGTTGTAACTGGGGTGTTTGGTGAAATCGAAAAATGTGTCCGCGACTGTGTCGCGGCTGGGCAGCACGACGGATCAATCCTTACCTCGCAACCTCCAGCCGACATCGCACGGCTCGCACTGAGCACCATCCTGGGCCTCCGGGTTCTGGCCCGCGCCAATCCCGACCACAATCTGCTGAGCGGGGTCGTTCGGCCGTTTTTCGTTTTGCTAAGGACACCGACTCAGGGAAGTGGCGAATAAGGACGGAAAGTTACGTTCGCGATGGCGGCACCGGGTAGTTGTCGATGCCGCCTACAGACTAATCCGCCTTCACGCCTTCAACCTGAATCTGCAGGCGGGTCAGCGTCTTGAAACCGTAATTGGTGCCCCAAGCAACGCCGTAGTCCGCGCGGTCGAATTGTGCGCTGGCTTCTGCACCGCACACTTCTTTCTTGATCAACGGGTTCATGAAGCACTTGAACGAATCAATCTTCAACGTCAGCGGCTTGGTTACCCCGTGAAACGTAAAGTCACCTGAGACTTCGACCGGCGTGTCGCCGTCAAAACGGAGCGCACTGCCTTTGAATGTCGCGCTCGGGTATTTGCTGGCATCGAGGAAATCTGCCGACTTCACGCGCGTATCGAGTGGCACATTTCCGGTGTCGATCGACGCGGTGTCAATCGACACGTCGACCGTGCCAGTCTTCGCCGCGACGTCAAGCGTCACTACGCCGCTGCTTTTCGTGAACTTGCCCCGCCACACCGAAATACCGCCAAAATGGTCGGCTTCGAAACTCGGATAGGTGTGCCTCGGGTCAAGGTTGTAAGTTGTCGGGGTCGCCATGGCTGAGCCGGCGATCACGGCAAGAATGCCGACTGCAATCAGGTGCTTGTTCAAATCAGACTCCATGAGTGTGGCATGTGTGTGCGACAAATGTTTGAATTGTGTCAGGATCACTAACGGATTTGTTCGTGGCGTGGCGCTCATATTGGCGACGCTCACGCAGTTATCGTATCCAGGTAACTTGCCGAGAACAAGTGAACAGGTTACGTATTCTGTTGCCGTCTGCGCAACAGTGTCGTCTGGCTAATCACGGAGACGAACAGGCACCGGCGCTGATCAGAAAAGCACCTTCGCTGCTAACCATGAGTTAGCTTCTGAAGAAAAATCAACGGGAGAGAGAGCTGCAAAGACGACAAAAGTCGAAGCGTTATTCACGTCGGAATTGACGCGCTGCGCTGTCTGCGGGTAAGTCAACTCCAGATTAAAACCATCGGCCGGAATTCGGCATAAATCGACACATCATGCCTTCAAACAGGCAGACTGAATCGCAAACGGCTACGGGCCCCGCGTCTATGCGGCGGCCATCATCGGCCCGAGCTGGGACCGTGCCACGTCAACGAAAGCCTGCATTGCACTCGAGACATAAGCATCATGCCGCCGGATAAACAGCGTTTCGACGTGCGCCTTCTCTGGCGATATCGTGTGGATACTGACGAGATCCTGTTCCGCTGCCGTCGAGACCACGCCTCGTGGCAATAGCGTGATACCAATACCCGCAGCAACGCAGGCAATGATCGCATCCATTGAACCAAATTCGAGCGGCGCGGCCGTGAGCACCCCCATTTCGGTAAGCAATGTGTCGAGCCGCTGACGGTAAGAGCAACCCAAACGGAAGACAATTGTTTTAAGGTCCGGTACCGATCTGATCACCTCCAGCGAGCGCATGGTGCGCGGTGTGACCAGAACCAGTTCCTCATGAAAGACCGTCTCGGTGTGAAGGTCCGGATGGTCCAGCGGACCTGCTATGAATGCCCCATCCAGCCGACATTCCGCTACATCGGCAGTGAGACCGCAACTCGTTCCGGTCGTCAGGGATAGCCGAACCTGCGGATACATTCGAGCAAAATTACTCAATATCGGAGAAAGCCTAAGCGCCGCCGTCGTCTCGAGCGTTCCAAGTGTGAGAGCGCCTCCCGGTGCGCCGTCATCCAGCGCAGCTATCCTGGCATCCGTAATGAGCTTCGCGATACGCGCGGCATACGGGAGCAAGCGCTGCCCCGCAGGGGTCAAGCTCACGCCGCGCACATGGCGCTGAAAGAGAACGACTCCGACCTCCCGCTCCAAAGCCCGAATTCGCGCCGTCACGTTCGACTGAACGGTATTTAGCTCGGTAGCTGCCCGGTTCATACTTCCGTGACGAGCTACGGCTTCGAAGACCTTGAGGTCGGCAACGTCCATGCTTCGCACCTGTATGAGATGTCCACAACCTTGATAAAGCTCCTCTTCCATCCTACATCAAAGCGAAATTAAACATCCAACGGATACAATTCCCGTTGGTCATTTTCGCAAGCGCCAGAAAGGTTCGAGACAGTCCAAAGTTCAGACGTTTCGCATCCAACGCAAAGACGCAGCGTAAACGGGCAAGGCGGACCTCGCAGATCCACCTTTGAACCGAACACACCCAATGCCACTCTTCCCCGCGCCGGGAACACCGCACTGACAGGCTCGCAAGCTCAACCGCCTGGCGGCGACCATACTTGCGTGTGCCGCCGTTCCTGAATCTAGTGGCCAACCGGCCCCGCGAATACATGACGCTCTTGGGGAACAGCACTCCGCGCCCGATCAGTATCTGCCTGTTTGCTGCGGTCCAGCACGGATACCAGCCAGCACGTCACAAAAGCGAGCGGCATAGTCACTATCGTCGGCGGATCGATCGAGAAAAGTGGCTTCGCATTCCCCATAACATGCACCCAGACGGCCGGGCCTGCGATGGTCAGCAATACGGCGGAGACCAAGCCGACAGTTCCTCCCGCAACGGCCCCAAACGTGGTCAATCGTTTCCAGTAAAGGGCAAGCAGCAACACTGGAAAAGTCGAGCTACAGGCGACCGAGAACGTGAGCCCAAGCATATAAGCCACATTCTGTGTCCTGAATGCAATGCCCAACACCACCGCGACCACGCCCAGTACCAAAGTCGATATCCTCGATACTCGCACTTCATCCACTTGACTTGCCGTACCTTTGCGGAACACACAGGCGTAGAGGTCATGCGAAACCGCTGAAGAACCGGCAAGCGTCAATCCCGACACAACCGCAAGGATGGTGGCAAATGCAACTGCCGAGATAAACCCCAACAACGCGTCTCCCCCCACCGCCTTCGCAAGATGGACGGCAACCATGTTTATCCCGCCCAGCGGCTTGCCCGCGGCATCCAGAAAGTCCGGATTAGAGGCGACCAGAGCGATAGATCCGAATCCGATGACAAACACTAGGGCGAAGAATATGTTCATAAATACACTGGCCCAAAATACTGACCCCCGTGCAGCCCGTGCATCAGGAACCGTGAAGAAGCGCATGAGAATATGCGGCAGGCCTGAAGTACCGAACATCACCGCGAGACCCAACGAGAATCCCGATACGGGATCTCTGGCCAGAAACTGGGGGCTCAGGATCGCATTGCCCTTTGGATGAATCTCCACCGCGCGCCGCAACAGTTCGGAGAAGCTGAAGTCGAATTGCCGCAAAACCAGAAAGCTCATCACAAGTGTGCCGGTCAGCAGCAACGCTGCCTTGACGAGCTGTACCCAGGTCGTGGCGACCATGCCTCCGAAGGCCACATAAAACATCATGAGCGTGCCTACAAGGATTTCGGCGTATATGTAGTCGATGCCAAACAGCAGCTTGATCAACTGCCCCGCCCCTACCATCTGCGCGATGAGATACAACGAAACAATGCATAGCGATGCGCAGGCCGAGAAGATGCGAATCGGCTTCTCGCCAAGACGCACGGAAACCGCATCTGCGACCGTATACTTACCGAGTTTTCGCAGCCTGGTTGCCACCAGAAAGACAACAATCGGCATCCCCGTCGAATACCCAACTGCATAGACCAGACCATCAAATCCGCTACTGAACACCAAAGCTGTCAGGCCAAGGAACGCACCGGCCGACATGAAGTCACCCGCGATTGCAAGACCAT
Source organism: Paraburkholderia sp. SECH2 (assembly GCF_030464795.1). Classification (NCBI taxonomy): domain Bacteria; kingdom Pseudomonadati; phylum Pseudomonadota; class Betaproteobacteria; order Burkholderiales; family Burkholderiaceae; genus Paraburkholderia; species Paraburkholderia sp. SECH2. Next base: position 344,192 of record NZ_JALPRH010000005.1, read on the forward strand.
TCTGAAACGCCGTTATCTCGCCGCCAGCCGCGTAGAAATCATCGGTCGATCTGGTGCGCTTCGCGGCCCAGTAGGTAATAGCCAGTGTCGCAAGAACGAAGGCAAGAAAGAACACTATTGCGACGCCGTTCCCGTTACCGACGCCGCTTCCAGCGGCAAAGGATTCGGTGCTCACAACGCACATGGAAAATGACAGCGCGAGCAAAGCGCCACACCGATGAATAGTCATAGCAGGTCACCAGGTAATCAACGGATAACTTTCGGCTGTGTCGACACGAAATCTCGCGAGTCTGCGGCGTTTTCGATCAGTACGTACAACCCGATAAGCAGCACGCCTGCGACCAGAATTACTATTCCGTACAGAAACGCAAGCGTAATCTTTGACCCCTCTACCACTGGCGAAGCGAGCGTTGCCGGCGACGCGGCGGCAAGCGTAATGAATCCAAAAAACATCAACACCTCCACAAGCGTCAGGACTATTGCCAGCCCCACCCTCTCACGTCCGGTGTCGACACTGTCTACCTCCATCGTTGCTCCACTCATATCTCCTCCATATTTTTTGTACTACGTATTATTTAGCTCAAAGAACCTGCTTCTCATAGAAGCCTGAAATGACCGAACTTATGGCTTCGTCATATGGCCTATCGCCGCCGCATACATCTGAAACGCTGGCCGCCGGACGCGACGTCGGCGGAACGCAGAGGAAGTCCTTAACGCGAAATTTCGCGCGGCTATCCTGCGGATTTCTTGAAGTCCTCCCCATTGATCCGACTGGAAATGCTGATATTTTCAGCCGGATGTTCATGCAAAATCACGTTAATGATCTTCGGATCCGACCCGATCGAGTCGTGCGTGACCTGGATGATGTCCCTGATAAGTTGTTCACGTCGTTGATGCGTGAGACCGGTCTTGATATGGCATTCGATGAAAGGCATGATGGCTCTCCGGTAGTTCTATTTAAGACGCTCAATAAGTTCTTTGTCGTTCGCCGCACCCTCGACATATTCGGGAAGATGCTCACCGTGCTCGACGAAGTTGATTCCGCGTCCTTCGCGAATCACGAGAAAAATGTCGTTCTTCGTCTCGCCCGTCGCGGCGCTGACCACCCGGAGTAATCCGGCAGCAAGCAGTCGCTTCTGTTCGTCGGTCCGACCAAAACGCATGTCACAAGAAATGAGTGCCATATATATCTCCTAAAAATCTCTCTGGACTATTGAATCCCCGGATGCATAACCGGGAATCGTGGTTCAGGACTTACCTTCACCAAAATGGTCATCAACTCTTCAATTGACTGTTGCTCCAGCGTTGAAACCAGATCGATGATCTGATTTCGAAGCACCTGGTCCGCGTACTGTTCGCTCAACCAGTTGAATTTCTCGACGGTACGTTCCCACGTGAACGGGTTATCCAATCCGCCTTCGAAACCCACATGCTCCTCGGCCAGCACACGACCATCCTTGCATTTGATCGTCACACGCGTGTTTAGCTCGCGCGGATACTGCGCCGAGAATTCAGCATCAGGCTTCACAGTCACTCGCCTGAGCAACGCCTGTGCATCGGCAGCCTGTACACGCTCGGGCTCGAGCTGAGCCGGGCCAACCTGATCGTCAAGCAACGCTGCTGCGATCAGGTACTTGAGGTTGTAGTCCGCCTGCTCTTTAGTCTGCGGGTTATCCTTTGGGCCGAAGCTGCCGCCGCCGGCAATTTCAAATCCAGTCTGAAAGATGTCGCATTGGACTTCATCCACGTCACTGCCCTTCAAACCATGTTTGCGCTTTAACGCGAGCGTAGCTTCGAGAACGGGCTGACCGTGAATAAGCGAGCAGTATTTCTTCATGACCGTCTGGTGAACGACCTCGAGCCGCTGGTCTTCCCAATCGACTTCGAGCGGTTGGTCAAACATTCGCACCAGACCATTGGGACCCTCAAAAAGGCGCAGAGGGCCTGTAAAGCCACGCTTGGCAAGAGACGCTGAATAAACGGCTCTCATACCCGTGATACCGGGAGAAAAGCCCTTCCACTGCGAAACCGGTTCGGAATGCACACACGACAGCGAAATGTTGTCGATCGTCGCGATTGCAATCGCGTTTGCGATCTGATCGGCATCGAGACCGAACAGCTTTCCCGACCCTGCCGCGGCAGACATCGCCAACTGGATTGCGTGATTGAACCCCTTGGCCATAACGGGAACGATCGCCGTAATGCGGCAGCCAATTTCGTAGGACGTTGCCAATGCCAGCATGAACTCCTCACCACTTGCGGACGCATGTTCAGCAGCGGCCAGAATGGTTCCGAAGTTATCGCTTGGATGACAGAGTCCGCCAGGAGACATGTAGCTATCCAGCAGGTCGACGTACCTGACCAAACCCGTGTTGTACAACGCGGCCTGATCGGGCGAAGTCTTGCCGCCTCCAATCAATGAACAGGTCCCCGAGCCACGGTACTCGTCGAACTGATCGCGAAGCGCCTTGAACGGCTTACCTGGCAGCGCTGCTATGGCGCAACCCAGGCTGTCGAGAATATTCCGCTTGAAGATTGCCCTTGTGCCGGGCGTAAGATGCTCCGCGCGTGCGTCGTATGCAAAACGGCCGATACGCTGAGCAGTCGTAGGTGTACTCATTTGAAGTCTGTCCCTCCAAAAAAACCGGATCGCCTCGAATGGCAATCCAATTGTTTCCTCACCCTGATGTCGAGTTCAATGTGACATTGTGGTTCTCAATCCAGTAATACAAACTCGCACCGTTTGAGCCGAACATCAAGCGAAGGTATTACATACCGCTATCTATCCCAGAGATAACTCTGCCACACCAGGATCCTCGTTAGTGCGGTCGCTGCGCCAACGGACCCGCACAAAAGAGTCTGCTCGCTTGCCCCGGTTTTTGCTGTTTCTCAACGGCCAATAGTTTCCGGGACTATTTCGTCGCCGGAATCGAGCTATCTGGTTCGGTCTCAATCACAAACAGCCTCTACGCTGATGGCTTCAGACGCGGACGCAATGTACGCCTTACGGTTCGCGCCGCGCTCGGCTGCGTCGCAGGTCCAGCACTGCGTTTATCGACTCCTGCCGACGACCGGGAATCACTTGAATAGGCGAACCTGCTGAAATGAAACCGGTTTTGGATACGCTTAAATAAACACCAGAGTAGCCGCTCATCATCATGTGTTTGGCTGCGCGTACATATCCCATCACGGCGTTAAACTTGTAGCAGGGATTCCGGGGTGACTCGACGCGAAATTCGACGTCACCCATCAACATTCGGTCCCCAACCCAGAGCTGGGTTTCGAGCAGCCCGCACGTCGTCAAATTCTCTCCCACCGCGGCAAACGGCAGCGGATCGTCGGCACCCGCAACGCCCGCTTCCAGCCGGCGCTCCCGCCACCATTCGTAGTGTTCGACCGGATACATATACACAGCCTTCTCAAGGCCCCCATGCACACTAAGGTCTACCTGCTCATCGCCGACCAGGCCTAGCCTGCGAACCTCGATAGAAGCCTGGTTGTGAAGCGAGCTGACAGGGGTTTTGCGTATTCCGGAGTTAACTACCATCCCTTGCGACGCGCTCCCCACATCCAATGGGGCACTCGAACCCACGCTAACAGCGAGCAGCCGGGCGGCGGTTACGTTGATGATGTCACCGTCCTATTTTTCGCGTAAAGCGAGTAGCCAAGTATCGTGTCCATTTCCCTGACGATGTTTTCAACTATCAATCTGGCCGACAGCACATCGTGGATCAAGGCAGCAGATTCGCCCGCGATCACGGCAGCGGTGTCGTAGTCGTGATTCTCACGAGCACTCGCATACCTCGCCCGCTGCTCATGTATTTGCTGAAAGAGTTCGCGTTCACGCCCAGCCCACTTTTCGGAGAACTCGTTTCGCAGCACCCGGCCCGTGTACGGTGCCGGCCAAACGTTATCGCGCGCTATATCAAACAGAATCCCACGGATGGTTTGCTCACCGCCCGTACAGTCGACGATCCGTCGTTTGGCATCGTCGTGCCCGATCGCCTCCTCGCTTGCGTACATGCGGGTTCCTAACACGATGCCCGAGGCGCCAAGCGTAAGAGACGCTGCAAAACCCCTACCGTCGGCGATGCCGCCGGCAGCAACCACGGGCACCCTCTCACCCACAGCGTCCACAACGGCTGGAACAAGTGAGATCGTGCCGCAGGCAACGCCATGACCGCCGCCTTCTGCACCTTGAGCGACGATAATATCCGCGCCCTGGCTAACCGCCTCACGTGCCATCGCAACAGTCTGAACCTGGCAGATCGCGAGAATTCCTGCCTTCTTCGTTCGCTCGATATGTTTGCTCGCGTCACCGAACGAAAACATGATCGCGGCGGGTGAATGTTCAATGCAGACATCGATAAGGTGCGGTTGCCTGGATAGACTCCATGTAATGAACCCCACCCCGATCCGGGCCCCACGTGCTGCGGCAAACTGCTCCCGCAGCCACGTCTCGTCGCCGTACCCGCCACCTATTATTCCGAACCCGCCTGCGTCAGTGACCGCTGCGGCAAGCCTGCCGCCGGCCACCCGGTCCATCGGCGCAAGCAGTATCGGATGATCCACACCAAGTATCGATTTAAGTTGCTCGTATCGCTCAAACATCGTCGTCTCCTCGCTTTTTTCGTCAACGAATCTGTCTCGTCTGCAATCACAGGTGTAATACTGCTACTCAGATCGCAGCACAAGAAACGATTTGTTTTGATACCAGTAATCTCTTAGATAGATAGGGTGCAGTGAATGGTCGCAAACGCCCGCCGTTGGGGGTGAGACACGCTCGCCAGGCGTGTTTATCAGTTGTTGGTGCCTCCGGGCTCCGAGTACATCGCAGTCTGAAGAAATTGAAGCAGCTCTTTGTAAGCGCTGCTCTCATAGCTCGCTTGTGCAACCAGATACGTATCGATCGTGGCGAATTTCTGCGCGCAAATATCCATCGGAACACACTGCAAATCCAGAATGGACCTCGGGCAAAGTGCGAAACACGAACCCGCCGCAACGCTGGCCAGAATGGCGTGATACGAAACAAGCTCCGTGACTTTCCAGCCACCGCCCGTCTCCAGACCAGTGATGCCCAACCATTGCTCGAGTACGTTCCGATAGGCACAACCATCGGAAAAAGCGGCCAGCGTTTTGATCCTGAGATCCGTAGGCCGGTTTACCGTTGGATGGTTGGGCGGCAACACAAGCAGTAGATCCTCCCGGTATGCGCGCGTTGCGCGTAGCCCGCGCGCAGCGAACTTTGGTCGCGGATCGCGTGTGCCCGGAAAACTACTATCCGCGACAAAAACGCAGTCGAGATGTCCTCTCTCCACATCATCGACCAGTGAACGTGACGTACCGATCGAAATCTCCAGCCCGACCTGCGGCCACCTGCTGTGGTACTTCGAGAGCAGGGCCGGAAGGCGCGCCGCTGCCGTGCTTTCCATAGCGCCGATGCTCAATCGTCCGGGCTGCTGCTCCGGACTCATCGCAAGCCTCGCTTCTTCTGCGAGGTACAAGAGCCGTTGCGCATAGCCCAGCATTGTTCGGCCACTCGGCGTCAAGCTCATCCGTTTTCCACTTCTGGAAAAAAGCTGGACCTGCAACTCCTCTTCCAGTTGTTGCACGCGCATCGTTACATTGGACTGAACACGGGCCAGATGACGAGCCGCCCGGGTCACACTCTGTTCGGTGGCGACAGCACAAAATATTTCTAACGATGAGAAATTCATATCGCCCCCAATCTGATTCTCGCTCTGGAATACAACCTATACGAGTGTTCAGTTCGGCTGGACGTACCGTCAACCGGTGGGCGGGAAAAACTCTCTTTCCATCGTGGCGTAAATCTATGTCAAGGTACCGGGTTCAAAGTGCCGATTGCAGACCGGGCGTTTAACTCATTGCCCGGCCACGACTTCACACAAAGAAAAACGCCGCACCGTGCTGCGTGCGGCGTCCAATCACATGCCATGCCAGTTAGCCTACTTCGCCGTAGGCATTGCAAATTCGGCACCCTTTTCCGTGCTTTCCGGCCAGCGTTGCATGATCGACTTCTGCTTTGTATAGAAGCGAACACCTTCTTCGCCGTATGCGTGCGTATCGCCGAACAGGCTGCGCTTCCAGCCACCGAAACCATGCCAGGCCATCGGAACCGGAATGGGCACGTTGATTCCGACCATCCCTACTTCGATGCGCCGACCGAATTCGCGAGCGATGTGCCCGTCCCGCGTGTAGCACGCCACACCATTGCCAAACTCATGAGCATTGATCAGATCGACCGCTTCCGAGAAGTCCTTCACACGGACGCAGGCAAGCACGGGTCCAAAGATTTCTTCCTTGTAAATCCGCATCTCCGGCGTGACGTTGTCGAACAGCGTGCCGCCCGTGAAGAAACCGCCCTCGAAGCCGTCTACCTTAAGGCCGCGACCGTCAACAACCAGCTTTGCACCTTCGTCGACGCCAATCGCGATGTACCCTTCGATGCGTTCGAGCGCCTGTTGCGTAACTATTGGCCCCATTTCCGCATCGGGCTCCATGCCGTTCTTCACAATGAGACTGCGCGCACGCTCGGCAAGCTTCGGAATGATTTTGTCAGCAACATCGCCTACGAGAACAGCAACCGAAATAGCCATGCAACGCTCGCCGGCAGAACCGTACCCGGCACCAACCAGTGCGTCGACAGCTTGATCGATATCGGCATCGGGCATGACTACCATATGGTTCTTGGCGCCGCCCAGCGCCTGCACGCGCTTGCCGTTCCTCGCGCCCGTTTCGTAGATGTAGTTGGCGATCGGCGTCGATCCAACAAAACTCACCGCCTTCACATCCGGATGCGCAAGCAACGCATCGACTGCAACCTTGTCGCCCTGAACCACGTTGAAAATGCCATCGGGCAGGCCTGCCTCCTTCATCAGCCTTGCCATGAACAACGACGCCGACGGGTCCCGCTCGCTTGGCTTCAGAATGAATGCGTTGCCCGCCGCAATTGCAACAGGAAACATCCAGCAGGGCACCATGCACGGGAAGTTGAACGGCGTAATGCCTGCGACAACGCCTAGCGCCTGACGTACTGTCCAGTTGTCCATGCCGGTTGAAACCTGCTCCGTGTAGTCCCCCTTAAGCAGTTGCGGAATGCCACACGCGAATTCGATGACATCGATACCGCGCGCCACCTCGCCTTGAGCATCAGAGAAGACTTTTCCGTGTTCCGCTGTGATGATTGCAGCCAGCTCATCACGATGCCTGTTCATCAACTCAAGAAACCGCAGCATGACGCGAGCCCGGCGAATCGGCGGCGTATTGCTCCACTTCGGAAATGCAGCCTTGGCGCTTGCCACAGCGGCGTCAACATCTGCGACGTCGCCCAGCACAAGTTTGCGTGGCCGTTCGCCCGTGGCAGGATTGAAAATCGCCTGGGTACGCACGCCTGATCCACGTACTCGCTCGCCATGAATAAAGTGGGTGACGTCGGCTGTGTCATTGAACGCTTGCATCTCGATTCCTTGGTTGATGGGTGGTGAATGAAGTTTAGGAGTCTCCATTGCCCATGCAAAGACGCTAAGATTGAAATGATTGTTTTCAATGGTGAACAAAAAGCACATGAACACGCAAAAGGTTGAAAGCCTTTGGACGCATTTGCACTGGTTGACGGTTCTTGCCGAACAAGGCACGTACACCGCGGCGGCTGCTCGCCTTGGTGTGAGCAAAGCCGCAATGAGCCAGCGCATCGCGGAACTGGAGCGAGCCGCAGGCGTCGCACTGGTGCAACGTACCACCCGCAGCGTACGACTCACCGAAGCCGGGCAGCGGCTCGTCGACAACACGCGTCTGGAGTATGAGCATATTGCAACGAGCTTTGCGACGGTACGGGAGATGGCGGGCGTTGCACGCGGGTTGATCCGGGTAACGGCGCCGGTGGCGTTCACGCGGCAGCAGTTGGTACCGAGAATGTCTGCGTTTCTACGGGCAAATCCCGAAGTACGCGTACAACTTGAAGCGTCTGACCGTCTGAGTTCGATCACCACCGAGGGCTTCGATCTCGCCATCAGACACAGCGCCCAGGTTCCAGAGACTCATGTCGCATGGAAGCTGTGCGAGACGCAATCTGTGATCGTCGCGACAGCCGCTTACCTGAAGCGTCGAGGCCTGCCTGAATCACCCGCGGATCTTTCCGCTCACGATTGCCTGTTTTACCCTCGTGCGTTAGGGTCTGGAATCTGGTCGTTCGAACGCAGAACAGCGCGACGCACGCACTCCGCTCCTCTGATGATCACGGTAAACGGCCCTCTTTCCGCTAACAATAGCGAAGCATTGAGAGACGCCGCCCTTGACGATCTGGGCATCGCGTTACTACCCGATTTCACGGCACAGGCCGCGATTCAATCGGGGAAATTTGTCGTTCTCCTGCCCGATTGGCGACCAATAGGCACCTTTGCCGAACAACTCTATGTGGTTCGGCCATACACCCCGCACGTACCACGCGCTGTCGAACTGTTTGTCGCCTATCTGAGGGAAACTTTCGCCGCAGGCTTTCCGCCATAACATCCCGATACGCTTTCACGAGAACCCCGTAGATTTCGAAACGGATTCCCAGGCATCAATTTCGCGGCTCAATGCGGATATTTTGTCCCGGACCACGCGTAATGCGTCATCGCCCAGCACGAGGTGGACCGGCGGGTCATCCTCGTCGATCAGGTCCAGCAGGACCCTCGCCGCTTTAGCCGGGTCCCCCGGTTGCTTCCCGTCTTTCGCCAAACGGGCACGGCGGATCGGCGCAAACACCGTATCGTAGTCGTCGATGCTGTGCTCCGTACGCACCATCGATCTCCCAGCCCAATCTGTTCGAAACGCGCCCGGCGCGACGGCCGTCACCTTGATACCGAAGCTGCGTACTTCCTGCTCCAGGGCTTCCGATATCCCTTCAAGCGCGAATTTGCTACCGCAGTAGTATGAGATGCCGGGAAATGTAACGAGCCCCGCCATCGACGTGATATTGATGATGTGACCCGTGCGCCGTATTCGCATTGACGGGAGCACGGCCTTGATCATCGCCACGGCGCCGAACACGTTCACATCAAACTGTCGACGCAGTTCCTCCAGCGGTGATTCTTCGAGAATGCCTTCATGACCGTATCCCGCGCTATTCACGAGAACGTCGATCAGGCCGACGCGCTGGGCGACTTCATTGATCGCGGCATCGATGGAATCGAAATCTGACACGTCGAGGAGTACGCCGTGCGCATGGTTCGCATGCAATCCCTCAAATTCAACTTTCGCGGGATGGTTTCTTACCGTACCGATCACAATGTTGCCGGCGGCCAATGCGGCTTTCGCCAAAGCACGGCCAAACCCGGAGCTTGCACCGGTAATCAAAAAAATCCGCTGGGCGGTTTTGCTCACGATTGAAACCTCGCTTTGGGTAAACTTCGAATTGCCAGAACCACTTCCTCCGCGCCTCAGCTCAACTCAAGCAGGCTGAATTCGCGGATCGAAGTCGAACTCAAGTCTGATGCCGCCCGGTTCGTACACCATCGTGTGACGCTTGGGTCCTTCGCCCAGGTTCTCCGGTGCGAACTCAACCACTACACCTGGCCATGCGGAAACCTGCGCGAAAATGGCGTCGAGCGCCTCCTGACTGCCAACCCGCAGCGCGAGGTGATGTAGACCGACATTCGCCTTGCGGTCAAACTCCACACGATTCGCCAGATCCTTGACCTCCCAGAGTGTCAGCATGACGCGCCCGTCGGACACAAAAGCGGCCGGATAGGCTGGTCTTTCACCAACCTGCGTCCAGCCCAGGGCGTTGACGAAAAAGTCCCGAGTGACGTTCAAATTCCGGACCGTCAAGCCGACATGGTCGATGCCAAGTGTTAGAGGTGCAGCAGCCATCGCAATCTCTCCTTTCAAACTCAGACAATATTAGCCAGCGCCGAAATGGCCTCGCATGTACGTACTATGCAGGGGAAGCAGGAAGTGCGTTTGCGAAAATCGCAGGTCGTCCCTTACGCCGCCGCCATCAAAGGCCCGAGCGCCGAGCGCGACACCTCGACGAAAGCACGCATGGCACTCGAAATGTAGGCGTCATGCCGTCGGATGAAAAGCGTCTCGACACCAGCTTTCTCGGGCGAGATCTCATGGATCGCAACGATATCCTGCTGCGCTGCCACCGCGACCACGCCCCGCGGCAGCAACGTGATTCCTATACCGGCCGCCACACACGCGATGATTGCGTCCAGCGAGCCGAACTCGAGCGCCGTCACGAGAATTCCCCTCTCCAGAAGCAGCGCATCCAGCTGATGCCGATACGAGCAGCCCACGCGAAACACAATCGTCTTCAGGTGCGGGATCGACGTCAAAGACTCCAGTGAGAATATGCTGCGAGGCGTCACCAGCACCAGCTCTTCACGGAAAATGGTCTCGCTGTGAAGCTCCGGGTGGTCGAGCGGACCTGCTATGAACGCCCCATCCAGACGGCATTCCGCGACATCCACCGCGAGGCTGCGGCTGGTTCCAGTTGTCAGCGACAGCCTGACCTGCGGATACATCCGCGCGAAGTTGCTTACTATCGGCGAGAGCCGCAGAGCCGCTGCGGTTTCCATGGTTCCCAGCACCAGGGAACCGCGCGGCGGACCGTCGTCCATGGCCGCCACGCGGGCGTCGGCAACGAGCTTGGCAATTCGCGCCGCGTACGGAAGCATGCGCTGACCCGCCGGCGTCATACTCACACCGCGGACATGCCGCTGAAAGAGCGCTACACCCACTTCTCTTTCCAGTGAACGGATCCTGGCCGTTACGTTGGACTGAACAGTATGCAACTCGACGGCCGCCCTGTTCATGCTCCCGTGGCGAGCAACCGCTTCAAATGCCTTGAGATCGGCAACATCCATAACACTGTCCTGTCAAAAAGGCGCCTGTTTCAGCGTTAGCCGAATCGCGAATGCTTGCCCTCCAGATGCCGCACGATGGCGTTTCGGTCGCGATCGGAATGCCTCGTATTCTGGACGAGCTTCGACGCGAAATTATTGCAGTCAGTGGCAATTCAATTGTTCCTGGGCGTCACATATGCGTCAGCGCAGTGCGGACTCAAACGTGGTGCGATAGGCAAACAGCGAAGGCGTCCCCCCACTCATGAGAAACAGAACTTTTTGTCCCGCACCGAATATTCCGTTCTCGATGCTCTGGATCAGACCCGCGAACGCTTTGCCGCTATATACCGGGTCTAGTAGAAGACCTTCCTGGCTGGCCAAAAGCGTAACTGCCCGGCGCATTGAACTGGTAGGTAACCCGTAGCCGTTCCCGAGCTGATCACCATGGAGAACAATGTCGTCGCTGGAAACCGTGAGGCCTGATTCAATCAGGTCAAGCGTTTGCTGCGCTTTTTCAAAAGTCGTGGCATAAGCTTTTTCGAGCGGCGCAAGAACCGTATACCCCACCACTTTCGTTGGCGACACACCAGCAGCGATAGCACCGGCCACAAGCCCCGCTTGCATGCCTCCGCTGCCGTTCGCAACGACAATATGGTCGAAGAGAATGCCGCTTTTCGTGGACTGGTCGAGAATCTCAAGTGCACAGGAAACATAGCCCAAACAGCCTACCGGGCTCGATCCACCGAGCGGACACACATAAACTTTTCGTCCCTCGCCGCGCAACGTTGCGGCTCGTTCCTCCGCAACCTGCAGTGCGCTAACGTTTCCTGGAATGTCGTGAATGAGTGCGCCAAAGAGACGATCCAGCACCACATTGCCATTTTCGACGTAGTCGTCGTCTTCGATCGGAACCAGCCTTGAGAGCACCAGTTCACATTTCATTCCTACGCGCGCGGCCGCCGCTGCTGTCAACCGAGCATGGTTTGACTGCCGGCCGCCGACCGTGATGATCGTGTCCGCGCCGGCCGCCTGCGCCTCACCGATCAGAAATTCAAGTTTGCGCAGCTTGTTGCCTCCGCCCCCAAGGCCGTCAACGTCCTCTCGTTTGACATAGATTTCAGCGCCGCCCAAGTGCTGGCTCAATCTTGGGAGCGCCACAATCGGTGAAGGTCCGTCGCGCAATTGCGCTTTGGGATACCGGGAAAGGTCGGGCACTCGTAATGTCATTTAATCGCTCCACAAGTTGGCTGATCGTTCAGCCCGGATTGGAATTGTCGAAGTTGCCTCGCCTGCAATAGATTGCCGATCCATTGCTTGCGATTGCTATTCGGCCGCCAATAGCGCATGGACTTCCGACACTACAGCAGCCCCCTCCCCGACGGCGGATGCGACGCGCTTGATCGACGTCGAGCGCACGTCGCCGATTGCAAAAACGCCTGGAACACTTGTCTGGAAGGCGAAGCGGGCGAGCGCCGACTCCGTCGAACCCGTGCGGCCGGTTATGACGAAACCTTTGTCATCAACTTCCACGCCGCAGCCACGTAGCCAGCCGGTGGCTGGATCAGCGCCGGTAAAAAGGAAGAGGTGGCGAGTCGGGATTCGCGTGCAACTCCCAGTCGAGCAGAAATGAACCTCCGTCAGGCCGTCCTCGTCAGACACGATAGACTCGATGACGGCATTATTATGAATCGTCACGTTGGCGATCGAGCTTACGCGATCGATCAAATACCTCGACATGGTGTCGCGCAAGCTCTCGCGTCGAATCAGCACATGTACATGTGCTGCATAGCTCGCCAGGAAGACGATTGCCTGTCCAGCGGAATTTCCCCCTCCCACAAGCACGATTTCCGAGCCTTGACAGAGGCGCCCCTCGATCGACGACGCCCAAAAGTTGACACCATGAATCCCATGCTCATCTAAACCCTTAATCTGCGGGCGGCGATAGGCGGCACCGGATGCTATAACGACCGTCTTCGCTCGCGCGCACCGCCCATCGCGGAGTTCGACCTTCAAGGGCGATTCCGTGCAGTGCAGTTTTGCCACTTCGGTAGGTATGACGATTTCCGCTCCGAATTTAACCGCCTGCTCAAATGCGCGGCTCACGAGAACGTGACCGGAAATGCCGGTTGGAAACCCAAAATAATTTTCGATCCTGGCGCTTGCACCGGCCTGTCCGCCAAACCCCTTTGAATCGAAAACCAGCACGGATAGCCCCTCTGACGCTGCGTACACGGCTGCTGCAAGTCCGGCTGGACCGGCGCCAACAATAACGACATCGTACGTGTCAGCTTCATCGAAGCCGCACAGGAGACCAAGCTTCGACGCGAGGAGTGTTTCGTCAGGATTGTGCAGGATAGCGCCATCAACCAGCACGGCCAGTGGCATCTTTCCTTCTACGTACGGTGTTTTCGAAAGGAAATCGCGAGCCTCGTCGTCCGTGACCGGATCAAGAATCCGATGCGGGTGATTGGTGCGTCGTAGCATATCCGCGAGGACGATGAGTCTCGGATCGGTTGAGGCCCCTAGCAGGATCGGACCACTACCGTCCTGAATCAATCCGACGCGTCGCAGAATAAACGCGCGCATGATCTCCGAGCCAAGCTGAGCTTCCGCAATCAGAAGCGACCGGAGTTGCTCAGGCGAGATGAGGAACGCGTCGACGTCAGTGATGGCAATCGCATCGACGAGGTAGGGTTTGCCGCTGAGGGTTGCCGTCTCCCCGAGAAAGTGTCCCTCACTGACCTCCTGAAAAAGGTGAGACTGGCCGAACCCGTTTCGTACGATCAGATGGACCGTCCCACGCGTCAGGATTCTCATGCCTTCGCTCTGCTCTCCAGCGCGAAACATAACGTCGCCGGCCTTCCAATGTTCCGTCGTCCCGAAGCGAGCCGCCTTGGCTATCCGCGCTTCCGTCAAACGGGGGTACATCTGATACCGGCGTCGTTCAATCTGGGTACGTTGTGCTGCCTCGACGGTTTTGTAGTCTTCAGGCGTGACACGGCCCCCTGATACACCGTCTTTCAATGTCATGGGAGTGTCCTTACCATCAGTTGACGGCTCGCGATGAGACAACGGACCATTTTCGCCATCGTTCAAATTTGAGTTCACGGTCGCAGTCGCATTTGAAAGCAGGCTGCGCGATGATCTCAGGCCGCTGTTAGCGTGCGCTCAGCGCTGCGGCCCAAGGGTTGTGAAATCGTCGCGATCTCATTGGGGATATTTCGGGCCCCCGAGCGAAAAAACTCCGTGCAGAAGTCAACGAAATTCCTGAGTCTTGCAGGAAGCAGTTCGCGGTGTGAGTAGAACAGGCATATCTCGACACCGCTTTCTGAGGTGGAACACTGCGGCAAGATGTGCGTGAGATGCCCGGTGGCAATGTCTTCCCGAACCATCGCTTCAGGTAAGCTCGCGATGCCAGTACCTGTAAGCGCTGTCGCCCGAAGCAGCACTTCGTTACCGTCCATGGACGACATTGGGAGCACACTCACGCTTTTCCCGTTTTCCAGCAGATCGATGAAATTCGTGCCCTTCTGCCTCGAGGCGGGGTCCACCAGAAGGAAATGTGCGGCCAAATGCGAAGCGGTCTCGGGTGTACCGCATTGTTCAAGGTAACCCGGTGCAGCAACGAAAATGTGCGATGACGTGGATAACGTACGGCGAATGACCGCAGACTGCTCGACAAGATGAGGTGGAAGAATCGCCACGTCGAAATGGCCGTCATACAGATTCACAGCTCCCTCCTGAACGGAGATCATGAGGTTCACGTTCGGAGCGATAGCGTGATAGTTCGACACAAGTCGAGAGAGCGTCTTGCTCACCAGCATCGGGTGCACAACGAGTCGCAATCTTCCGCTGTCGATTTCACGCTCCTGCGCAATGCGGCGATTTGCTTCGTCAAGTTCTTCGAGGAGACGGCAGCAACTCAGATAGTACGACTGCGCCGCGTCTGTCACCGAAACAGTTCGAGTTGTTCTATACAGAACCCGCGTCTGGATACTCGCTTCGAGTCTTGTGATGGCTTTGGAGATCGAGCCGGTGGTCACGCCCAACGACGCGGCAGCCTTGCTAAAGCTTCGATGCTGTACGACTGCAACGAAAGTCCGCAACATGTATAGCTGGTCCATCTCCTACCTCGCTGATAGATTCACAAAGCGAACATCCCCCGTGACCGGGACTGTCGCGGATGCAAAAATCCGGCGGCTGCCATCATCGCTGATGGTCCCATCGAAAGTCCGACGGACCCAATGGCGGCGTTCGTACGTTCGGGTTGCTGACGTATCACGTAGGAGAACAGCTTAGCAATGTTTCCAGAACGCACAGGCGGTTTGTCGCGATAGGGGTATCGCAAAAGTAGATAGCCACGAGACGTCGCCCCACGTCATGCCGCGCGTTGCATGTCAGTGAACGCGTGACTGTGCTGATAGAGGCCAGAAACAACATCGGCCTGGGTCATCATCCCGACGAGCCGGCCATGAGAGTCGACAACGGGTATGTGGTGATGTCCGTGCTTCGCGAACATCGGCACAACCGTTATCAATAATGTTCCAGCTTCGACAGTCTCCGGCGGAGTTGTCATTAAACTATCGACTAGCGTCTCCTGATTGCGAACAGTCCCGCGCTCGATACACCGATCGCAGGTCTCAGCAATGCAAGCGGTTTCTTCACATCCACGAACATCCGCCCGCGTGACAATGCCAATGACCCGGTCCGATTCGTCGGTTACCGGAAGCGCTTTAATGCTATGTCTAAGTAAAATGTCATGTGCTGCTTTGACCGAGGTCCTGGTTGGTATGTAGATGGCCGGGCGCGACATGACGTCACCACATGTCAGTTCGCTGAAGCTGCGCGCGTAAGCCAGCATCTGTACTTCCTGCAGTAGCGAGGCAAGATCGTCGGTGCCGATATCGAGGAGTTCCCCGTGTCGGCGTAAGGCGGACTCCAGTTCAACGCGGGAGATCCCTCGGCGCGACTCGCCGGGGTCGTTTGTGGCACTGCTGTCGTGCCGGGTATGGGGATAACGGTGTCCGGTGAGCGCGTGATAGACAATCGCACACGCTAGCATGATCAAAGATTGCACAGCGATCGGCGCGAACACGAAGCCATATCCGAGAGCGTGAACGTTAGCTCCTCCCAACACGGCCGTGAGCGCGACGGCGCCAGAAGGAGGATGCACACATCTGAACGCGAACATCGCGCATAGCGCAAACGCGATTGCAGCAGCTGCCGCGAGGACGGGGTCAGAGATAAATTGCGAGCAGGTCACGCCAATCGTGGCGGAAATCAGATTCCCGCCAACGAACGACCAAGGCTGAGCGATTGGACTTGCCGGCACGGCGAAGAGCAAGACTGCCGACGCACCCATAGGGGCGACCAGGAATGGCACCAATGCACCGCTCTGATTGAAGCTGCGCATGGTGATGCCGGTGATCGTAATGCCGATCAGCGCTCCCACGCACGAACGAATACGCTCGGACCAGCTTACCGAAATGGGCGACGGAATGAAGCGGCTAAGCCAGTCGATCATGGGCCTTCCACGGGCCCTCAGCCCGGTTTGCTTCCCCGCTGCCTGCGATACTCGTCTACCGGCAGCCCACCCCAGCCCCAGTTCTCCGTTTCCACTTCCTCGATGACAACAAACGTCGCGTCGAGAGGTTTGCTTAGTACGTCGAGCAGCAGGTGACTGACACCTTTGATCAAGCGGGCTTTTTCTTCCGCCGTGACCGAAGTTGTGCCGGGCGTGGTCCCCTCGCGGGTGATCTGAATCGTAACAATAGGCATGTCTTTCCGCCTTACGGTGATTGACGCAAAGGAGCACCGGCCAGCGGCGCTGATATATGGTGAATCCTAGGCTCGCTGCCATCGCGTTTGAATACCCGCCGAGGACAAACACTCTTGCCCGGTTAGAACAAGTCAGGCGTGTCTGTTCGTAGAGACGGGATGCATCCAGATAAGCATCATTGATGCGTAATGGGTCCAATTCCGGATCTCTTCTTCCCATCTGGAAAGACTGATATTCCGGCGACGAGTTGCTTGCGACGCACATGTCGCATATTCTTGCTCGCGAAATGCGATCGTTCCAGTTCCAGGCAGTGGACTTTTAGTCACCGAAATCAACAGGAAAGCCCGTATGTCTATCGAGAAAATGCCCGCGCTTGTCAAAGCCGTCGATCTTTACTTCCAGGCGCTGCACGAGTGCGATCTGGAAAAATTTGATCGGGTCTTCCACACAAGTTGCAGTCTGTTTGACACAGACGATGGAAAACTGACCGTCGTCCCGATTGCCGACTACCGCCGCGTGATCGCCGAACGTGTGTCGCCAATGAGCAAGGGTCAACCGCGTGACGACACCTTGATCTCCGCAGACTTTCTGTCAGCCGATACTTCGGTCACCAAGGTTCGCCTGCGCATTCACGACAAGGTTTTTATCGATCACTTGAACTGGGCGTATGTCGACGGCTCCTTCATGATTGTGGCCAAGCTGTGGCACGACATTTCGGTAGCGTGATGCACCACGTCGACAGGATGCAGGCAATGCATCGGGTGCTCGCGTTTATTCTCTTTGCGGCATGAAGGGAGTCTCCTCCTAACCCTGCCCTTCTGTTGTCGCGGCGCACGCTCTCGGACGTGCGCCTTTTTTCGGCTATTCGACTGTCACCGAAGTTGCCAGTCCGCGATGGAGGAAATACGATCTACCTCCCGTCAAATTCACGAAGCCCGCGCCGCCGCGATTGCGTCGTCCAGCATCGGAGTTCCAATCAGCGCACCGTGAATTCCGATAACACTGGCAAT
Source organism: Paraburkholderia sp. SECH2 (assembly GCF_030464795.1). NCBI lineage: Bacteria > Pseudomonadati > Pseudomonadota > Betaproteobacteria > Burkholderiales > Burkholderiaceae > Paraburkholderia > Paraburkholderia sp. SECH2. The sequence goes on from NZ_JALPRH010000005.1 coordinate 361,831, forward strand.
TTCGACAGTCTCGATGATTTCTTCGGCAGTTGCCCCATGGCGAATTGCGTTGCGCATATGGATCTTGATGCCCGGCTTGTAAAGATGCGTGGCGGCGATATCGAGCGCACACAGCACCAGCTCCTTGACCTTCGGCGCGAGCACACCGGTCTGCCACGGAACCGAAGAGAACTCGAGATACGCTTCAAAGAAATCCGGATCGAGTGCCAGCGCACCGTCCCATATGGGATCCCAATACCCTTGTACTTCGGTGAAACGCCGCTTCAACGCTTGACGGCGGCTATCGTCAGACCCCGCCGGCTTTCGCAGACCTTCTTCCTGAAGCACCTCGGCGAGAATGGGCATCGCCACGTTCGAAGCGTGAATACCGACCGTACTGGTCAACTCGAGCACCTCCATCAGTTCTTCACGTGTAGCGCCAAAATCCAGCGCCGCTTTCAGATGCATCTGGATGCCGGGAGCGAAGAGGTGCGTCGAGGATGCATTGACGGCAATGTAGATGAACTCCTTGACCTTGTCCTCAAGACGGTTGTGCGACAGCGGTACGGCTGAGAGCTTCAGGTAAGCGTGAAGGAAATCGCAGTCGTTGCGAAGAATACTTTCCCACTGCGGTGCCCAGGTATTGCGCACACGAATGAACTCATCCTTGATCGATTGTTGTCTGGTGGTAAGCGTCATCACTTCTCCGTTAGGGATAGGCATACATAGTCTGACTAACCGCTAAGGCAATCCGCGTTTGCCCAATACTTCAGCGAAGACCCATCACATCGTCCATGCGGTCAGGAGCATGATCAACGTCCCACCCTCGCACCGTTTTGCACGCTTAACAAGCGAAGAGAAAATATACGGCTATCTGTTTGGCAGATAACAACCACCGTGAGAAACCATGCAGCGTCAATTTGATGACCTCCTTGTAGGCAGTATCGAACTGTTCTGTCTGGCAGCTGAATTGGGTAGTTTTACTGTCGCTGCGAACGCCGCAAGCGTTACACCTGCAGCCGTCAGCCGTGCGGTGGCGCGTCTCGAGAAACGACTCGGTGCACGCCTGTTTGTCCGAACCACGCGGCAGATCCGGCTGACCGACGTGGGGAGCCGGTACTTCGAGCAGTGTCGGCTGGCGCTAAGTCATCTCGTGGATGCAGAACGAGAAGCTACCGGGCAACAGACAACGCCGGCGGGTGTGCTGCGAATCAGCATGCCAACGCCGTACGGTCACTATCGCGTCCTTCCCCTTTTGGCAGACTTCCATGAGCGCTACCCGGAGGTCACCGTCGAAACGCATCTGAGCAACCGTAACATCGACTTTGCGGACGAACCATTCGATCTGGCAATCCGGGGTCGTACTCCACGGGACTCGAGTCTGATTGCCCGAAAACTCGAAGACGCGGAAACGGTAGTCGTGGCATCACCGGCTTATCTGCGAAAAGCGGCCAAACTGGAAACGCCGGACGATTTAATCAATCACAACTGCATCCAGTTCGAGTTACCGAGCACCGGCCGCAACCTGCCCTGGGTATTCAATCGAGATGGCGAACTCGACGAGATCACTACGCACGGCCGTCGTGGATCATCGGGCGATGCGCTTGCCGGCGTCACCCTGGCGCGCCATGGAGCAGGCGTGTTTCATACCTATCGGTTCATCGTAGAGAAAGACATAGCTGACGGAACGCTCAAGGAAATGCTCAAGCCGTATGGCGGATGTTCGCGACCGTTCATCCTGCTATATCCGCACGGCCGCCATCTGTCGTCACGTGTGCGCTGTTTCGTGGACTTCCTGATGGAGAAACTAGGCGCATAGTGGCACTTGCGCCCATCCCACGTTACTAACGAAAAACCATGACCTATCGATGGCGGAATACAGGAGCGCGCTTGGCAAGGAATGCGTACATGCCTTCCTTTTGACCTTCGGTCGCAAACGCGGCGTGGAAGAGCCGGCGCTCATGCAGAACACCCTCTTTCAACGGCGTCTCGAATGCCCGATTGACGGCCTCCTTTGCAAGCCGTACGGCAGGCAGGTTGTAACCGGCGATGGTGTGCGCTGTCTCGAGCGCCGTTTGCAGCAAGTCGGTCGAGGGAACCACGCGCGCAACGAGACCGGCTGCAAGTGCTTCATCAGCGCGCAAGTTCCGGCCCGTGAGGATCAGGTCCATTGCAAGCGACTTTCCGACCGCACGCGTCAAGCGCTGCGAACCGCCAATACCTGGCGGAATTCCGAGCTTGATTTCCGGCTGGCCGAATTGAGCATCATGGGCCGCAATGATGAAATCGCACGCCATCGCCAGTTCGCATCCGCCGCCGAGGGCATAGCCACCCACAGCCGCGATGATGGGCTTCGAAATCGTCGCAATGCGGTCCCACTCGGCGAAAAGATCTTTCGCGTGCCAGTCGGCGAAGGACTTGTCGACCATTTCCTCGATGTCCGCCCCTGCCGCAAAAGCGCGCCCATTGCCGGTGATCACGATGGCGCCAATTCCGTCGTCCTGGTCAAAAGCTGTAAGCGCTGCGAGCACTTCGCGTGACATCTGAACGTTGAGCGCGTTCAGGTTCTTCGGGCGATAGAGCGTGATCAGACCGACGCGCTCCCTTCGGTCGATCTTGATGGTTTCGTACGTACCGTTTTCCGACGTGGCCCCTGCGGTATCGGCATTCGCGTCGATCACTTGCACGCTGGTTTGTTTAGCGGATGCGCCACGCACTGCTGAAACATCGTTCGACATATTTTCACCTGTCAGTTCAAATGTGAGGCGTTATGCGGGAAGGCTTATCGAGCGCTTCAAAGGATCGTTGTCTGATTCAGCATCCGCTTGCGACGCATAGGCGCCTGATGAAGCCATCAACTCAGCCAGAATTGCTTCGCGATGCTCGTCCACCGCCGGCGCTTTTCTGACTACCGTGACGTCCTCATCGGGTGAGGTACTCATCTTGACCGGATTGCCGGCCGTTTTCACTTTCCGCTCGGATTTGCCCTGAACATGAATGAACATGTTGCGCGCGTGCAGTTGCGGATGTTCGATGACCTTGTCGATCGTGTTGATCGGCGCACAGGGCACCCCAGCCTCGTTCAGCTTATCGAGCCAAACGCTGACCGGTGCTGAGCGGGTCACCCGCTCAACGGTCTCGATCATGACGGGCCGGTTTTGCACGCGGAGATCATTGGTCAGGAACAGCGGGTCGAGCGCCACTTCCGGCACGCCCAAGGCATCGGCCATCAACAGGAAAAGCTGATCGTTCCCCGCGGCGATAATGAATCGGCCATCCTGCGCAGCAAAGCTTTCGAACGGCGCGAGCGAGGGATGGGCGTCGCCAGTCCTCGTGGGCACCTTTGCTTCGACGTCAAATCTTGCAAACGCCGTTTCCATCAACGCCGCCTGACAATCGAGCATCGCGATGTCCACGTGCGTGCCTTGTGCGTCTTTAGAGCGCTTATATAGCCCCGCCAGGATGCCAATCACGGCAAATAGTGCGGCGCCGAGATCGCCGAACGCAGTACCCACGCGCGCCGGTTGATTGTCGGGCCATCCCGTCAGACTCATGACGCCGCCCATGGCCTGCACGACGGTGTCATAGCCGGGCAGATCCTTGAACGGGCCGCTGTGGCCAAAGCCCGAAATCGAGGCATAGACAATGTGCGGATGCGTCCTTGCCAATTGCTCGGGGCCGTAGCCGAGCCGCTCCATCACGCCGGGCCGAAAGTTCTCGACCACCACGTCCGCCTTATCCAGCAGGCGCTCGAGAAGTTCGCGGTCACGTGGAGACTTGAAGTCGAGCGCAATGCTTTCCTTTCCGCGGTTGAAGCACATGAAGTACGCCGATTCATTGTCGACGAACGGACCGAACGCGCGCGTATCGTCTCCGGTGCCTACACGCTCGATCTTGATGACGCGTGCCCCAAGGTCAGCCAGCGTCATCGCGCAATACGGTCCGGACAGCACACGCGAAAAATCGACAACCGTTATTCCTTCGAGGGGCAAGCGCCTCTTCACCCCGGGTTTGTTCTCAGCCATAGCCAGTTCCTGGTTGAATTAGGTCAAACGCCTTCTTGAATCCAGTGCGAAGCTTTCTCGGCGATCATCATCGTCGGGCAGCTCGTATTGCCGCTGGTGATCGTGGGCATCACACTCGCGTCCACCACACGAAGTCCTGCAACGCCGCGCACGCGCAGATGGCTGTCGACAACGACATTCGGATCCGCTAACGTGCCCATCCGAACCGTACCGACGGGATGGAAGATCGTGGTGGCGATGTCCCCGGCCAGCTTCATGAGTTCGGCGTCGGACTCGTATTGCGCGCCCGGCTTGTACTCTTGCGGGCGGTATTTCGCGAGCGCCGCCTGGCTCGCAATGCGTCGCGTCAGGCGAAGGCCATCTACAGCGACTTTCCGATCGTCTTCCGTACTGAGGTAGTTCGGCGCAATGGCCGGCGCATCCTCAAAGTTGCCGCTCTTGATGTGCACCGTGCCCCGGCTCGTCGGGTTCACGTTGGCAACACTTGCGGTGAACGCCGGAAACGTGTGCAGCGGCTGCCCGAAAGCGTCGAGACTCAGCGGCTGCACGTGATACTCGATGTTTGCGTGCTTCCTTGACGGATCGCTTCTGGCAAAGGCCCCGAGCTGGGAGGGCGCCATACTCATCGGGCCGGATCGGTGCAGCGCATATTCAAGGCCGATCTTCGCCTTGCCGAGCATGTTCGAGGCAAGAACGTTCAACGTGTCGCAGTTTTCAACCTTATAGACCGCGCGAATCTGCAGGTGATCCTGCAGATTTTCGCCGACGCCAGGTGTGTGTTGAACAATATCGATGCCGTGCTTTTTCAATAGAGATGCCGAACCAATCCCCGAGTGCTGCAGAATGTGCGGCGATCCGATCGCACCCGCGCTAAGCACGACTTCGCGGGCGGCATTCACCGACACAAGCTCGCCATTGCGAACGATTTCCGCGCCGGTGCAACGCAGCGCACCGTTACTGTCGCGTTCGATGTTGAGCTTCTTCACGTGGGCGTCAGTCCACGTCGTGAGATTCGAGCGGTGTTTGATCGGACGCAGGAAAGCCTTTGACGTATTCCAGCGCCAACCGTTTTTCTGCGTGACATTAAAGTAGCTCACGCCGAAATTGTCGCCCTTGTTGAAATCGTCGATGATCGGAATGCCGGCCTGCTCCGCTGCTTCGGCAAACGCATCAAGAATTTCCCACCTGAGACGCTGCTTTTCGACACGCCACTCACCGCCGCTTCCGTGAATCTTTGCAATCGCCTCGGCATTGGCGTTCAGCCGTTCGTGCTGGCTCGGATCGAGTTTGTAGAAGTCTTCGTGAGCCTTGAAGTCCTTCAATGAGTTGTTCCATGTCCATTCCGGATTATCAGTCAGCTCGGCCCATTGGTCGTAGTCGCGCGCCTGGCCACGCATGTAGATCATCCCGTTGATACTGGAGCATCCGCCCAGCGTTTTGCCGCGCGGATAAAGGATCTGCCGGCCGTTGAGTCCTTTGTCCGGCTCGGTGCGGAATTGCCAGTCCGTGCGCGGATTGTCGATGCAATACAAATAGCCGACGGGGATATGAATCCACATGTAATCGTCACTACCGCCCGCCTCCACCAGAAGGACATTCCGGGTCTTGTCAGCACTCAGGCGATTCGCGAGCAGGCTGCCGGCAGAACCGGCGCCAATAACAATAAAGTCAAATGTCGTACTTTCCATTTGCATCCCATTTACCCTCGCGAGCGTTTTCATCGCTGCCGACATAAATTAGACCGATCGTCTATTTAAATAGAAAAAAAACGGCGCTAACCCAGCCCGGCGAAAAAACCGTCCGCGAAAATGTGCAACGCTTCAGGGCCGCCTTCGAGCTTTGCCCTCAACACTGCGCCTTCCCAGCCGATCCAGAAGAACGCCGCAAGTTTCGAACAATCGGCCCCTTCCGCAATCTCGCCGGCCGCCTGCGCTTCCTTCAGACACCTTGCCGTGCGAGCTTCCCAGTCGGCGAAAACCTCGCGCAACCGTATGCAATGACTCTCCGGAAGTACCGCAATTTCCTGCCCGAGATTACCGACCAGACACCCACGCCGAAAGCTGTAGCGTTTCATCCCTGCTTCCGCATCCGCGACAAAATCGTGGAAGCGCTGCAGCGGTGATTTCGATTTGTCCGTGAAAAACCAGTTTAGCTTTCTCGCGAAATACGCAGCGTAGCGGTCGATCAATTCGAGGCCGAATTCTTCCTTGCTTCCGAAGTAGTGATAGAACGAGCCCTTTGGCACATTCACGCTGCGCAAGATCTCGTCGATACCCGTGGCGGAAAAACCTTTTTCCGTGAGCGCAGCAACGCCCGCCCGCACGAGAATCTCCCGGGTTTCGCTGTGGCCCGCGAGGTCCTTCGGTGGGCGCCCTCGACGGCGCGGAGCTGTATGCATGTCCATACAGCCGATATTAGACCGTCCGTCTACAAAATTCAACGTGAAGCGGCGTGTTGTTACAGATTGGCGCAACTCGCAGCGGGACAGGCCCTGCAGGTCGCCAGGCGCACGGCGACCTGCAACCGGTCGAACCGGATTGCGGCTTAGACGAGCGTCAGCGTAACGTCAATGTTGTTACGCGTTGCGTTCGAATAGGGGCACACAATATGAGCTCTGTTGATGAAGTCCTGAGCCGCTTCGCGTGCCATGCCCGGCAACGAAATCTTCAACTCGACTTCGATGCCGAAACCATTGGGAATGGGACCGATACCCACGATTCCGTTGATCGATACATCAGCAGGGATAGCGATTTTGTCGCGCGCAGCAACGAATTGCATGGCACCGATAAAACACGCGCTGTAACCGGCAGCAAAAAGCTCTTCGGGGTTGGTGCCTTTCTCGCCCTTCCCGCCCAATCCCTTCGGCCTCGTCAGCTTCAGGTCAAGTCCGCCTTCCGGCGCCACGGCGCGGCCTTCGCGGCCTCCGGTAACTTCAGCGTGTGCACGGTACAGGACGTTTTCTATCGACATAGTCAGCTCCTTATTGATGATTCAGATAACGGGCGCAACCAGTAGCGCCCCCCGTGTTGCCTTAGTGCCCAGCGCTCTGACCGCCGTCGACGTGCAGAATTTCGCCCGTCACGAACGGCGCCGAGTCCAGATACAGGATCGCGTTGACGATGTCGCTCATCTCGCCCATATGGCCCATCGGATGGAGTGCGCCGAGTGCCCCGTGCGTTTCGGGGGCGTGCATCGGCGACTTGATGATGCCGGGAGCAACCGCGTTCGCGCGGATACCGCGCTTCGCATATTCGATTGCGAGTGACTTGGTGGCTGCGTTCAAACCGCCTTTAGTCAGCGACGCCAGTACCGACGGCACACCGTCGATGGCGTGGTCGATCAGGCTGGTCGTGATGCTGACCACGTGGCCGCTGTTGTTCTTCTCCATTTCGGCGATCGCCAACTGCGTGATGTAGAAGAAACCGTTCAGATTCACGCCCGTCACCGAAGCGTAGTCTTCAGACGTATAACCGGTGAACGGCTTGGCGATGAAAACACCGGCGTTGTTGATCAGCGTGTCGATGCGGCCGAAGCGTGCCACGCCCTCGGCAATCACGCGACGCGCCGTTGCCGGATCAGCGATGTCACCCGCCACTGTCACGATGTTGGGATCTTCGGACGGCTTGATGCTGCGTGCCGTTGCGACGATGCGGTAATCAAGCTTGCGAAATGCTTTGACGGTCTCGGCACCAATGCCTTGCGATGCGCCAGTAACAACTACGACCTTTTGCGACGTGCTCATGGAATACCTCGAATATTGGATTGGGCTTTCTTGCCCACCGGGCCGGTGGCTCCGATAGGTGCCTAATCTAGGTGTATTCACGCGCTGAGCAAACACCCGCTATGGACAAACTATTTTGCGTGAGCGGAACAAATCGGATCGAGGTTCGGGGATTGATGGGCCGGCACGGGTCAAGCAACGGTTTGATTTCTTATCTTTGGCCGCCCGCCATGCGCTCGCCCGGCATCATCCTCTGTTCGCGAACGCAAGCACGACGGCGTCGCTCAGTTCGTCGGCGATTTGAATGTGTGGGGATGCCCCCGCCGCAGTGAAAATCGTGAACTCGACATCCGGCAACGAAGGCAAGCCGGCATCCGGCGGAATTACGCGCAAGCCGTGCACGAGTTGTGTCTGGACCACCGGCGTCACCGCAAAGCCAGCCTGCGCTGCGGCGCACAGACCGGCGCCGCTCGAGCACACCAGCGCTATCCGGTAATCGCGGCCAGCCCGGGCGAGTGCGGCCAATGCCACCTCACGATATGGGCACGGCTCGGGCAATACCGCGAGCGGCACTGGAACGCCGGGCGTGAGCGCAGCCCACTCGGCGCCCGCCCACACGAGCGGTTCGCGCCAGAGAACCCGTCCAGAACGGCCACCCTCGCAGCGGCCGCCGATCACCATGTCGAGTTCGGCCTGATCCATCGCGTGCAGCAGTTCGGCGGGAATGCCGACCCTGACACTGAAGGCGATGCGCGGGTAGCGCACTGCGAACGCATGCATGACATTCATCAGTCTGACGTTGGCGAGGTCGTCGGAGAGACCGACCCGGATTGCTCCCTCGCTGGGTCCGCGAAGCATCTGTGCCCGTGCGTCACGGTTGAGCGCGAGGATGGCCCGCGCGTAACCCAGCAGCAGCTCGCCGTCCGCCGTGAGCGTAATCGAGCGCGTGGTGCGCGCGAGCAGCTCGCGGCCGGTCTGTTTTTCCAGACGCCGCAGATGCGCACTGACGGCAGACTGCGTCAGATTGAGACGGGCGGCTGCGGCCGTGAAGCCGCCTTCCTGAACCACGGCCACGAAGGATCGCAGCAGCACGGTATCGAACATGGAATAGCCCTTTCCTATACAGTGCGATTCGAACTTAATCTGGCGATGATACTTCGTTTATATTTCGAATCGAAATATGTTGTGATGGCAACTTCCAACCCATTCGGAGTATCGTCATGTCTACCTTGCTGCACATTGAATCGTCTCCGCGTAAGAAGCGATCGGCTTCTCTCGACGTCGCTCGCGCGTATATGGACGCGTACCGCGACACGCATCCGGCTCATCGGATCGACGTGCTTGACCTCTGGTCAGTCGCGCTGCCGGAGTTCGACGGTGACGCGCTCGATGCCAAATATGCCGACCTGAGCGGCACACCGCTCAGCGAAGGCCAGCAGCAGGCGTGGACGAGCATCCGTGAACTCGCGCAGCGACTGCACGACGCCGATACGTTGCTGTTCTCCTTGCCGCTGTGGAATTTTTCCATTCCCTACAAGCTCAAGCATTTCATCGACGTCGTGTCGCAGCGCGGCATTCTGTTCTCATTCGATGAGCGTGGATTGCAGGGCTTGCTGAAAGAGAAGAAAGCGGTGGTCGTTTATGCGCGAGGTCTCGACTATTCAGTGGGCTCGAGCACACCCGCCCATTCGTTCGATTTTCAGCGGCCATATATGGAAGCGTGGCTGCGATCCGTCGGCGTGACCGACGTCAAGTCGATCGTCGTCGAGAAAACACTGCTTGGTCCCGAACTCGATCACGCGGCGAGACAGGCGGCACGCGAGCTGGCGGCGGCGCTGGCGCAGGAAAATTAATTCGGCAAACGAAATATTTCGCGGTGCACGGGGCGGCTCAAGCGCCCCGCAATTCGCGCACGCCCTTACCTATCCGCCGCCGCAGCAAGGTTCGCAAGGTGTGGCCGTCCGCATACCCGACCTGCTCCGCAATGCGATCAACCGTGAGCTTGGTCGTCTTTAGCAGATGAACGGCCCGCTCCACCCGAAGATCCTGAATGTACTCGACAGGCGTTTTACCGAGCACGCCATTCAGACGTCGCGTCAACGTCCGCGTGGTGGTCGCCAATGCATCGGCGACAACGTCGAGCGAAATTGTCGTGTCGAGGTGTTCACGTACCCAACGGTCGAAACGCTCGACGAGCGGGTCCGAATGGGAAAGGTGATCGGAAATCGCATAGGCAGACTGCGACAAGCGCGAATCGAATACGAGGTACCTGGCGACGAGCGCCGCAAGCTCAGGGCTGTAATTTCGGATCAACCAGAGGGCAAGGTCGACATGGCTCAAAGCCGCGCCTGCCGTTAGCGCGCTACCGCTCGGAACGACGATGCGATGCGCGTCCAGGTGCACCTTCGGGTAGCGCTGCCGGAACAGTGGCGAGAGCCACCAGGTAGTCGTAGCTTCGCCACCATCGAGCAAGCCGCTTTCAGCCAGCACGAACGTACCCGTACAGGCGGCCGCAACGCGGGCCCCGCCCTCACGCCATGAACGCAAAGCACCGAATGCATCGACCACATCGTTCCGGCCGAGCACGGGCACGAGATCTTCGCCCGTCATGCGGTTGAGCGCCGGTAACACAACCCAGTCCGGCGCAGGAGCGTCGCTCATATCGTGAACGGGCACTTGCATCCCAAGTGCGGTACGCACCTCGGGCCGGATCCCCACGATAGTGATGTCAAAGCGCGTTGTGGCCATCCCCATCGTGCACGCAAGACCGTTGGCCATCGTCAGGCTATCGAGCACCGTGGTGAGACCTGTGTCGAACACTCCCTCGAGTGCGAGGACAAAAATTCGCATGGCAGGATTGGTACCAATATTGTCGATTTAGACAGTATTCCGCAGCGCACTCTGTTTGTACAGTGTCGTTCACCGCATGAATTCATCACGCGGACAACGGAGAACAGAGATGATCAGGACCGCGTTATTTGTCCGACTTGAAGCCAAACCGGGAAAGGAGCAGGAACTCGCAGACTTCCTTGCCGCCGGTCTGGAAATGGCAGGCCAGGAAGCGACTACGCCGATCTGGTTCGCCCTCAAACTATCGCCGACCACATTCGCCATCTTCGACGCGTTTGCCAGTGAAGAGGATCGCCAGGCACACCTGCAGGGTGATATTGCCAAAGCCCTGATGGCGCACGCCGACGAGTTGCTGGCAAGCCCTCCGTCGATCGAGGCGATCGATGTTCTGGGCATGAAGAATCAACTGGCGTGAGTTGCTTGCGCCTCGGTAGCGCACCAATCCAACCCATCCAGCCGCACAAGATGCTTGTTGCAGACGTGACGTCCGCCAGCGTCTGACATTCCGATTCAATCACATTCATATAGATGGAGTAACTCGTGTCGATTCATTACAAATTAGGTGCTCTGTTTGCCGCCCTTACGCTTTCGGGCGCATCTTTTGCGCAAACGCCTGACGTCAAACCGGAACGGATTCGCGGCGATGTTGTGTCCTGCAAGGGCGAAATTCTGACCGTACACCGGAACAGTGGCGACACCGTGTCTGTCGACGTCAAACCGGACGTCGGGGTATCGGCGTTCAAACCCGCCAAGCTTTCCGACGCCAAAGTCGGTTCATACGTGGGGACGCCGGCGATCACGGGCAGCGATGGAAAATTGACGGCCACTTCGATGATCGTTTTTCCTGAGGCCGCACGCGGTACGGCCGAAGGGCATTTCGCTTACGACTTCGGTCCTAACAGCACGATGACGAATGCAAACGTAGTGTCGGTTGTCACTGGCACCAGCGGCCGCGAGCTGAATCTGTCATACAAGGGCGGCAGCAGCACGGTAACCGTACCGGCAAACGTGCCCGTCGTGACACCAGTTCCGGCAAGCAAGACGGATCTGACGGCAGGAAAGAAGGTATTCATTGTGGTTACACCGGGTGCGAACGGCGTTTATGACGCGCACGTGCTGTTCGTCGAAAAGGACGGCGTGGCGCCGCAGTTCTAACGCATTACGTCGCCGACATTGCGTGTCGTCTTTTCCATTCATTCAACAATCCTAATCGACTGTTGCGTTTTCAATATTCAAGGATTTACATGCGCTTTCCGACGTTACGATCCACCGCCGCGCAAGCCGCTGCTGCGCTCTGCCTGCTTACTGTTGCCGCCGCGCCTGCTTTTGCCGCACCCGTCAAGAACATCGTAGTCGTCCACGGCGCATTCGCCGATGCTGCAGGCTGGCGTCCCGTCTACAACATTCTGACGAAGGACGGCTACCACGTCACGCTGGTGCAACAACCTCTGACGTCGTTTAACGACGACGTGACCGCCACAAAACGCGTGCTCGATAGCCTCGACGGCCCGTGCGTACTTGTCGGCCACAGCTATGCCGGCGCGATCATTAGCGAAGCCGGGAACGACGAGCACGTGAAGTCGCTGGTCTACATCGCCGCGCATGCGCTCGACGCCGGTGAAACCATCGGTGAGAACGGCAAGAAGTACCCGGGCGGTCCGCTGTCCATCGTCGGCACATCGGACAATTTTGTTTACCTGAAACCGGCTGACTATCCGTTGCAGTTCGCGCCCGACCTGCCCCGTGCGCAAGCCGAGTTCGAGGCGCATGCGCAGATCCCGCTTGCGGCGTCCGAGTTCTCAGCGCAGGTTTCCGACCCGGCATGGAAGACAAAGCCGAGCTGGTACATGGTCGCTAAAGCCGACAAGATCATCAATCCGGAGCTCGAACGCATGTATGCATCGCGTGCTCACGCGACTACGGTCGAAATCAACGGTGCAAGCCATGCAGTGTTTGAATCCCATCCGCGGGAAGTCGCCGCCATGATCGAACAGGCAGCGCAGCAATCCGGCCAGTAAGCCACGGTGTGCATGCCCGTGACTGGAAAGGCAGCGCGTTGGCGCTCTTCCTGCCGCGGGCAACCTGATCAACTACGAGATCGCTTTGAGCCACGTAACGATTCAACCCGCCTGGGTCCGCATCACGCACTGGATTAACGCGCTCGCCGTTGTACTGATGGTAATGAGCGGCTGGCAGGTGTATGACGCCTCGCCCATCTTTCCAGTCTTGCGATTTCCTTCCTCCATCACCTTGGGTACCTGGCTTGGCGGCGCGCTACTGTGGCACTTTGCGGTCATGTGGCTGCTGGTGACGAATTTCCTCGTTTACGTCGGGCTGAATTTAGCTTCCGGACGTCTGCGTCGCAAACTGCTGCCGCTCAGCTTCAAGTCACTTGCAACCGATCTCGCCGCCGCGCTGCGTGGCAAGCTCGGGCATGAGGACCTCAGCCATTACAACGCCATTCAGAAACTCGCCTACCTGGTGGTAATCGTCGATATCACGCTACTGGTGCTCTCAGGTCTGGCCGTGTGGAAGTCGGTGCAATTTCCGTTGCTGCGCACGCTGATCGGCGGGTACGACAATGCGCGCGTCGTGCATTTCTTTGCGATGAGCGTGCTGGTTGCGTTCTTCTTCGTACACGTCGTCATGGTCGCTCTGGTGCCGCGCTCGCTGCTTCTGATGATTCGCGGACGGTAGTCCATGACTTTTCGAAAACGACCTGTGAAGCCAGATACGTTTCTTTCGTCTCACGCCGAATCCATCATCAAGGATGCACGCAACGAACTGAAAGATCCGGCGCGCCGCCTGCTCGGCAAACGAATTCTCACGCTCGGCGGTATTGCGCTGCTGTCAGGCTGCGATTTGTCCAACGACAAGTCGGTGAACACCATGCTGCGCAAGATGTCGTTCTTCAACGATGATGTGCAAGCCCTGCTGTTCAATCCGAAAGAGATGGCCCCGACCTATCCGGAGTCGATGATCACCCGGCCGTTTCCGTTCAACGCGTTTTACGGCATCGACGATGTGCCCGAAGTCGACGCGGCGACCTACCGCCTCCAGGTGAGTGGCCTCGCGAATGGCAAACGCGTCTGGACACTCGACGAGCTGCGCGCATTGCCGCAGGAAAGCCAGATTACGCGGCATATCTGCATCGAAGGATGGAGCGCGATTGGCCGCTGGGGTGGCGTGCGCTTCTCCGAGTTCATGAAGCGTGCGGGCATGGACATGACGGCGAAGTACGTGTCATTGCATTGCGCGGACAACTATTGGACCAGCATCGACATGCCAACGGCGTTGCATGCGCAGACCCTGCTCACCCTGACCTATGACGGTGCGGTGCTGCCGCCGAAATACGGCTTCCCGATGAAGCTGCGTATGCCGACCAAGCTCGGCTACAAGAATCCGAAGCATATCGTCGCGATCAGTGTGACGAACGAATATCCCGGCGGTTACTGGGAGAACCAGGGCTACAACTGGTTCGGCGGCTCCTGAACAGCGCCTGAATGGCTTCTGAGCAGCGCAAGCCCGCCGCTTGCATCGCTGCGCTCGCCCCTATCAGCCCTCACCGCCAGACAACGCGGCATTGAACACCAACGAAAGCGTGCCAACCAGAATGAGGCTCGACGCCCAGACTGCGTCCAGGTTGAACCAGCTCCGTGACACGAACTTGAGCCCCAGGTAGCGATAGACCAACCAGGCCAGCAGTCCACCAACCGCGATCATGGCGGTGGCATGGACGCCTGAGACAAGCAGCGCCATCCCCAGATTGGAGTCGATCAGTGCGCGTGCGGCCTGATGCCCCCGGTCCATGTCGTACGACCGGCACAGCCCGAGGTAGATCGGCACCAGCATCAGTCCGGCGCCGTGCGCGATGGCAACGGCGAAGGACCAGAGCGCAAGCCGCGACGGCGGGATACGCGCGAGGACACGCGGATGGCGCCGCCAGATCAGAAGGCAGACACCAAAGCCGATGACCAGCACACTCGCGCCGATCTGGATCTCGCGCTGCCAGGTGAGCAGCATTGCAAGCATGGCGAAGGGCACGATCACCACGAACATCGCCAGTACGTGCCCAGCCGCGAGATACAGGAGCGCGGAGAACAGCGCCCGCGCACGTTTTTCCATCAGCCCGCTAGAAACAGCGAGCGGCCATCCCATCGCCGGGTTAAGCCCGTGATAGAGGCCGCTCGCCGCGACGGCTAGCCAAAGGCCGATCTGCGGCCAGCCACTCCCAATCAAGTCCCCACCGACGGGTAGCAGAACGAATCCGTCGAGCAGTCCCCGCCTTCGAGCCGGATCTGGTGAGCCCGGTATCCGTCGGGAAAGTCGACCCAGTACTCCTCGGCCAGTGCAAGGCCGCCGCCCGGTTCAGCCCGCGCCATGACCTGTGCCGCCGGCACACCGGCCGGGTAGAACTGGTCGTCCCACGTCGAGTAGAGCGAGTTGGTCCAGTAGACGCGCTTCCCGTCACGACTGATCTCGACCATCTGCGGACCACCCGCGAAGGTCTGACCGTTCGGGTGAGGCGTGCGCCGTACGATCCCGCCGATGTGCACCGATCCCGTGAGTTTCGGCTTGCGGGGTTCCGTCACGTCGTATTGGCGCATTTCGCCGGTTCCCCAGCAGGCGACGTACAGGAATTTGTCGTCGATGGAGAGATCAATATCGGTGACGAGCGGCGGCACCGCGCCGAATCCCTGCAGCAAGGGCGGAAGCAGTTCCGGATCTGCGGGCTCGGGCGGAATCGTCGCGGTCTTCTCGATGTGAAACTTTCCATCCTCCCGCCACCAGGTCCAGACCGATCCTTCAAGGTTCGTCGTATCCACCACCACGCCGATGAAACCGTATTCGCGGCTGGGATCGTGCGCGGGCCGCACTTCGAGCGCCATCTGATGGTTGGCGCCGAGGTCGATCGTTTGCACGTTGCGCCGCGCCCGCAGATCCCAGAAGTGGATGCGGTGCCCGTACTTGTTCGAGAGAAGATCTTCGGGGACGATCCCGTTCTCAAATTGCGGCGGCAACGCCCACTCGCTCGACACCATGTAATCGCGCGGCAGGTTCCACCAGAAATCGTAGTGTTTCTCCTGCGGCCCACGGTCGATTTCCCAGCGGCCGAGGACCTCGAAAGTCTCGCAGTCCATGATGAAGATTCCCGGCGGCCCGTCTGTGCCATCCTTCCCAGCGCCGCCGAGCGTGCTGACGTAGATGCCTTCCGGTCCGCAATGAACCGTGTGGGGACGCGAGTAGCCCGTCTTGCGGAAGATTTCCTCGGGTTCGATGATCTTGTGGATCTTCGCCTGAGTCGGATGGGGCTTGGTATCCACGATGTAGATGCGCGAGGAGCGCATCCCCGGAATGATCAGATAACGCCGTTCGAGAAAGGCGTGGCCGGTCAGCGGCGAGAGTGACGACGAGCAGGCGTTCCAGCCGAAGTGGTGAAACTCGTCCCCCTTGTTCGGCACCGGCACCGTATGAACCACCTGGCTGTAGGTTGGCGATCCAGGCTTCACGTCTATCACAGCGAGTGCATCGGGCTGCGAGAAATCGGGGCTGAGCAGCAGCGTATAAGCGAAGTCTTCCGCTGGCGCATCCATGGCGAGTTTCGGCGATGCGTGAAACGTAGGATCTGGGCGCATTCCCATGACGGGGTCTCCTGTCGATCTGGTTCGGGGCCGGTAGCGGATGGAGCGACCGGTTGTTTCGCGAACTTCAGCGCGCTTCCCATTTCGTCATACTTAAGCGCGTTACCGTACCCTCATTGTCGCGACATTGGACCGTTAGTGCTGCACGCCCCAACGCCGCACGGTCACGCGTTCGAGCGTATCGAACACCAGATGCTCGATCAGCAGGCCAATCACGATGACGGCAGCCAGCCCCGCGAAAACGCGATCCGTATACAACTCGTTGCGATTCTGAAAGATATACCACCCCAGCCCACCGCTGCCGGAACTCGCACCGAATACGAGTTCGGCGGCGATCAGCGTGCGCCACGCAAAGGCCCAGCCCACGCGCAGGCCGGCAAGAATCGACGGCAAGGCGGCCGGCACCAGGATCAACAACACATGGCGCATACCGGTGAGGCCGTAGTTACGTCCCGTCATGCGCAGCGTCGCCGGCACCGATTGAAAACCGGAGTACGTGTTGAGCGCAAGCGGCCACAGCACCGAGTGCACCAGCACGAACAGCAGGCTGCCGGTGCCAAGGCCGAACCAGAGCAAAGCGAGCGGCAACAGCGCGATGGAAGGCAACGGGTTGAACATCGCGGTCAGCATCGAGAGTAAATCGCGGCCTATGCGCGTCGATACTGCAAGCGAGGTCAGAACAAAGGCGAGTGCGGCGCCAAGCAGATAGCCGCGCAGCAGCACGGACATCGACACCGCCGTTTTCTGCAGCAGTTCGCCCGACCAGACACCTTGTACGAAGGCGCTGAACGTCGCGCCGAAAGTCGGCAGCAGCAGATCGTTGTCGACCGCACGCGCGGCGATTTCCCATATCGCGATCAACACCAGCGCAATCAGCGTCTTGCGCAACCAGCTTTGCGCAAAGAGGCGCTTGCCGAGCGGAAGCGGTGCTTCGAGAACAAGTTCACCGAGCGGTTCGAGCGGACGCTCATACTCTTCGCGAACCGGCGGTAGCAGGACGGTGGGCGTACTCATTGAACGGCCTCCGTTTGTTCGAACAACAGGTGATGGATGCGCGCAACGCTGTGCTGAAAGTCGCTGCGTCCGAAACTATCCTGCGAATACTGGTGACTGTTCAGCTCGGCGCGTACGCGGCCTGGATGCGGCGACAGCAACAGAATCCGGTTGCCGACCACGAGCGCCTCTTCGATTGAATGCGTGACGAACAGCAGCGTGAAGTTCACCTCTTCCCACAAGCGCAGCAGTTCCTCCTGCATCTTGCGGCGAGTCAGCGCATCGAGCGCGGCAAACGGTTCGTCCATCAGCAGCACGCGCGGTTGCATCGCCAACGCGCGGGCAATTGCAACGCGCTGCTTCATACCGCCCGACAACGTATGCGGATAGGCATTGGCAAACGAAGCCAGCCCCACCTTGTCGAGATAATGCAGCGCACGTTCTTTGGCTTCTGCGCGTGAAAGCTTCTTCGCCACCTGCAGCGGGAAAGCCACGTTCTGCAGAACCGTTTTCCACGGCGGCAACTGGTCGAATTCCTGAAACACGACAATACGATCGGCGCCTGGGCCGCGCACAGCAACGCCGTCAAGCGAGATGCTGCCCGACGTCGGCTGGATAAAACCGGCCACGGCTTTGAGCAGCGTCGACTTGCCGCAACCCGAGGGGCCAAGCAGCACGAAGCGGTCGCCGCCATACACGTCGAAACTCACATCGTGGGTCGCGCGAACGATCCGTTCACGCGTGCGGTATTCGAGGTTGACGTGTTCGACCGCGAGCAGTCTTTCGCTGGTCGCCGGAGCGGCCTGCTTAGCATCGTTCGGAAACAGCAAGGTAGGATTGGCCACCATCAGATCGCTCCCTGTAAGCCGACCGCGCGCGCCGATGAATAGCCGGCGAAGCTCGAGAAGAAGATCACGCTTAACTTCCCGCCGCGGTTGCCGGATCGTCGAAGAAATAATCCTTCCACGACTTCGGCTCGTTTTTGATGACGCCGACGCGATACATGAACTGCGCGAGTCCAAACGTGTTCTGCGGCGCGACCTTGAACTGCACTTGCGGGTCCTTGATGACCTTCAGCAGCAGATTGCGGTCGATTTTCGACTGGTTCGTGCGGATGTAGATATCGGCTGCGGCATCGGGATTCGCCGAGATAAATCGTGCGGCATCCGCCAGCGCATCGACGAACGCGCGATAGGTCTTCGGATTGTTGTCGCGGAATTTTTCTGTCGCGTACAGCACAGTTGCGGAGCTCGGACCACCCAGCACGTCGTACGAATTCAGCACGATGTGCGCCTTCGGATTGCCGGCGAGTTCCTGCTCCTGAAACGGCGGATTGCCAAAGTGCCCGGTGATTTCCGTGCCGCCCGCGATGATCGCCGCCGCGGCATCGGGATGCGGCAGCGCCTGCGTGAACTTGTCGAGGCGGTTGTAATCCTTGTCGCCCCAGCGCTTCGCCGCCGCGTATTGCAGCACGCGCGATTGCACAGACACATTGACCGCCGGCAGCGCGATACGGTCCTTCTCGGCAAAGTCGGCGATCGTCTTGACATTGGGATTGTTGCTGACGAGGTAGTACGGCAGATTACCGAGCGACGCCACGCCCTTCACGTTCTGCTTGCCATGTGTGCGGTCCCAGATCGTCAGCAACGGGCCAACGCCGGCACCGGCGACATCCACCGCGCCGGAGAGCAGCGCGTCGTTGACCGCGGAGCCGCCCGAGAGCTTCACCCAGTCAACCTTGATATCGAGGCCCTGCTTGCGCCCTTCTTTCTCGACGAATTGCTGGTCGCGCGCCACGTTCAGCAGCAGATAGACGATGCCGAACTGTTCGGCGATGCGGATCTGCCCTTCGGCGTGCGCGGGTACGGATGCGCCGAAGCCGGCGACACCCATCGATAAAGTAAGCAGCGTGGCGGTCAAACGACGGGAAAGAGACGACCGAAGAGCGGTCGGGTGAAACCTGGCAAGCATCGGAACTCCGGTCAGCATGTGATAGTGGTTATAGCGGGCGGCGTTGCCGTCAGAACGGCACGTCGCCTTCAATCGTCGTGCGATACAGTTTGCGGCGCAGATGATCCGGCGTGCCAGCCGCGAGATGCATCAGCGAGCGGTTGTCCCAGAACACCATGTCGTGTTCGGACCATTGATGCCGGTACAGATGCTCGGGGCGCACACTGTGCGCGAAAATCTCTTCGAGCAGCGATTTGCTCTCGTCTTCCGGCAAGCCGATCACACGGGTCGTGAAATGCTCGCTGACGAAGAGCGCGCGCCGCCCGGTCTCAGGATGGGTGCGCACGATCGGCTGGACCACCGGTTTCACCTGTGCGATCTGCTCCGCCGACAGATTCGGCCGCCACGGGCTGCGCTTCTGCAGTTCCGCGTATTTCGCTAGATACGTGTGTTCCGCCGAACGCCCTTCCACTGCGCTGCGCAAGTGCTCCGGCAATGTGTCCCACGCAAGGTGCATGTTGGCGAACAACGTGTCGCCGCCTTCCGAAGGCAGCTCCTGCGCATGCAGAAGCGAACCGAGGCTCGGCTTCTCCTTGTACGACAGATCGGAATGCCAGTAATGACCGGCGTCGCCGAGACCGATCGGCTGGCCGTTCTCGACGATGTTCGAGACGACCAGCACCTCCGGATAACCCGGCAACTGGAATTGATGCAGCACGTGAATCTGCAGCGGGCCGAAGCGGCGACTGAAGGCAATCTGCTGATCCGGCGTAATGCGTTGATCGCGAAACACCAGCACGTGATGATCCAGATGCGCGCGGTGAATGCGTGCGAAATCCTCCTGACCTAACGGCTTGCTGAGATCGAGCCCCAGAACTTCAGCGCCGACGGGACCGTCGAAAGCGCGAATTTCGATGTGCTGGGCTTGATTGGCATGGCCAGCGGCGCTGGCGGCGGTGGGTGTAATAGCAGTCGTCACAGGAAGCTCTTCGTCGAATCTGTTCGAAGGACGCCGGCAAAGGCGAAGTCAGACGAATTTACCGGTGCATACGCGCGACGACAACGAAGCAAATCCCATACGGTTATCTGCTGGAGTGATAAACCCGATGCTTTAACGCGCTGCGGGCCGCGTTCGGCCCTAAGCCCCTGTTCGCTGCAGGGCCTATCCACCAGAAGCTGTGGTCGGAGTGGTGGTCGAAACGGCCGCTGTTTCGGCCCGCTTCGTGGTGAAGTTCCAGCGTTGCGCTGTGGCCGTATCGACTGGCGCCGGCAGAAGACCCGCTCGATAGAAGGTGTCGGCGATCTTTTGCTGCTCACCGAAATTCTGCGCGTCTACAGCGCGTACGGCATAGCTACGGCGTCCATTCGCACGCTCGATCGTCGCTGCGTCCAGGCCCCAGATCGGGGCGAGCAGCTTTGCCGCATCGTCAGGATGGCTGCGGACCCATCCCCCCGCCGACGTCAACTGCGCAACTACGATGCTGACCACATCCGGGTGAGCCGCGGCGAAGCTGCTGGACGCGAGGTAGTACCGTTGATAGGAGGCGAGGCCTTCACCGTTGGCGAGGATGCGCACGTCCGGCGCTTTGTCCACCGATGCGACATACGGATCCCAGGTGATCCAGGCATCCACGCTGCCGCGCTCGAATGCGGCACGTCCATCGGCGGGCGTCAGATAACTGATGCGCACATCAGCAGGTGCAAGGCCGGCTTTGGCGAGCGCGGCGAGCAGCAGATAATGGCTGCCGGCCGCCTTGGTCACCGCGATGCGCTGGCCTTTCAGGTCGGCAAGCGTATGCAGCGGCCCGTCGCGCTTCACGATGATGGCCTGGGCGCCAGGCGACGGCGCTTCCTGCGCGACATACACGAAACGTGCATGAGCGGCCTGGGCGAACACCGGGACTGTATCGGCGACATCGGCGCTAAAGTCGACCGCGTCGGCGTTGAGCGCTTCGGTCAGCGGCAAGCCGCTGGCAAACTCGTTCCAGCTAATGCTGACGCCTAGCGGCGCCAGCGCCTGCTCGAGCGAACCACGCACCTTCAGGATCGTGATGAGCGTTGAAGACTTTTGATAGCCGATCCGCAGTTTTATCGGAGCCGAAGAATTGGTGGCGGTCTGCGCGTGAGCGGTACTGATGACGAGCAACGAAGTCAGCGCCGCACGAGCGAGCAAACGAAAAATAGAAAAGGTCACGGCTCGAAATTCCGGTCTGGTCAATACGATCAAACCGCGATCGTAACAACGCCGAATCGCATGGATAAGCGAGCGTTTTAACTATGCTTAGCAGGCTAAGGCATAACGATGAAAAACGGCATTGAGAGCCAGTGCGTACTCCATGCTCTGCGAGGCGCTAACCGTCCACCGGCGCCTCGAGCCTTCTTCTGATCACGTCGATCAACGCGCGTACCTTTGCCGTCGGATAACGGGTAGGCGGAAACACCGCGTAGATGCCCTTGGGCTTTCCGGCCCAATCCGGCAACAGACGCACCAGTCGCCCCGCCGCCACATCGTCAGCGATCGAAAAATCCGTCAGCAATCCGAAGCCACCGCCCGCGAGCGTCGCCGCACGGGCGGAATCAGCCGTGTTCACCAGCAGGACATTCTCGCAGCGCACGCTTTGTTTTGCGCCTTTCGCACGCTGCAGCTCAAGCGTAAGTGGATGCTGCAAGACAGATAGCGCGACATGAGGCATGGGCGCGAGCGCAGCCGGCGTCTTCGGCTTACCCCATGTATTGATGAACTCCGGACTCGCGACGATCCATTTGACGAAACCACCCAGCTTCACAGCGCGGTAGCCCGAGTCGGCCAATTGCCCCAGACGGATGGCCACGTCGATGCCTTCCGCGATCAGATCGACATAGTGGTCGTTGCAGACCAGTTCGATGTCGAGTTCCGGATACGCACGGCGCATCTCCACCAACGCGGGTGTCACCACCAACGCTCCATAGTCGATCGGCGCATTCACGCGCAACGTGCCGCGCAACGGCGCCGATTCCCCTGTTACGGCCGATAGCGCTTCCTCCGCCGCCAGCAAGATCTTGCAACTTGCCTCGTAGAAGGCACGCCCGCTCTCGGTCACGCTGAGCCGCCTTGTGGTTCGGACCAGCAGACCCGCGCCGATTTCGCGCTCGAGCCGCTGCAGATGCGTGCTGACCATGGTTTTCGTGAGGCCGAGACGCGCCGCGGCGGCGGTAAACGAGCCCGCTTCCACCACGGCAACGAAAATCGCAAGGCGGTTCAGATTGACATCTTTTAGATCTGCCATTCGCCGATTGTCCATCTTTGATTGATTATGTTTTCTAGCTTAGCAGGCTTCTGCGCGGCGCCACGGACCGGTACGCTTACTCCATTCCAGTCGACGGTTGTCGGCTTTCCCCGCCCCAGGAGCTTTCAATGTCAGCCGCTAAACCCGCCCAGCCCATCCGCCTTCACACTACGCTTCTCTCCGGGCACGGACACCGCGTCAAGTTGTTCCTGACTTTGCTCGATCTGCCTTTTGAAGTGATCGAGCTGAACATGGCTGCCGGCGACAATCGTCGCCCGGAATACCTGAAGCTCAACCCGTTCGGCCAGGTGCCGACGATCGAAGACGGCGAGACGGTGCTGTTCGATTCCAACGCAATCCTCGTCTATCTGGCGAAACGCTATGGCGACCCGTCATGGCTGCCGGAAGACGCGCTCGGCGCCGCCACCGTGCAACGGTGGCTGTCGCTCGCAGCTGGGCAGATCGCATATGGACCGTGCGCCGCGCGGCTGGTCACCGTATTCGGTGCGCCGCTCAATCTCGACACCGCGCAGAAGATCGCGCTCAAGCTGTTCGACGTGCTCGACGCGGAGCTTGCCGACAAGAATTTCGCTACGGGCGACCACGTAAGCATTGCCGACATCGCCGCGCATACGTACATCGCCCATGCGCCGGAAGGCGGTGTCTCGCTCGAGCCGTACCCGAACATCCGGGCGTGGCTCCGCCGTGTTGAAGCGCTGCCGCGCTTCATCGCGATGCCTGCGACGAAGGCTGGACTGCTCGCCGCCTAACCAGAGAAGTGCACACGCTCTAATGGGCAGAGGCCGATATGTCCCAGCATTCTTCCAGCGCGCCGCGCGGCTGGGACGCCGCCGAGTCGCCGTTTCACGCCGCCGAACTCCTGGTGCAGCAACATGCCGGAGTGGACAAAGAGGCGGAATCGATCGGTCGTCGCGGCATCCGTCGCTATATGCCGGATCAGCATCGGCAGTTTTATGCCGAACAGCCTTTCATGGTGTTCGGCGGCCTCGATGCGAACGGCCAGCCGTGGGCAACGCTGCGCGCGGCCGAGCCGGGCTTTGTATCGTCCCCGGACCCGCGCACGTTGCGGATCGAAGGCGGCGTTTTACCGGGTGATCCGTTGGCTGGGTACTGGCAGCCCGGCATGATGATCGGTGGCCTGGGGCTGCAAGCGCAGACCCGCCGACGCAATCGCGTCAACGGCGTGGTGTCGTCGGTAGATGGCGATACGGTCACGCTCGAGGTCATGCAAAGCTTCGGCAACTGCGCAAAATATATTCAAAGTCGTACGCCGACTTTTGTTACGCGTGGTGCAACCGGCACTGGGACACCCGTTGAGACGTCGACTCAACTCAGCGACGCGGACCGCACATTGCTCGCCAACGCGGATACTTTCTTTATCGCCAGCGCGAACGTCAGTGAAGATGCGGGTCCGGCTCGCGGCGCCGATGTTTCGCATCGCGGCGGCATGCCGGGCTTCGTGCGTGTTGACGACGCGACTACCCTGACAACGCCCGATTTCAGCGGCAACCGCTTCTTCAACACACTGGGCAACCTGGTCCACGATCCACGCGCCGGCCTGCTGTTCGTAGACTTTGCGAGCGGCGACATGCTGTACATCGCGGCCCTCGCTGAGATCGTGTGGGACGGTCCGGAACTGGCCAGGTTTCCATTGGCCGAGCGGCTGGTGCGCTTTCGTATTACCGAAGTGCGGCGCAGCCGCCAGGCGTTACCGTTTCGTTGGTCGGAAGTCGGCTATGCGCCGCAGTTCGTGACGCAGGCTTCGGTGCCCGCTTCACTGCCAGCTTCACAACTCGAATCGCCGTGGAAAAAGCTCAAGATCGCCGCCGTGCGCGAAGAAACGCCCATGATCCGATCGTTCTATTTTGAATCGGCGGACGGCTCGCCGTTGCCGGCGTACGAGCCTGGGCAATACTTGCCGATCCGCGTCCCGGTCGACGGCTTGGACAAGCCGCTGACGCGCACTTATACGCTGTCCGACGCGAGCAACCGGCAGCAGTACCGAATCACCGTGAAACGCGACGGCGTCGGCTCCGCCTGGCTGCATGACCGCTTCGCCGCCGGCATGCAGATCGAAGCGATGGTGCCACGTGGCGCATTCACCTACGATTCAGCCAGCCCGCGCCCTGCCGTGTTCATTTCGGCGGGCATCGGCATCACGCCGATGATCACGATGCTGCATCACGCGATTGCCGCGCGCGAGCCGAATAGTCCGCCCAAGTCACTGTATTTTTTCCATGGCGCGCGACGCGACGGCGATCGGCCGTTCAGCGCGCACCTGCAGGAACTCTCGTCGCGCCATCCGGCGGTCTCGATGCACCTGTTCGACAGCACCGCCGATCCAGCCACCCAATCGCCTTACGGCGCCTTACCCGGTCGCGTGACCCTGGCTGAAATCAAACGCGCGCTGCCCTTCGACGACTACGACTTCTATCTGTGCGGACCCGAGTCGTTCATGCGTGAACTGTATGAAGGATTACGCGCGCTCAACGTCGCCGATAACAGAATTCGCTTTGAGGCGTTTGGACCGGCAACTGTCAAACGCACGCCGGCAATCCCACCGGTGGTGGCGGAAAACGGCCAAAGCTCGCGCCCCGCAAACGTGCCGGCAAGCGACGGCGCAGGCATACCCGTGACGTTCGCGCGCTCGCAGCGCACGGTTCAATGGCTGCCGGAGAACGGCACGCTTCTCGATCTCGCCGAGGCATCCGGGATCGCCGCGCCGTCGAGCTGCCGCTCCGGGATGTGCGGCACATGCTCCACGCGCGTGTTGAACGGGCGAGTCGCCTACGAAGCACCGACGGACGCCTCCATCGAGGAAGGCCATGCCCTCATCTGCATGGGCCGGCCGGTCGCCGACGACGTCGCCGCAACGGACGGACTGACGTTGGAACTCTGAATGACGGGCCCGCCGTCCTGACGCGAATTCTGACTACGCGCACGCGGCCACTCAAGCGACAATTATTTTCGACCGGTAAGATGGAACGGAGGCCCGGCATTTTCACAGCAAATGCTGGTTTTCCCACATACCGAAAGCTTAGGGCCAGTCATCCTGATGACTCAGGCGTGCGGCGGGAGGTTGTCATGTCGGTATATGTCGATGAAGGATTCAGGCCCTGTGTCACGGAATGCGCAACCGTCGCCTTCCGCGTCTGTTATGACGATCGGGTGCAGGTCTTCGAGGTCAGCGCCGAGGCGCTGATGACCTATTGCGGGGCCGCGAGCAAGCGGCGCACGGATTTGCTCGTCGCGTTCGAAGACGCGCAACTGGAAATACTGAAGGTGGTGGAGTGCAAGTGGCCGTTCAAAGAGACCGAGCCGGTGCGCCTGGGTCTCGACGAATTCCGAATGGTCAGACATTAGGTATGCCAGAATCGCGTCCATGACCTGGATCGCCGCCCTGCCGATGTACAACGTGACACCCGCGCTCGCCACTGTGTGGCGCGAGTGGCTGGACGACGTCCTGCGCATGGTGAGCCCGGCCTGCCGCATCGTCGAGCCCGACGAAGAATTGCATGGCTTCTGGCGGCGCCCCAACGTACTACTCTCGCAAACCTGCGGCTATCCCTTGGTGCATGGCTTGAACGAGCAGGTTCAGGTGATCGCCACGCCGCAATTCGATGCGCCGGGCTGCGCAGGCGCGGATTATTCGAGCGTGCTGGTCACGCGAGCGGAGTCGCAGTTCGATTCGCTCGCGGCGTGCCGCGGCGCGCGTGCCGCCTACAATCAGGACGATTCGAATAGCGGCATGAATGTGTTTCGCCATGCGGTGGCGCCGCTTGCACGCAAGGGCGCGTTTTTCAGCGCGGTGCTGCGCACCGGTTCGCATCTCGGATCATTGCGAGCGGTGGTCGACAATCGCGCGGACGTCGCCGCAATCGACTGCGTGACCTTCGCGTTTGTCTGCGATGAATTGCCGGAACTGGCGCAAAAGGTTCGGCAAATCGGCTTGACGGCGGCATCGCCAGGCTTGCCTTTGATTGCCTCCAACAACGTGCCGTCCGCGACGATCGAAACGCTGCGCGAGGCCCTCACCGAAGCGCACCGCGCCCAGCCGGAACGTGCCAAACGCCTGCGTTTGAAGGGCTTTTCCGCGTTGCCGCTCACCGACTACGAACGGATCGAGCAACTCGAAAATGAAGCGCGCGCCGCCGGCTACGCGCGCCTCGTTTAAGCACGGCCGTTACCGTTAGCCTACGTCCAGCACCAGAAGCTGTGCGCCATCGGCGACCTGATCGCCAACCGCATACAGCACTTCCGTTACCGTGCCTGCCGCCGGCGCACCGATGGTGTGCTCCATCTTCATCGCTTCCATCACGATCAGCGGCGTGCCCTTCTCCACCACCGCGCCCGGTTCGACCAGCACGGCGATCACCTTGCCCGGCATCGGTGCGGTCAAGCGGCCTTCGCCGCCTTCAGCATCCGCGGCATGCGCGAGCAGGTTCTGCCACTCGAACGCCAGCGCCTCGCCGAGGCAGAACACGTGGAACGTATCGCCGTCGATGAAAACACGCCCCGTGACTCGCGCATCGCCGATCGTCGCGCGGTATTCGTGCTGACCGGTGCCTTCCGACCAGGTGAAGCCTTCGCGCACGCCGTCGTGTTCGAGCGTTTGCGTGGCGCCGTCGCGAGCAAACGTGGCCGTGAAAACGCTTTCGTTTTCGACGTCACGCCAGCCGAGCGTCTGCGTATAGCCGCTGTTCAGACGCCAGTGCGAGAGTGCATCCCACGGCGACGCGCCGTGCGCCGTGCCGCCTTCACGCGTCAACAATGCTGCGCAAGCAAGCGCCAGCGCTTCCTTGAAGGGCTTTTTCACGGGCGCGAACAAGGCGTCGTGATGACGCTCGATCAAACCCGTATCGAGATCGCCCGTCGCAAACGGTTCGCTCGTGACGATGCGTTGCAGGAACTCGACGTTGGTGTGCGGACCGACCACTTCGCAGGCACGCAGCGCACGATTCATTCGCGCGAGCGCTTCTTCACGCGTCGCGCCGTGGACGATCAGCTTGGCAATCATCGGATCGTAGAACGGCGTGATGGCGTCGCCTTCGCGTACGCCGCTGTCGATACGCACCGGCGCCTTGCGGTCGGGCTCGCCTAGGGTGAATTCGACGCCTTCGGGCATGCGCAAATGCTTGAGCGTACCCGTCGACGGCAGGAAGCCGCGGGCAGGATGCTCCGCGTAAATGCGCGCTTCGATCGCATGGCCGTCGATTTTCAGTTGCTCTTGCGAGAGCGGCAACGGTTCGTCAGCGGCGACGCGCAGTTGCCACTCCACCAGATCCTGTCCCGTCACCATTTCCGTAACCGGATGCTCGACCTGCAGGCGCGTGTTCATCTCCATGAAGTAGAAGTCGCCCGTGCTGGTCATGATGAACTCGACCGTGCCCGCGCCCACGTAATTCACCGCGCGCGCGGCGGCCACGGCCGCTTCGCCCATCTCGCGTTTGACCTCTGCCGACAAGCCCGGCGCCGGCGCTTCTTCCAGCACCTTCTGGTGACGCCGTTGCACCGAGCAATCGCGGTCGAACAGATACACCGCGCCGCCGTGACGGTCCGCGAACACCTGCACTTCCACGTGACGCGGCCGCGTCAGATACTTTTCGATCAGCACGCGGTCATTGCCGAAACTGCTGGCCGCTTCGCGTTTGCACGACGCCAACGCCGCCGCGAAGTCTTCCGTGCGCTCGACCACGCGCATGCCTTTACCGCCGCCACCCGCGCTCGCCTTCAGCAAGACCGGATAACCGATCGCATCGGCTTCACGATGCAGCAACTCAGCGTCCTGATCGTCGCCGTGATAACCCGGCACGAGCGGCACGGCCGCCGCATGCATCAGCGCCTTCGCGGCCGCCTTTGAGCCCATGGCGGCGATCGCTTCGACCGGCGGTCCGATGAATACGATGCCGGCCGCTTCGCAGGCATGCGCGAAGTCTTCGTTTTCAGAGAGAAAACCGTAGCCCGGATGCACGGCCTGTGCGCCGGTCGCACGCGCGGCTTCGATGATGCGCTCGACCCGCAGATAGCTTTCCGCGGCGGTCGATCCGCCGATATGCACCGCCTCGTCGCATGCGGCTACGTGTTTTGCGTTGGCGTCCGCATCGGAATACACGGCCACACTCGCGATACCGAGCCGCTTGCAGGTCGCGGCGACGCGGCACGCAATCTCGCCTCGGTTGGCAATCAGGATCTTGTTGAACATGAGGTGTCTCGGTGAATGTCCCACTCGGGCTGTTGTTCTGATGAGGGCTGACGAGCGCCTCGGAATGTCTGCTTGAATGTCCGCTTACTTGCGCGTCAGTTGCGCCAGGAAGGCGTGCGTTTTTCGAGGAACGACGCGACGCCTTCGCGGCCTTCCGCGCCGGCTCGCGTGCGCGCGATGCGCGCCGCCGTGTCCTCGATCAGCGCCTCGTTCAACTCGCGGCCAGCGATATCCTGCACGAGTTGCTTGCAGGCACGCACCGCTTGCGGACCGTTTGCGCAAAGCGTCTCGGCGATCTGCTGCACGGTAGCGTCGAGTTGTTCCGCGCTGACTGCTTCGCTAACCAGGCCCAGACGGAATGCCGTCGCGCAATCGAACTGCTCAGCGGTCGCGAAGTAGCGGCGCGACGCCTGCTCCCCCAGCGCACGGATCACGTACGGCGCGATGGTCGCCGGGATCAGGCCGAGACGCGCTTCCGACAGGCAAAAACGCGCGCTCTCCACCGCGACGACGACATCGCACGCCGAGATCAGACCCATGCCGCCCGCGTAGGCGTCGCCGTTCACTCGTGCGATCACCGGTTTGCTGCAGCGGTAGATCGACGACAGCATGTTCGCCAGCAGCATTGCGTCGGCGCGGTTCTCGTCGTCCGAGTAACCGGCCATCTTCTTCATCCAGTTCAGATCGGCGCCCGCGCAGAATGCCTTGCCGTTCGCGGCGAGCACTACCGCACGCACGTCGTCGCGCGCGTTCAGGGCCGTGAAAACCGAGGTAATCTCGGCGATCATCGTTTCATTGAACGCGTTGCGCACGTCAGGCCGATTCAGCGTGACCGTGGCGATCTGCCCGGCGAAAGCGACATTCAGCGTTTCGTATTGCATCGTTACAGCTCCTTCGCGTTGCGCTCTGTCACATTCTGAACACGCCGAAACGCGTGTCTTCGATCGGTGCGTTCATCGTCGCCGAGAGGCCGAGGCCAAGCACATCGCGCGTTTGCGCCGGGTCGATCACGCCGTCGTCCCAGAGACGGGCGCTGGCATAGTACGGGTGGCCCTGATGCTCGTATTGATCGCGGATCGGTTGCTTGAACGCCTCTTCTTCTTCCGCGCTCCACGCACCGCCCTTGCCTTCGATGCCGTCGCGCTTGACCGTGGCCAGCACCGAGGCCGCCTGCTCGCCGCCCATCACCGAGATGCGCGCGTTCGGCCACATCCACAGGAAGCGCGGCGAATACGCGCGGCCACACATGCCATAGTTGCCCGCCCCGAACGAACCGCCGATGATCACCGTGAACTTCGGCACCTTCGCCGTGGCCACGGCCGTCACCATCTTCGCGCCGTTACGCGCGATGCCTTCGTTTTCGTATTTGCGGCCCACCATGAAGCCCGTGATGTTCTGCAGGAACACCAGCGGAATCTTGCGCTGGCAGCACAGTTCGATGAAGTGCGCGCCCTTGAGCGCCGACTCCGAAAAGAGAATGCCGTTGTTCGCGATGATGCCGACCGGGTGCCCCCAGATATGCGCGAAGCCGCATACAAGCGTGGTGCCGTAACGGGCCTTGAATTCGTCGAAAGCGGAATCGTCGACGATGCGCGCGATTACCTCGCGGATATCGAACGGCTTGCGCGTATCGACCGGAATCACCCCGTACATGCTCTTCACGTCATAGCGAGGCGGCTTCGGCTCCTGCAACGCCACCGGCACCTGCTTCGTGCGATTCAGATTGCCGACGATGCTGCGCGCAATACCCAACGCATGCGCGTCGTTCTGCGCGAGATGATCGACCACGCCCGACAGACGCGTATGCACGTCGCCGCCGCCGAGGTCTTCCGCGCTCACCACTTCACCGGTTGCGGCTTTGACGAGCGGCGGCCCGCCCAGAAAAATCGTCCCCTGATTCTTGACGATGATCGATTCGTCGCTCATGGCCGGCACGTAGGCGCCGCCTGCCGTGCACGAGCCCATCACGACGGCGATCTGCGGAATGCCTGCTGCGGACAGATTCGCTTGATTAAAGAAGATGCGACCGAAGTGATCGCGATCGGGGAACACGTCGTCCTGATTCGGCAGATTCGCCCCGCCCGAGTCGACCAGGTAGACACACGGCAGATGATTTTCGGCCGCGATTTCCTGCGCCCGCACGTGCTTTTTCACGGTGACGGGATAGTAGGTGCCGCCTTTGACCGTCGCGTCATTGCAGACGATCACGCACTCCTGCCCCGCGATACGGCCAATGCCGGTGATGACGCCCGCGCCAGGCGCATCGTTGTGGTACATGCCATAGGCTGCGAGTTGCGAGAACTCGAGAAATGGCGTGCCAGGATCGAGCAGTTTTTCGATGCGGTCGCGCGGCAACAGCTTGCCGCGACCCGTGTGTTTATCGCGCGCCGCTTGCCCGCCGCCCAGCGCGAGTTTCTCGACCTTCGCGCGAAGATCGGCGACCAGCGCTTCGAGCGCCGCCGCATTGGTGCGGAAGTCGTCCGAGCGCGGATTCAGTTTTGATTCGATGATCGGCATTGCTTGGAATCTCCTCTGTCGATCGGAGTTGGATGCAAAGCCCTTACTCCGATCCCATGCAAAGTGTGGCTCAAGCCGTCTCGGCGAACAGTTCACGGCCGATCAGCATGCGGCGGATTTCGCTCGTGCCCGCGCCGATTTCGTAGAGCTTCGCATCGCGCCACAGACGGCCGACCGGATACTCGTTGATATAGCCATTGCCGCCGAGAATCTGGATCGCCTCGCCGGCCATCCACGTTGCTTTTTCAGCGGTGTAGAGGATCACGCCCGCGCAGTCCTTACGCACCTGGCGCACGTGTTCCTTGCCAAGCGTATCGAGTTGCCGGCCCACCGCGTAGAGATACGCGCGGCACGCTTGCAGCGTGGTGTACAGATCGGCGACCTTGCCTTGAATCAGCTGGAATTCGCCGATCGGCTGACCGAATTGCTTGCGGTCGTGGATATACGGCACGACCGCGTCCATAACCGCGACCATGATGCCGGTCGGACCGCCGGCGAGCACCGCGCGTTCGTAATCGAGGCCGCTCATCAGCACCTTCGCGCCGCCGTTCAACTGGCCGAGGATATTTTCTTCCGGCACTTCGACGTCCTGGAACACCAGTTCGCCAGTGTGCGAACCGCGCATGCCGAGCTTGTCGAGTTTTTGCGCGACCGAGAAGCCCTTCATGCCCTTCTCGACGATAAACGCGGTAATGCCACGCGAATTCGCTTCGGGATCGGTTTTGGCATAGACCACCAGCGTGTCGCAATCCGGGCCGTTGGTGATCCACATTTTCGTGCCGTTCAGCACATAGTGATCGCCCTTCTTCTCCGCGCGCAGCTTCATGCTGACGACGTCCGAACCCGCGTTCGGTTCGCTCATGGCGAGAGCGCCGATGTGTTCGCCGGAGACCAGCTTGGGCAGATATTTTTCCTTCTGCGCTGCCGTGCCGTTGCGATGAATCTGGTTGACGCACAGATTCGAGTGCGCGCCGTACGAGAGACCGACCGATGCCGACGCGCGCGAGATTTCTTCCATCGCGATCATGTGCGCCGTGTAGCCCATATTCGCGCCGCCGTACTCCTCCGAGACCGTCATACCGAGCACGCCCAGGTCGCCGAATTTTCGCCACAGGTCCATGGGGAACTGATCCGTGCGATCGATTTCCGCGGCACGCGGGGCGATTTCTTTGGCGGCGAATCCGGCGATGCTGTCGCGCAGCATTTCGATTTCTTCGCCGAGCGGGAATTGCAAACCGGGCAGGTTGCTCATTGCAGTGTCTCCAGAGTTCGTTGGCGGACCGGGTTGCCTGGGTAGGCGCCGGCCCGTCTGAGTGCGGCTCAGCGGACGGCGGCGGCCTTATGGGCCGCTCTAGCCACGCCGCACGAGGCGCGAAACGTTCAAGGCGCATTTCACGCCAGATTTACGTAAGCGTCAAGTGGTATTTTTGAGTATCACTCAGAAACCGGTTGGCAGGCGTCTGGAGCCGCTATACAGTGATGGGATGGGTGTGACCGAGGCGATTGGCCTCACAAAACTGAACTGGACTCATATGACGGTTGCCATGAAGGCTGAGTTACCCGCCTCGCGCCGCCAGCCGGCGGGGCGCAAGTCTCAGCAGCGCGTGAAAGAGATCTTGCAGGCGGGGCGCGACGTGTTCTCCGAGAAGGGCTACGAGCGCGCGACGACGGCGGAGATTGCGCAGCGCCTGGGGATTTCCGAGGCGACGGTATTCAGTTATTTCCGCGGCAAGCGCGAGTTATGCGCGCGGGTGATTGGCGACTGGTACGACGAGATCATTGAAGCGATCGAGTCGGGGCTGCCGCGTGATGGCAGCGTGCGGCAGCAGTTTGCTTTTATTGTGCGGACGCATTTGCGGTTGATGCTGGTGAATGGCACGGACTTGTGTGCTTTGGTGTTGTCGGAGGGTCGGGCCCGGCATCATGAGTTGAGTGAGGCGCTGACGGAATTGCAGCGGCGGTATACGGCGCCGTTGATGAGGGTGTTGGCGCAGGGCCAGGAGACGGGGCAGATTCGGGCTGACATGCCGTTGAGGTTATTGCGGTCGATGGTGTTTGGGCCGATGGAACATGTGCTGTGGGACGCTACGCTGGCTAATCGGCATATTGATATTGACGCTACCGCGGGGCAGTTAATCGATGTTTTATGGGCGGCTTTGATGCCGCCGGATTTGGAGGTTAGTGCTTTGCAGCAGTTCAGGGCTGAGGTTGGGGAGGCTAACCGGAGGTTTGAAGAGGCGGCTCGGGGGGCTCGGGAGCCTCGCGGCGGATAGTGGTTTTGGTTTTTTTGTTTTTTTGCCTTTTGCGGCGGCATTGGCCGTGTTCTTAGGGCTTTGGCCTTTCCTTGTTCTGGCTTTCGTGCCTTTCCTTGTTCTGGCTTTGGTGCCTTTCCTTGTTTTGTTAGTGGTCTATTAGCGTTGCCCCTGT